>LUYO01000103.1:0-20793 GCA_001603295.1 Rhodobacterales bacterium Alpha_02
ATCGCCGGAGGCGATTGCCTGTCTCAGGCAGCGACCGTTGCCGGCTCGGCCGTGACGAGACGGCCGGTCGGCCGCAGCACGCCCTCGGCGTCGGACAGGGAGCCGGGAACCAGTTCCAGGCCGAGGAAGCGGTCGCGCTCGTAGGGACCGGGCATGGCAAGGTCCGCCATGCCGGCCGTCGAGAAGCCGAAGCGCCGGTAGTAGGGCTCGTCGCCGACCAGCACCACGGCGCCGTGGCCGGCCTCGCGCGCCCGTTGCAGGGCGAGCCGCATCAGCGCGGCGCCGACGCCGGCGCCGCGGCAGTCGCCGTCGACGGCCAGCGGGCCGAGCAGCAGCAGCGGCGTGCCGGAGGCCGCGGCTTCGGCGTGCCAGAGCCGCACGCTGCCGACCAGGCGATCGTCGTCGCGGGCGACCAGCGCCAGCCCCTCGGCGGGAAGCCGGCCGGCGCGAATCTTCTCCGACGATTTGCGGAAGCGGCCCGGCCCGAAGGCGCGGTCGAGCAGCATCTCGCGGGCGAACGTGTCACCCGCCTGTTCATCCATGTAGGCGATCATCGAGGCAACCCCGCCCCCCGCCGCATCAGGCGGGGCGATGAAGTCACGAAGGGAACCGGTCGGAAGCCGTCCGGAGCGAATTCAGATCACATAGGACTTCAGCGGCGAGAAGCCGTTGAAGGCCACCGCCGAATAGGTCGTGGTGTAGGCGCCGGTGCCTTCGATCAGCACCTCGTCGCCGATCTCCAGCGAGATCGGCAGCTCGTAGGGCGTCTTCTCGTAGAGCACGTCGGCGCTGTCGCAGGTCGGCCCGGCCAGCACGCAGGGCGCTGTGGCGCCGCCGTCGTGACGGGTGCGGATCGGATAGCGGATCGCCTCCTCCATCGTCTCGGCGAGGCCGCCGAACTTGCCGATGTCGAGATAGACCCAGCGCTGCGCGTCGTCGCGGTGCTTGCGGGAGATCAGCACCACCTCGGCCTTGATCATGCCGGCGCCGCCGACCATGCCGCGGCCCGGCTCGATGATCGTCTCCGGCACGTGGTTGCCGAAGTGGCGGCGCACCGCCTCGTCGATCGAGCGGCCGTAGGCCTCGGTGGCCGGCACGTCCTTGAGATAACGGGTCGGGAAGCCGCCGCCGAGGTTGACCATCTTCAACTGGATGCCGCGCTCGGCCAGTTCGGCGAAGATCGCCGAGGCCGAAGCGAGCGCCCCGTCCCAGGCGTCGAGGTTGCCCTGCTGCGAACCCACGTGGAAGGAAATGCCGTAGGCGGTGAGCCCCGTGCGATGAGCGTGCTCCAGCACCTCGGCAGCCATCGACGGGTCGCAGCCGAACTTGCGGCTGAGCGGCCACTCGGCGCCGGCGCCGTCGCAGAGGATGCGGCAGAACACCCGCGCGCCCGGCTTGCCGCAGGCCGCGGCCTGGCGGGCGATCTTGTCCACCTCGGCCTCGCAGTCGACGGCGAACAGATTGACACCCAGCTCAAGGGCGCGGGCGACATCCCGCTCCTTCTTGATGGTGTTGCCGAAGGAAATGCGGTCGGCGGTGGCGCCAGTGGCCAGCGCCATCTCGATCTCCGGAATCGAGGCGCAGTCGAAGGACGAGCCAAGATCGGCGAGCAGCTGCAGCACCTCCGGCGCCGGATTGGCCTTCACCGCATAGTAGATGCGGGTATCGGGCAGCGCGTGGCGGAAGGCGTTGAAGTTGTCACGGATGACGTCGAGATCGACGACGAGGCAGGGGCCTTCCGGTCGTCGGCTGGCAAGGAAGTCGATAATGCGCGCGGTCATGGCCCGTTGGCTCCGTCGTCCGAACTTTGCACTCTGAGGGTGAGCAACCCTGCCTCCGCGACCGGTGTGGACCCGGCACGCGCGAGCGGATGCACCCTCGTCGCTTCCCGTTGCCGGAAAGCGGCGGATGTCAGTGTCGACCTTGAGTCCCGGACGCCCGGCGACGATCTCGCCGTGCAGCCATGACCCCTGGTCGTGCAGCCTTCGATTGGACGGATGTCTCCAGTCCGCACGTCCGGCAAGGAAGTAGTGCCTCTTCAGTAACGTCGGCGTTTGGAGCGCCGGCAGAGACCAAAAAAGCCCTCTACGTCGTTGCTTTAAGTCGCGTCCGCCGCTTGAGAAGCGGCTTAGACCCGGTTTAACTCCGGTCACCGGTTGCCCTCGCCGGAACCGCCGTTAGCGGCCCTAGCGAAACCGGCACGCAACCACAGGCACGTGCGAAATTGGGCAAGGACGCATGTACTCCGCGTTGCCCCCCTCTGCAAGACCTTCGGCCGCGAAAATCCGTCCATGACGACAATTTCATGCGGTGTGCCCCGTCGGCGACACCTCCTTCGCGGCGGACCGACGGCGGCAGGCGGGGCATCGGCCGGACGGACGAGAATATCATCCCGAAAGTCAACGCCGACACCGCCGGCCGACGCATCCGCCGCCCTTCGCGGCCGGATTCGGATCGCCCGGCGGCCGGCGCCGCAACGCTCGCACAAAGTGCAAAGGGTCGCATTGGCCGGCACATAGTTCAGCGGGAAGAATTCGATTGTCCACTCTAGGGAAACTATTCGTAAAACAGTAGAAAAACGCATGATTCGGCATGTCGGAACCGATTTTTCATATTGACGGAACTGAGTGGATTCAGGTCATTAGAGTTAACAGGGCGCGACTGCCGGTTGGCCAATTGCTTGGGCCGCCACATGGTCGGCCCAAAGCGCTTTCGTCGTCGCGCGACGCGTTCCGGAGGCCACGGGACCGCTTGTGCGTTAACGGCGAAAGGACAGGAAACGTCCTCAAACTGGCGGCGGACAATGGATACATTCACACGCATGCGCACCTTCGTGGAGGTCGTCGAAACCGGGGGCTTCTCGGCGGCGGCGCGAAAGCTCGGGCGCTCCAAGGCGCTGATCTCCAAATATGTGAAGGAGCTTGAGGACGAACTCGGCGCCCGCCTCATGAACCGTACCACGCGCCGCCTGTCGCTGACCGAGCTGGGGCAGGCCTATTTCCGCGATGCCGGCGAAATCCTGCAACGGGTCGACGACCTGCAGGACATGGTGCGCGAACGCCATGGCGAGCCCACCGGCCTGTTGCGCGTCGCCGCGCCGCGCACCTTTGGCGATTCGGCACTCGGCCAGGCGATCATGGACTTCGTGGCCGCCAATCCGGCCATCCGCCTCGACCTCCGGCTCGACGACCGCTTCGTCGACCTGATCGACGAGGGCTTCGACTGCGCCATCCGGGTCAGCGAACTGAGCGACTCCAGCCTGATCGCCCGCAAGCTCGCCGACTATCGCTTCGCCACCGTGGTGCATCCGGCCGTCATCGCCGCCCACGGCCGGCCGGAGACGCCGGACGACCTGACGCGGCTGCCGTGCATCATCGATTCCAACCTCCGGAACCGCTTCAACTGGCGCTTCCTCGTCAACGGTGTCAAACAGACGGTGCCAGTGTCCGGCCGTGTCGAGGTGAATTCGCCGTCGGCGGTCCGCCTCGCCGTGCTGGCCGGTCTCGGCTTCGGCTCGGTGCCCTACAAGATGGTCGAGGAGGACGTCGCCGCCGGCCGGCTGGAGATCGTGCTGCCCGACTTCGAGTTGGGTGCCGCCAGCATCTACGTCGTCTATCCGCACCGCCGGCACCTCTCTGCCAAGATCCGCGCCTTCGTCGACTTCATGGCCGACTGGTTCCAGAAGAACGGCGACGAATGCGCCGCGTCGAGCCCGCAGACGGCTGTCCCGGCACAGCAAGGAAACGGCTTGGCGCGTTGACATCGTGCCGCCTTGTTTGGCAGCGATGTGTCGGCAGACGCCGATCGCCCTCGGCCGCCGCCCGCTCCTTGCCGCCGGACGCCGCCCGTGACCAACAGTTCCGCTCTCGCCGCCCTCCTTGCCGCCCTCGTTGCCGCGGCGCCGGCTGCCGCCCACCCGCACGTCTGGGTCGACGCCAAGGCCGAGGTGGTGTTCGACGGCAAGGGCGACATCGTCGCCGTGCGCAACATCTGGCGCTTCGACGACGCCTATTCGGCCTTCGCCAGCCAGGGCCTCGATACCAACGGCGACGGCAAGCTATCGGTCGACGAGCTGAAGCCGCTCGCCGACATCAACGTCGACTCGCTGAAGGACTACGCCTACTTCACCTTCATCACCGGTGCCGGCGGCGAGGACATAGATTTCGACAAGCCGACCCAATACTGGCTGCAGGATCACGGCGGCCGGCTGATCCTGTTCTTCACGCTGCCGACCAAGGCGCCGGTGAAGGCGGCCGGAAAAATCCGCCTCGAAATCTACGACCCCACCTTCTTCGTCGCCTTCCGCATGATCGACGACAAGGACGGCCCGATAATGCTCGACGGCGCGCCTGCCGCCTGCACCGCCAAGGCGTTCCGGCCGCCCGACCTCGACCCGGCCGCCGCCGCCGCGCTGGCCGCCGTACCGGCCGACCAGCGGGAGTTGCCGGCCGCCCTGCAGATGTTCGCCAACGACCAGACCAACGGAGCGGACATCGCATGCCCCTGACCGCCCGCCTCGCGCCGCTCGCCCCCGCCGCGCTGCTTGTCGCCGCGCTGCTTGTCGCCGCGCCGGCCCTTGCCGCGAACGGCCCGTTCGGCGTCGGTCTGCCGGAGCCGGCCGCCAGCAGCAGCCTGTTGCCAGGCCTCTTCCACGCCATCGCCACCTGGCAGGCCAGCTTCTACCGCGACCTCACGGCGACGCTGTCGGCCATGAAGGCGGATGGCAGCGCCGGCCTCTGGCTGATGGCGCTGTCCTTTCTCTACGGCGTGCTGCACGCCGCCGGCCCCGGCCACGGCAAGGCGGTGATCTCCACCTACGTGCTCGCCAACCGGGAGACGGCCAGGAACGGCGCCCTGCTCGCCATGGTGTCGGCACTGGCCCAGGCGGTGACGGCGGTGGCCATGGTGCTGATCGCCGCCGTGCTGCTCGGCGCCACCTCGATCGCCATGACCCGCGCGGCGGCGCTGATGGAGACCGGCTCCTTCGCGCTGATCGCTGCGCTCGGCGGCTGGCTGGTGGTCCGCAAGATCGTCCGGCCGCTCGGCGCATGGCTTGCCGAGCGCTACGCCCCGGTTGCGGTGACGGTGGGCGGTGCCCCGGCCGTGGCGACCGTCCGTTTTTCCGCCGCCGTCGACGACGACGGCTGCGGCTACGATCACCGCCGGCTTGGTCTCAGGCCCGTCCGCCCAGGCCATGTCCACGACGCGACCTGCGGTCACGTCCACGCCCCGGCGCCGGAGACGGCGGCCGGCCGGCTCGACTGGCGGAAGGCGTGGACCGCCGTGGTCGCCGTTGGCCTCCGGCCCTGCACCGGCGCGCTGATCGTGCTGGTGTTCGCGCTAAGCCAGGGGCTGCTGCTGGCCGGCATCGCCGCCGCCTTCGCCATGGCGCTCGGCACCGGCCTCACCGTCGCCGCCCTGACGCTCATCGCCGTCACCACGCGCGGCCTCGCCCTCCGCGTCGCGGCCAGCGGAGGCGGCGATGTCGCCCGCCGCCTGCACGTCGGCATCGAAGCCGCCGCCGCGCTGGTCGTGCTGCTGTTCGGCCTGGTGATGCTCGGCGCCTCGCTCTGGGGCTGATCCCCTCAGCGACGACCGGCATGGGCGGCGATCGCCGCGCCGAAGGCTTCCAGGATGGCCCGCGACGGACCGTCGCTGGCCGCCCAGTATTCGGGATGCCACTGGACGCCCAGCGTGAAGCCGGGCGCGTCCTTCACCGACACCGCCTCGATGGTGCCGTCCGGCGCCATAGCCTCGACGACGAGGCGGTCGGCGAGCCGCGCCACCGCCTGCCGGTGCAGCGAGTTGACGGCGATCTCGCCGTCGACGATGCGGCCGAGGCAGCCGCCCGGCGCCACCGCGACGCCGTGGCGGATGGCGAACTTGCCGTCCATGTCGGGCGCGTCCGGATAGCGGTGGTCCATGCGCCCCGGCAGCTCCTGCACGTCGGAGGCCAGCGAGCCGCCCAGCGCCACGTTGAGTTCCTGCAAGCCACGGCAGATGCAGAACAACGGCACGCCGCGCTCGATCGCCCGCCGGATCAGCGGCAGGCTGGTGGCGTCGCGCGCCTCGTCGTAGGGGCCCATCGCCTCGGTGGCCGTCACGCCATAGTGCGACGGATGGACGTTGGTCTTCGATCCCGTCGCCACGACGCCGTCGACCCGGTCGAGCACCGCATCGAGATCGAGGCGCGGGCCGAAGGCGGACAGGATCACCGGCAGGCCGCCGGCAACGCCGAGCACCGCCTCCATGTAGGTGGTGGGGGCAGAGTGCCAGGTGTAGCCGTCGAAATCGCGAACGTCGGACGTGAAGAGGACAATGGGCGTGGTCATGAACGGATCCGGGAGCGTTGCAATTCCTCCTTGTTAGCCGATCGGCCGTCCGAGCGGGAGCGCATTCTTTGGGCGGCAATCGGGGCCGCCGCCCTTCATGACGATTTCACGCAACTTTCGGAAAAGTTTGCAGGATTGCGGCATCACCTGATTGCGCGGTGCCGGATTTTCCGTTTCTAATGCCGCCAGCCGGTCCGGCGCCTTGCTTGAGCGCGGCCGGACGCCTTGGCTTTTTCAACGATGCCGCCGCCGCGAGCGGGGCGAACGGATACGGGGAACAGGGAGGATCGCATGGATCGCCGTCAGTTCATCAGGAAGGCCGGGCTGGTCTCGACCGGCGCCGCCGCGAGCGTCGGCACGCTCGCCATGCCGGCCATCGCGCAATCGCAGCCGGAGATCAAGTGGCGCCTCGCCTCGAGCTTCCCGAAGTCGACCGACGCCATCTTCGGCTCCTCCGAGCTGTTCGCCAGGACGGTGTCCGAAGCCACCGACGGCAAGTTCCAGATCCAGGTGTTCCCGGCCGGCGAGCTGGTGCCGGCCCTGCAGGTGCTCGACGCCGTCCAGAACGACACCGTCGAGATGGCCCACACCGCCTCCTACTATTTCATCGGCAAGGACCTGACCTTCGCCATCGCCACTTCGCTGCCCTTCGGCCTCAACACCCGCCAGCAGCAGGCCTGGATCTACCAGGGCGGCGGCCTCGAGCTGTTCAACGACTTCCTCGCCGACTACAACACCGTCATGCTGCTCGGCGGCAATACCGGCACGCAGATGGGTGGCTGGTTCCGCCACGAGATCAACACGCTGGCCGACCTCCAGGGCCTGAAGTTCCGCGTCGGCGGCGTCGGCGGCAAGGTGCTGTCCATGCTCGGCGTGGTGCCGCAGCAGATCCCGGCGCCCGACATCTACCCGGCGCTCGAAAAGGGCACCATTGACGCCACCGAGTGGGTCGGCCCCTACGACGACGAGCGGCTCGGCCTCTACCAGGTGGCGAAATACTATTACTACCCGAGCTTCTGGGAAGGCTCGTCGGCGCTGCAGTACATGATCAACAAGAAGAAGTGGGAGGCACTACCGACGGCCTACAAGGCGGTGCTGAAGGCCGCCGCCGCGCTGGCCAACGACGACATGACCGCCGCCTACGACGCCCGCAACTTCGCCGCCCTGAAGCGGCTGGTCGCGCAGGGCGTGCAGCTCCGGCCATTCAGCCGCGAGATCCTCGACGCCGCCTACGACGCCGCCTTCAAGCTCTACGACGAAGAGGCGGCCAAAAACCCGGCCTTCAAGAAGATCTACGAGCCGTGGAAGCAGTTCCGCGCCGAGAGCTATCAGTGGTTCCGCGTCGCCGAATACAACTTCGACAGCTACGTCTATTCGCAGCAGGCGGCCGGCAAGTAAGGCGGCACAGCTTCCGGAGGACGGCAAGGCCGGCGGAGCGATCCGCCGGCCTTTCCCGTTGCATCAGGGCTTGGCGCCGAAGTCGGGTGCCGGCGCACCGAACGACGGGGCGGCCGGCGTGCCGAACGGACTGCCGCCGGGGGCGCCGAAAGCCGGAGCGGCCGGCGCCGGCGCCATGATGTTGATCTCGACGTTGTCGAGGTCGACGGCCGGATGGTCGGCCTTGTAGTGGGTCACCATGCCGGGGAACAGGATGACCAGCGCCACCATGACGATCTGGATCGCCACGAAGGGAATGGCGCCGACGTAAATCTGCGCCGACGAGACCGGCGCCGTCGTCCGGCCGGTGATCTTGTCGGCGTAAGGCCGGTTCGGCGCCACCGAGCGCAGGAAGAACAGCGCGAAGCCGAACGGCGGGTGCATGAAGGACGTCTGCATGTTGATGCCCAGGAGCACGCCGAACCAGACGAGATCGATGCCGAGCTTGTCGGCGACCGGCGCCAGCAGCGGGATGATGATGAAGGCCAGCTCGAAATAGTCGAGGAAGAAGGCGAGGAAGAACACCAGGATGTTGACGACGATCAGGAAGCCGACCTCGCCGCCCGGCAGGCCGGCCAAGAGGCTCTCGACCCAGAGATGGCCGTTGACGCCGTAGAAGGTCAGCGAGAAGACGCGGGCGCCGAGCAGCACGAACATGCAGAAGGCCGACAGCTTGGCCGTCTGTTCCAATGCCTGCACCACCATGCGGAAGGTGAGACGCCGGTTGATCATGGCGAGCAGCAGCGCGCCGACCGCCCCCATGGCGCCGCCCTCGGTGGGGGTGGCGACGCCGATGAAGATGGTGCCGAGCACCAGGAACACCAGCACCAGCGGCGGCACCAGCGAGGTCAGCACCCTGCCCAGAAGGCGCCAGCCCCGGAGCACCCGCGCCTCCGGCGGCAGCGCCGGCACCAGGTCGGGGCGAACCAGCGACACGACGAAGATGAACAGCGCATAGAAGGCCGTCAGGATGAGGCTCGGATAGAGCGCACCCTCGTACATGTCGCCGACCGAGCGGCCGAGCTGGTCGGCCAGCACGATCAGGACGAGGCTGGGCGGGATGATCTGGGCCAGCGTGCCGGAGGCGGCGATGACGCCGGAGGCGATGCGCCGGTCGTAGCCGTAGCGCAGCATGATCGGCAGCGAGATCAGGCCCATGGCGATCACCGACGCCGCGACCACGCCGGTGGTGGCGGCGAGCAGCGCGCCGACGAAGATCACCGCATAGGCGAGGCCGCCGCGCACCGGGCCGAACAACTGGCCGATGGTATCGAGCAGGTCCTCGGCCATGCCCGATCGTTCCAGAATCAGCCCCATGAAGGTGAAGAAGGGGATGGCGAGCAGCGTGTCGTTGCTCATCACTGACCAGACGCGGTCGGGGATCGCCTGAAACAGGTTGGGCGACAATAGGCCAAGCTCGATGCCGATCAGCCCGAAGCCGAAGCCGCAGGCGGCGAGCGCGAAGGCGACGGGATAGCCGACGAGCAGGAACAGCAGCATCGAGCCGAACATGATCGGCGCGAGGTTGTCGACGAGGAAAGCGGTCATGGCAGGCGGTCCTCGTCGAGGTCAGTTATGGGAGCCGGCGGCCGGCGACGGGTCCGGCCCGGCGCCTGTCAGGAAGGCGATGCGCTTGATCACCTCGCTCACCCCCTGCAGGCCGAGCAGCGAGAAGCCGACGGGGATCAGCGCCCAGGCCGGCCACAGCGGCAGGCCGCCGGCGCTCGACGACACCTCGCCGCTCATCACCTTGGACACCACCTGCGGCCAGCTCAGCCAGATCGTCGCCACGGTGAACGGCATCAGGAAGAGGATCGTACCGAGGATGTCGATCCACACCTGGGTGCGGCGGCTGAGGTGGGAGGCGACGATGTCGATCCTGACGTGCTCGCCCTTCAACAGCGTGTAGCCGGCGCCGAGCAGGAACACCGCCGAGAACAGGTACCACTGGCCCTCGAGCAACGAATTGGAGGAGTAGTTGAACAGCTTGCGGACCACCGCGTTGCCGGCCGACAGCAGGATGGCCGCCAGCACCAGCCAGCGGGCGAAATAGTTGACGCCGGCATTCAGCGCGTCGATCGCCGCGCAGACCTTGAGCAGATGACGCATGACAGTCCCCCGCCGGCGGTCCCGGCCGGCCGGCAACGACCGCCGCGAGCGCCCGCCGGCACCCGCCCGCCAAACGGCGAACGGGCTCCCATAGCTCATTTTCGGCATCAGGCGCAAGCAAATCGCCGGGAATACGCAGTTCTCATAAGCTATTGGCCGATTTTCGCCACCGCCGACCGAGGACGTCCGGAGGGCTCGCGCCGCCGGCCGCTTTCCGATAGAAAAGCTCTAAACTCATCGCCGACGAGGCCCGACATGCCGCAGCCGCCCGATCATCCGAACGTTCCCCACGGCAGGGTCGGCGTGCTGCTGGTCAATCTCGGCACGCCCGACGGCACCGACCGCCGCTCGATGCGCCGCTATCTCGAGGAATTCCTTACCGACCGCCGGGTAATCGAGACGCCGCGCCTAAAATGGTATCCGGTGCTCTACGGCATCATCCTCAACACCCGACCGCAGAAGAAGGGCCGCGACTACGCCGCCATCTGGAACCGCGAGCGCGACGAGAGCCCCTTGCGCACCTACAGCCGCTCGCAGGCCGAGAAGTTGACGGCCCGTCTCGGAGGCGGCGTCGTGGTCGATTGGGCGATGCGCTACGGCAACCCGTCGATCGCCTCCCGGCTCGACGCATTGCAGGAGGCGGGCTGCGAACGCATCCTCGTCTACCCGCTCTATCCGCAATATGCGGCGGCGACCACCGCCACCGTCAACGACAAGGCCTTCGAGCATCTCCTGAAAAAACGCTGGCAGCCGGCGCTCAGGACGGTGCCGCCCTATCACGACGATCCCGTCTACATCGACGCCCTCGCCCGCTCGGTCGAGAGCCATCTGGCGACACTTGCCTTCGAGCCGGAAGTGGTGCTCGCCTCCTTCCACGGCATTCCCAAGAGCTATTTCGAGAAGGGCGACCCCTACTACTGCCACTGCCAGAAGACGGCTCGCCTGTTGCGCGAGCGGCTCGGCTGGAGCGAGGAGCGGCTGCGGGTCACCTTCCAGTCGCGCTTCGGGCCGGAGGAATGGCTCCAGCCCTATACCGACAAGACCGTCGAGGCGCTGGCCAGATCCGGCGTCCGACGCCTCGCCGTGCTGACGCCCGGCTTCGTCGCCGATTGCCTGGAGACCATCGAGGAGATTGGCGTCGAGAACGCCGACATCTTCCGCGCAGCCGGCGGCACCGATTTCGCCCGCATTCCCTGCCTCAACGACAGCGACGACGGCATGGCGGTGATCGAGCACGTGGTGCGGCGCGAACTCCGCGGCTGGGTTGATTAGCCGACGAAACAATCTGCGCCGCCTCTCAGCCCGCTAGAAGCCGCGCCGACTGGCAAATTTGGCCTGGGCATGCTTTAATGGCGTTTCGGGACCGGCACGACAGGCACAGGCGCCGCCGGCTATCCCGCCATTCCCATTTCCCGTTGACCTGCAAGACGGAGAGCTTCCGGTACCAGGGGTACCGCGACAGGAGAAGTTTGAATGAATTCATGGCCCGTGCATGGCACGATCACCGGTCCCATCGTGATGATCGGTTTTGGCTCCATCGGACGCGGTACGCTGCCGCTCATCGAACGGCACCTTGAATTCGACCGATCGCGCTTCGTGGTCATCGACCCGAGCGACGCCGGCAAGGACATTCTCGCCTATCACGGCATCCGCTACATCCAGGCGAAGATCACCCCCGACAATTACCGCGACATCCTGACGCCGCTGCTCACCGTCGGCGGCGGACAGGGCTTCTGCGTCAACCTCTCCATCGACACCGGCTCGCTCGACCTGATGCGGTTCTGCCGCGAGATCGGCGCGCTCTACATCGACACCGTCGTCGAGCCGTGGGAAGGCTTCTACTTCGACAAGAACGTCGAGCCGGCCCACCGCACCAACTACTGGCTGCGCGAGGCGGTGCGCACCGAGAAGCGCAACAATCCCGGCGGCACCACCGCCGTCTCCTGCTGCGGCGCCAACCCCGGCATGGTCTCCTGGTTCGTCAAGGTGGCGCTGGAGAACCTCGCCCGCGACATGAACATCGACCACGCGCCGCCGAAAAGCCGCGACGACTGGGCGCGGCTGATGCAGGCGGTCGGCGTCAAGGGCATCCACATCGCCGAGCGCGACACCCAGCGCACGCTGATCCCCCATTCGATGGACGTCTTCCGCAACACCTGGTCGGTGGACGGCTTCGTTTCCGAGGGCCTGCAACCGTCCGAACTCGGCTGGGGCACCAGCGAGACCTGGGAACCCGACACCGCCCGCCACCACGACGGCGGTTGCCAGGCGGCCATCTACCTGCTGCAGCCCGGCGCCAACACCCGCGTCCGCACCTGGTGCCCGACGCCGGGGCCGCAGTTCGGCTTCCTGGTCACCCACAACGAGGCGATCTCCATCGCCGACTACTACACGGTCGGCGAGGGTGCCCACCCCGAGTATCGGCCGACCTGCCACTATGCCTATCACCCGGCCAACATTGCCGTGCTGTCGCTGCACGAGATGTTCGGCGGCGGCGAGGTGCAGCGCGACACCCAGGTGCTGTCGGAGACCGAGATCATCGACGGCGCCGACGAGCTTGGCGTGCTGCTCTACGGCCACGGCAGGAACGCCTACTGGTACGGCTCGCAGTTGACCATCGAGGAGGCGAGGAAGCTCGCCCCCTACCAGAACGCCACCGGTCTCCAGGTCACCTCGGCGGTGCTGGCCGGCATGGTCTGGGCGCTGGAAAATCCGGAGGCCGGCATCGTCGAGACCGACGAGATGGACCACGCCCGCTGCCTCGAGGTGCAGATGCCCTATCTCGGGCCGGTCAAGGGCTACTACACCGACTGGACGCCGCTCGCCGGCCGCCCCGGCTTCTTCCCCGAGGACATCGACCAGGACAATCCCTGGAGCTTCCGCAACATCCTGGTCCGGTAGGGTCAGGGCCGGCCGGCGTCGACGGTGGCGGCGATCGGCACCCAGATCTCGGCACCCTCGCCCCCGTCGGGGCGGGGCCGCTCGATCACGAAGCTGGCCGCCAGCCTGTCGCCGGCGGCCGGCAACAGCTCGCCGTAGATCGTCGCGTAGGCCGCCGCCAGGCAATCGGTCCGCCCCTCGACCACGAAGCGGCGGCAGACGGCGGCCGGAATGGTGAGCAGGGCGAAGGGCAGCGGCAGGCCGTCGCCCTCGCCGCAGACGAAGCCGACGGCGCAAGTATAGCAAGCCTCGGGATTGCCCCGCCAGAAGGCTACCTGACGCCAGTCCAGCGGATCGCTGTCCATGCCGTCATCGGCGAGACGACGGCGCAGCGTCTGCCAGAGGGCGGCGGGCGCCGCCGGATCGGCCGTCACGTCGGCCGTCAGGGCACAGAGGCGGAAAGCCGGCGACGCCACCATTCCGGCCATACGGACCAGTTCGGCCGACCGTTCGGCGCCGGCCGCCCGGCGGTAGGCGCTCGGTGACAGACCGGTACGGCGGCGGAAGGCCCGCGCGAAGGTGGTGACGTCGGCAAAGCCGCAGTCGAGGGCAATGTCGAGCACGTGGCTCCGGCCGGCGCGCAGGCGCTCGGCGGCCTGCGCCACCCGGCGGCCGGTCAGCCAGCCGGCCGGGCTCTCGCCGGCCACCGCCGAGAACAGACGGGTGAAGTGAGCGGCGGAATAGCCGGCCCGCTCGGCCATCGCCCCGACGCTCAGGTCGTCGGCGAGCCGCTCCTCGGCCCATCGCATCACCGCCTCGATGATCTCTCTGTTGGCGCGCATGGCGGCAGGATGCAACGGCCGGCCGGCAAACAAAAGCCTCAATAGACAAAGACTGTCGACCAGTCGAAGTCGCCCGATGTCTCCACCGAGCGCGGCCAGCCGGCGCACCAGGCCGGCGGTTGCGGCCGTTCAACGCGGTCTAGGCTGGCCTGATAGGGCTTGATGTCGAGCACCGGCGTGCCGTCGTGGCAATCGATCCAGCCGAGGCGGACGATGCCGGCCGCCACGTCGATGCCGGCGAGCGCCACCACGCTGACGCAGAGCGGGTTGGGCCGCGCCGGCGACCGCGTCGCGAACACGCCGAGCCTGTCGGGGGCGCCGCGATAGGGCGCCGGCAGGATCAGCCCGGCCTTGTCCGCCGGCTCCGCCCGATGGGCGAACCAGTGGACGATGACCCAGCGGAAGGCGTCGAGGCCGACCAGACCGTCCCGATAGGCGGGATCGATGGCCAGAACGGGACCGTCGCCGGTGTGCGCGGCGTAACCGATGGGGACAAGGGAACAGGGTGTCATGGCAGGCTCTCCGTGACGGCGGCGCCGGGCCAGGGCGGCCGGCCGCCGGGTCACCGCCAGAGGTAGGCCATGCGGCGAGACGGAGCGCGGCGGTTTCCGCCGTCGCGGCGCCGAACTTCGGCGTTTTCCGGCGTGCCCGCTTCAGGACGGCGCATCGGACCGAACGCGCTCAAGCTGTATTTTTACTTACAAAGGAGTATGGTCCTCCTGACCGGCGTTTCGCCGGCATGGAGGCAATTGTGAACAATGCCGTTTCCTTGCTGTTTTTTCGCACCGCCGCCGTCCTGCTGATCGTCGGCATGTTCTTCGGCATCTACATGTCGGCCAGCGGCAATCACGTCGCCGCCGGCGCCCACGCCCATCTCAACCTGATCGGCTTCGTGGTGATGTCGGTCTACGGCATCTTCTTCGGTCTCAACCCGGCCCGCAGCGCCGGCCGCCTGCCGAAGATCCTCTGGGGCCTCAACACCATCGCCGCCGTGGTGATGTTCCCCTCGCTGGTGCTGCTGCTCAACGGCTACACCGGGCTGGAGCCGCTGGTTGCCGCCGCTTCGTTCCTGGCACTGAGCGGTGCCATCCTGTTCGCGGTGCTGCTGTTCCTGCCGGCAACGCGCTGAGCGGTCACCCTTTCCAGAGCATCGTGGCGCGATCGCCGGGCACATCCAGCTCAACGGGGAAGTCGGGGAAGACGAAGCGCTGGCCGGCCTTCTCGAAGGTGACGCGGCCGGTCGAAGGCTCGCGCGCCACGATATGCTCGCGCCGCACCTTGCCGATCGGGCTGTCGAGCGTGAAGCGGACGGCGTTGATCCAGCTCGGCGTCGTGGCGGTCAGTTCGTCCTGAAGGGCGAAGAAGCGGTCGAGCGTCACCCGGAACGGCGCCGAATGGCGGATCGGCTCCGGCACGTAGACCGACAGCGTGCGTACGCGATGATCGTCGAGCGTCTCGATCAGCCGCGCCAGCACGTCGCGGTGGTCGTTGACGCCCCTGAGCAGCGGGAAGTGGTTGTAGAGGCGGATGCGCTTGGCATCGAGCCGGTCGAGCACCTCCGCCACCTCGTCGCAGATCTCGTAAGGATGGGCGAAGTGCAGCACCAGCCGCACGCCGGCGTCTGCCAGAAGGTCGAGCTTCCTGTCGTCGGCGAATATCTTCGGCGCGAAGGCCGGCGTGCGGGTGTGCAGGCGGATCGACCGGATGGTCGGCACGCCACGGATGGCAGTCAGCACCAGACCGAGGTCGCGCATCGACAGCGTCAGCGGATCGCCGCCCGACAGCACCACCTCCGACACCTCCGGCCGGCTCGCGAGATAGGCCGTCAGCTTCTCCACCTCGGCGGCAAGACCCTTGAGGTCGCCGCCCTCGGCATGGGCGTCGGTCAGCACGTCCTGACGGAAGCAATACTGGCAATGGCCGGCGCAGATCGAGGTCGGCATGAACAGCACGCGGTCCGCATATTTGTGAATGATCGCCCGCGAGCCCGGCACCGGCATGTTGGCGCGGTCGTCGACCCAATCGGCCACCTCACCGCCGGCCGGCGGCGCGAAGCGCTCGCGCGTCGGCCGCACCATCCGGTGGAGCGGCCCCTCAGAGTGGCCGAGCGCCGCTGCCTCCGCGTCGAGCTTTTTCTGGTAGAAGGTCGGCACCTTGATCGGCAGCAGCCGCTCGCGGGCGGCGAGTACCGCATAGGCGGCGTCGAGATCCGGCTGCTCGGCCGGCGTGGTGCGGCCGGAAGGGGCGAGGAGCGCGCTCATCAGGCGGTGAGATCGATCAGCCCGGCGGCGCCGCTCTCGCAGCCGAAGGCCAGTTCGAGGCCGTTGCCGCTCCAGGCGAGCGCCGAGATCGGCGAGCCGTTCGGCCGGGCAAGCAGCACCTCCTCGCGGTCGGCGAAGCGGCTCAGCAGGATCATGCCGTCGTCATAGCCGAGGGCGGCGATCTCCTCGCTCGGATGGCAGGCGACGCGAGTAACCAGCTCCTGCCGGCCGCCCAGTTCCAGCGGCCGCTGGCCCATCGGCCCGTCCTTGTGAAAGAACGGCCACAGCACCGACACGCCGGCACCGGAGGTGGCGAGATAGCGGCCCTTCACCGACCAGGACATCGACTTCACCTTGGCCGGATAGCCGGACATGCGCATGTTCTGGCCGTCCCTGAGGCGCCAGCCGTGCAGCGCCATCTCCTGCATGGAGGTGACGACGCTGGCGCCGTCCGGCGACACCGTCACGGCGATGTGCGAGCCCTTCCATTCGAGTTCCTGCACCGGCGCGGCGGTGCCGGGGAACCACAGGCCGACGCCGTTGTAGCCGGAGACGGCGAGCCTGACGCCCTTGGGGAAGAAGGCGAGGCCGAGGGCGGCGCGCGGCCGCTCCAGCTCATGCGTCTTGCCGGAGCCGTCGATCGCCACCACCGTCCGGCCGCTGGCGAAGGCGACGGCACCGCCCGGCCCGGCGGCGACCACGTCGATCCACTTGCGGCCGCGTTCGGCGACAGCCACGCTGTCGCCGTCGGCGGTGGTGCGCATCACCTTGCCATCGTCGCCGCCGGTCACCAGCGACTTGCCGTCGGCGGCAAGCGTCGCGGCGAGGATGCCGCCGGCGTGCGGCCGGACGACCCGGCCGGCCGTGCCGAGCGCGACGGCGCCGTCGCCGGTGACGAAGGTCGGCACGCCGCCGACATAGCGGATGTCGACGACATAGCCGGAAAGCGGAAGCGGGGTGACCTCGGGCACGGTGGACCATCCGGAGAGTTGGCGTTGCGACGGGAGTGCGGCATCCGGCCGGCAAATGCAAGGGCGGCGGCCGTTTCCGGCCGCCGGCATGCGATCATGCGGGATCGAGGTTCAAACAGCTGCCGCCTTGAAGGCGGCCTCGAGCTTGGCCTGGTCGAGATGGCGGCCGATGAAGACAAGGCGGCTCTCGCGCGGCTCGCCCGGCTTCCAGTCGCGCTGGAGATCGCCCTCGACGATCATGTGGATACCCTGCACCACATAGCGCTTCGGCTCGTTCGGGAAGGCGAGGATGCCCTTGAGGCGCAGGATGTCCGGCCCCTGGGTCTGCGTCACCTCGGAGATCCAGCCGAGGATCTTGTCGGGATCGAGTTCGCCGCCCCTCAGCGACACCGAGACGATCTCGGTGTCGTGGTGCGTCTCGTGGCCGTGGTGGTGGTGATCGTGGTCATGATCGTGATGGTGATGATCGTGGTCGCAGTCCGGACCGCAGACGTGATCGAGGTCGTGCTCGTCCGCATCGAGGAAGCTCGGATCGAGTTCCAGCACCCGGTCGAGGTCGAAGGCGCCGCGGTCGAGGATCTTGTCGAGGTCGACGGCCGAGCGCGTCGTCTTGTAGACCTTGGCGTAGGGGTTGAGCTGGCGCAGCGTCGCCTCCACCTCGGCCAGTTCGTCGGGGCCGACCAGATCGGTCTTGTTGAGGAGGATGACGTCGGCGAAGGCCACCTGGTCCTCGGCCTCCGGCGCGTCGCCGAGCCGGTCGAGGAAGAACTTGGCGTCGACCAGCGTCACGACGGCGTCGAGGCGGGCGAACTTCCTGACTTCCTCGTCCATGAAGAAGGTCTGGGCCACGGGCACCGGATCGGCGACGCCGGTGGTCTCCACCAGGATGGCGTCGAAGCTGCCGCGCCGCTTGGCGAGATTCTCGACGACCCGGATCAGGTCGCCGCGCACGGTGCAGCAGATGCAGCCGTTGTTCATCTCGAACACTTCCTCGTCGGTGTCGACCACGAGGTCGTTGTCGATGCCGATCTCGCCGAACTCGTTGACGATCACGGCATAGCGCTTGCCGTGATCCTCGGTCAGGATGCGGTTGAGCAGCGTCGTCTTGCCGGCGCCGAGATAGCCGGTGAGGACGGTGACGGGGATGGACGGGGCGGCGGCCGGAGCGGACATGCGCATCTCCACGGATAAGAGGACCGCTGTCCTAGCACGCCCGCCTGACGGACGCACGACAAAGGGGGACGGCGGCTCCAGGAAAAATCTTCGGCCCCTAAATAAGTGTCATACTTTCGTGTGAAAAGAGGATCACCGAAAGATGTACGGCGGCGGCAGCGGCCGGGCCGGATGACGGAGACGAGGCGGCATGAGCTTCAACCATCGCAAGAGCGTCACCTATCGCCTGGTGCAGGCGGCGCGCGTCCACCGCACCCGCGCCGCCGTCCATCTCGGCCGCATCGGCCTGCATCCCGGCCAGGAGGCGGTGCTGAAGGCGCTGGCCGAGCGCGACGGCCAGTCGATGTCGGAGCTGGCCGCCGAACTGGCGGTACAGCCGCCCACCGTCACCAAGATGATCTCCCGCCTCGGCGCGCAAGGTCTGCTCACCCGCCAGACGTCGAGCGCCGACGGCCGCCTCGCCCGCGTCTTTCTCACTGACGCCGGCCGCGAGCGGGCCGGCGCCGTCGACGCCGTCTGGAAGCGCGTCGAGAAGGAGGCGCTGTCCGGCCTCGACGAGAAGGACCGCAAGCGCCTGAAGAAGCTGCTGCACCAGATCGAGAAGAACCTGGCGCCGGCCACCCCCGCCGGACACGACGAGGACGACGAGGAGGCGCCCGAGGCAGAACCGCTGAAGGCCAGGCCGGCGCTGGCGCTCGACGGGGCCGAAGACGGCTCCGACTGAGCCCGCAAACCGGCTTACATCCGCCGCCGTAATACTTTAGTATGATATTGAATCGATCCGATGGCGCCCGCGCCGCCGGGTGCCCGCCTCCGTTGCGTGCGAGCGAACTGCCGAATGTCCTTCTCCAGGCCGACCCCGCCCTCGCCTCTGCCGAGCCGCATTCCCCTCAAGGCGCTGCTCGCCCTGTTCGGCTCGACCATCGTCTTCGCCTGCCTCGACACCACGGCCAAGGCAGTGAGCTACCACCTGCCGGTGATCGAGGTTTCCTGGTTCCGCTATTTCATCAACCTGGTGATGGCGGCGGTGGTGCTGAATCCGATCTCCTCGCCGGGTGCCTGGCGCTTCCGGCGGCCGGGCATGCAGATCCTCAGGTCGCTGCTGCTGACGGCGATGACGCTCGCCAACTTCAGCGCCCTCCACTATCTGCAGGTGGCCGAGGTCACCTCGATCGGCTTCCTGTCGCCGATGGTGATCACCCTCCTGTCCGTGCTGTTCCTGCACGAGACGATCGGCATCCGCCGCGTCGTCGCCATCCTCGCCGGCTTTTCCGGCGTGCTGCTGATCACCCAGCCGGGCTTTGGCACCTTCCACCCGGCCATGCTGCTGGCGCTCGCCTCCATGCTGTCGGGCGCCATCTACACCCTCGTCACCCGCCATCTTGCCACCCGCGTCGATCCCGGTTCGCTGGTCATCTCGCTCGCCGCCGTACCGAGCCTCCTGCTGGTGCCGCCGCTGCTCGTCGTCTGGCAGACGCCGGCCTCGCTGCTCGTCTGGGGCATGTTGATCTTCATGGGCGCCGCTGGCGGCTTCGGCCATTTCCTGGTGATGACCGCCCATCGCTTCGCCTCGGCGGCCGCCCTCGCCCCCTACGGCTACATCCAGCTCGTCTGGACTGTCATTTCCGGCTACCTGGTGTTCGCCGACGTGCCGACGGTGTGGACGATTGCCGGAGCCGGCGTGGTGATCGCCTCCGGCCTCTATCTCCTGCACCGCGAGCGCGTCGTGCACGCGCGGGCGCTAGCCGCCGCCGCCGGCCCGGCCGGCCGTTCAGCCCTTACGTAGGCAATCCAGTTGACGCCGGCCGGCCTGATGCGTCATGTGATCGATTGAGAAGGCAGAAAACGGGATCGCAATGACCACCAGCAAACGGGAAGACCTCCGCCGCTTCCGCCGCCGCCGCGTGACGCTGAGCCAGCTCGCCGCGCAGCTCGAGGTGTCCACCGCGACGGTTTCCCTGGCGCTGCGCGACAATCCGGCCGTATCAGCCGAGACGCGCAAGCGCGTGCAGGCGCTGGCCGTCGAGATGGGCTATATCTACAATCGTCAGGCCGCCTCGCTGAGAACCGCCCGCACCGACATCGTCGGCGTTGTGGTGCACGACGTGCTCAATCCCTACTTCGCCGAAGTGTTCCGCGCCGTCGAGAGCGAGCTGGAGCAATACGGGCTGACCATCCTCATCTGCAATCACCGCGACAGTATCGAGCGCCAGCGCAATTTCGTGCAGGTGCTGCAGCAGCAGAACGCCGATGGCCTGGTGCTCTGCCCGTCGGTCGGCACCACCGTCGCCGACATCGACGCCATCATGCGCACCGGCACCCCGGTGACGCTGGTCTGCCGCGACGTCGAGGGCGCCAACGCCCCGAGCGTGCGCGGCGACGACCGCGACGGCATGCGCGAAGTCACGCGCCTCCTGATCGAAAAGGGCCACAAGGCCATCGCCTTCGTCGGCGGCCTGCGCTCCACCTCGTCGGGGCGCGATCGCTACGCCGGCTTCCGCGAGGCGATGGCCGAGGCGGGTCTCGAACCGACGCTGGACATTCCCGAACTGATGACCCAGGGCGACGGCCGCAAGGCGGCCGAGATCATCGTCGGCCATACGCCGCGGCCGACCGCCGTCGTCTGCTTCAACGACGTGCTGGCCTTCGGCCTGATGAGCAGCTTCACCCGGCTCGGCATCCGGCCGGGCACCGACATCGCCGTCACCGGCTACGACGACGTCGACGGGGCCGCCACCTGGGCGCCGGCCCTGACCACGGTGGAGAACGGCTCGGAGGAGATCGGCCG
>LUYO01000010.1:0-16984 GCA_001603295.1 Rhodobacterales bacterium Alpha_02
CAGGAGGTCCGGAGGTGGAACCTCCGGATGGGTCCGGGCGATAGCCCGGCTCGCGGCTTCAGGCATGACCTTGCCAAGGCGAGTGGGAGCACGGTGGACGGCCGGCGTTGTCGGCCTGTACAAAGCAAGAACATCCACCTATGGTTCGCCCATGACCAACGTCACGCGAATCATCGGCATCGATCCGGGCCTGAGGCGCACCGGCTGGGGCGTCATCGACAGCCTCGGCAACTCGGTGCGCTTCGTCGCCTCGGGCTCGGTCACCTCGGACGGCGATCTCGACCTCGCCTCGCGCCTGGTGCAGATCCACGACGGCCTCGACGCCGTGCTGCACGAGTTCCAGCCCGACGAGGCGGCCATCGAGCAGACCTTCGTCAACAAGGACGCCGGCGCCACGCTGAAGCTTGGCCAGGCGCGCGGCGTGGCGCTGCTGGCGCCGGCCCGGCGCGGCCTGCCGGTGGCCGAATACGCGCCCAACGCGGTGAAGAAGGCGATCGTCGGCGCCGGCCACGCCGAGAAGGGGCAGATCCGCGTCATGGTCAAGGTGCTGATGCCCAAGGCGACCTTCGAGACCGACGACGCCGCCGATGCGCTGGCCATTGCGTTGACGCACGCCCATCATCGCGGCTCGGCGGTGGGGCGATTGATGCGGGCGGCGGCCGGCTGACGGAGAGATGATGATGATCGGCAAGCTCAAGGGCGTGGTGGACAGCTTCGGCGACGACTGGATGATCCTCGACGTCCACGGCGTCGGCTATCAGGTCTATTGCTCGGCGCGGACGCTGCAGCGGCTGCCCAAGGCCGGCGAGGCGGCGACGCTGTCCATCGAGACCATGGTGCGCGAGGACATGATCCGCCTCTACGGCTTCTCCAACGACATCGAGCGCGAGTGGTTCCGCCTGCTGATGACCGTGCAAGGGGTCGGCGCCAAGGTGGCGCTCGGCGTGTTGTCGGTGCTCGATCCGGGGCAGCTCGCCACCGCCATCGCCATGCGCGATCTGACGGCCATCTCCAGGGCGCCGGGCGTCGGCAAGCGCGTGGCCGAGCGCATCGCCAGCGAACTCAAGGACAAGGCGCCGGCCTTCGCCGACGCCGATCCTTCGGTCATCCGCATCGCCGCCGACGTCGCCGAGGCGCGCGTCTCCGGGCCGGTGGCCGAGGCGGTGTCGGCGCTGGTCAACCTCGGCTACGCGCAGTTGCAGGCGGCGGCGGCGGTGCAGGCGGCGGCCAAGGCGGCCGGCGCCGAGGCGACCACCACGCAGCTGATCCGCCAGGGCCTCAGGGAACTGGCGCGCTGACGCTTCCGGCGGCAGCGGCGATATCCCATATGAGAAAGAGGCCGGCCTCGTGGCCGGCAACCACACGTCTTTTGGGGGAGGAAACCCATGTCCGACGACATCATCACAACGGGCAACGTCGCGGTGATCACCGGCGCGGCACGCGGCATCGGCCGGGCGGCGGCGCTGCGGCTTGCCGGGCGCGGCATGCGCCTGGTGCTGGCCGACGTGCTGGCGGACGAACTCGACGGCACGGCGGCGGCGGCCAAGGCG
Source organism: Rhodobacterales bacterium Alpha_02 (assembly GCA_001603295.1). GTDB lineage: Bacteria > Pseudomonadota > Alphaproteobacteria > Rhizobiales > Pleomorphomonadaceae > Pleomorphomonas. Next base: position 1,551 of record LUYO01000010.1, read on the forward strand.
GCTGGTGCTCGCGAGGCGATCGCCGTACCGACCGACGTCGGCGACAAGGCGGCGGTCGAGGCGCTGGCCGATGCCGCCTTCGGCCGGTTCGGCGGCGTCGACGTGCTGATGAACAACGCCGCCATCGGCACCGGCGGCGGCACCTTCGAGAACTACGGCGACTGGCGGAAGCTGTTCGACGTCAATTTCTGGGGCGTCGTCAACGGCGTCCAGACCTTCGTGCCGAGGATGGTCGAGGCCGGCCGGCCCGGCTACGTCATCAACACCGGCTCCAAGCAGGGCATCACCACACCGCCGGGCAACGCCGCCTACAACGCTTCCAAGGCGGCGGTGAAGGTGGTGACCGAGCAGCTCGCCTACGAGCTGCGTGGCCGCGGCAGCCGGCTGTCGGCGCATCTGCTGATCCCTGGCTGGACGTTCACCGGCCTCACCGCCGCCGATCCCAAGGCCGAGAAGCCGGCCGGCGCCTGGCACGCCGACGAGGTGGTCGACTTCATGCTGTCGGCGCTGGAGAAGGGCGACTTCTACATCCTTTGCCCGGACAACGAGACGCCGCGCTCCCTCGACGAGAAGCGCATGGCCTGGGCGATGGGCGACATCATCCACGACCGGCCGGCGCTGTCGCGCTGGCATCCGGATTTCAAGGACGCCTTCGACCGCTTCGTCGAGGAGTGATGCAGCTTACGTGGTCCCGGCGCGCGCTGGCGTCCATGGCGGACCATGCACGCCGGCGACTCGCCATGACTCCGCCTGAGTCGCGATGAACCCGCATGGACTCGGTCGGGTTGCCGGACGAGGCGCGGAGGGCCGGCCGGGGTCTCCTGGCCGCCGGGGAATCGTTATGACTTCACTTGAGTCACGGTGACCCCGCATGGACTCGGATGAGTCGCCGGAACGAGACTTTGGCAGGGATCAGTCGGAGAGCTTCTGGCCGCCGGCGGCCAGCACCTCGACATCGGCGTTCTCGCCGGACACCACGGTGACGACGCGCTGGAACTGGCCGTCTTCGTGGTTGGCGATGACGGTGTAGTCGCCCTCGGCCAGCACGAAGGAGGGGAAGGCGCCGACGCCGGAGGTGACGAGGTCGCCGGCCTGGGTCAGGATCGACCAGCGGGTATCGGCGATCGCCTCGCCGCCTTCGCTGCTTACCAGCTTCAGGGTGATCTTGGCGGCCTTCTCGGTCAGCGTGACGTCGGAGAGCTTGCCGGCCTTGACGTCGATGTCGGCGGTGGTGCGGGCGTTGGCGTCGCCGTAGCTGGCCACCACGCTATAGGTCTTGGCCGGCAGGCGGATAATCTGCCCCGGCGCGACGTCGAGGGCGACCGCCTTCGGCTCGCCGTGCGAATCCAGCTCCTGCGAGAAGATGTCGAAGCTGAGGTCGTCCTTGCCGATCGGCGGCCTATCCTTGCCGGTGACGGCGCTGAGACGGACGCCGCCGGCGTTGAGCACCACCGAATCGGCCTTCAGGCCGGTGCCGACCGTCACATGGGCGGTGGTGCCGGCATAGCCGAAGCCGCAATAGACGAAGTAGCCCCCCGGCTTCAGCGTGAAGTCGGCCGAGCCGCCGTGCCGTTCGGCCACCAGCTCGCGGCTGCCGTCCGGCCCCTGCGCCTCGGCGAAGATGCGCCAGACGACGCCGGCGCCGATCGGCGGACCGTCGGGGGTGAGGCGCGCCGTCAGCGACAGCGTTGCCGTGTCGCGCGGCGCGACGGTGGCGAGCGGCTTGCTTTCGATGGCCGGCGCGGTGCTCGGGGCATAGGGCGTCGCCGCCTCGGGCAGCGGCTGCGGGCCGGCATCGGGCGGCAGCAGCTGGAGCGGCCCCGATCCGGGCTGCATGAAGCCGGGCATCGGCGGCCCGCCAAGACCGCCCGGCCCGCCGGGCGGCGCGTTCTGGGCGAGGGCCGGGGCGGCCATCAACGCGAGAACAACAAAGGTCCACCGGATCGAGGTGGCTTGCCGCGTCATGCCTTGCCGTCTCCCTTCGGCCGTCGTCATCATGGCCGCCAGTCTTGGCCGATCATCGTGTTCATTTCAAGTCCGGTGGCCCGGCGGGCAGCCGGCCATGCCATAGGTATTTCAATATACAGCGAAAGCGGATATGCCGATCTCACCGCAACTCAGAGCGGCGGACGCCCGGCCGTATCCGGGCCGCCGCTCCCGTCTTTTGTCGACGCATCGGATCCTATCCGTCCGATGCTCCAGCCCGGAGCCGATGACCCCATGAACCCCACGCTCGATCTGTTGCTCACCCGCCGCTCCGTGGCGGCCGCCTTGCTCGTCGCTCCCGGTCCCGATGCCGAACAGCTTCAGACGCTGCTCACCATCGCCTCGCGTGTGCCCGACCATGGCAAGCTGGCACCCTGGCGGTTCATCGTCTTCGAGGGCGAGAGCCGGGTGGAAGCCGGGCGGCGTCTGGCGGCGATCGCCGCGGCACGCCAGCCGGACATCTCCGAAGCGCGGCTCGAGGATGAGCGGCAGCGGTTTGCCAAGGCGCCGCTGGTGGTTGCTGTGGTCGGCCGCGCCGCCGAGCACGTCAAGATCCCGGTGATCGAGCAGATCTATTCGGCCGGCGCCGTCTGTCTCAATCTTGAGATTGCTGCCCACGCCATGGGTTTCGGCGCCTGCTGGCTGACCGAATGGCCGGCCTACGACGCCGAGGCGCGCGCCGCCCTCGGCCTCACCGACGCCGAGACCATCGTCGGCTTCATCCACATCGGCACGCCCACCCTCAAGCCGACCGACCGGCCGCGGCCGGCGCTGGAGGATATCGTCAGCCGCTTCGGCGACTGAGACCGGAACATCGGACCGAAAAGTGTGTGCACTTTTTGGTCCGATGCGTCGACAGAAAGCTGGACCGGCGGCGCAGATACGTCCGGACCGCCGCTCCAGACTGGATCTTCACATCCGGAGCAGCGTCTTGATGGCGCTGCGCCGGTCCATCGCCCGGTAGCCCTCTGCGACGTCGGCGAGCGGCAGTTCGAGGTCGAACACCTTGCCGGGGTTGATCTTGCGGCTCACGATCAACTCGATCAGGTGGGGCAGGAAGCGGCGTACCGGCGCGGGGCCGCCCAGGAGGTTCTTCTGCTGGAAGAACAGCATCTGGCCGTCCAGCTCCACGCCGTGCGGTACGCCGACGAAGCCGATCGAGCCGCCGGGGCGGGCGCAGTTGATCGCCTGCATCATCGATTCCTGCGTGCCGACGCATTCGAGGACCGAGTCGGCGCCGACGCTGCCGGTCAGCGCCTTCACCTCGGCCACGCCGTCGTCTCCTCGCCCGGTGACGATGTCGGTGGCACCATATTCGAGGGCAAGCTCCTGGCGCGCCTTGTGGCGGCTCATGGCGATGATGCGCGCGGCGCCGAGCTCCTTGGCCGACAGTACGCCCATCAGGCCGACGGCGCCGTCGCCGACCACCACGGCGGTGCATCCCGGCTGCACGCGGGCGGCGTCGGCGGCGAACCAGCCGGTGCCGAGGACGTCGGAGGCGGCGAGCAGGCTGGGGATCAGGTCGTCGGTCGGCATGGTTGCGGTGGCGACCAGCGTGCCGTCGGCCAAGGGAATGCGGGCATAGGGCGCCTGCGCGCCGGACATGAACTCGCGGTGCTCGCAGGAGGACTGGAATCCGTTCCGGCAATGCGGGCAGGTGTTGTCGGAAATGACGAACGAGCCGACGACGAACTGGCCGGGGCGGATGGTCTTCACCTCGCTGCCGATCTCGACGACGACGCCGCAGTATTCGTGCCCCATGTGCTGCGGCCCCTTCACCGGCTGGATGCCGCGATAGGGCCAGAGATCGGAGCCGCAGACGCAGGACGCCGACAGCTTGATGACGGCGTCGGTCGGCTTCAGGATCTTGGGATCTTCGACCTTCTCGCAGCGAATGTCGCCGGGGCCGTGGAGGACTGTTCCGAGCATGATATCTCCGGTGTCGGCTGTCTGGGTGTTCCCGATAGCGATAGCACGGCCCGATAGCCCGGATTAGCCATGGCAATTCGCTTGGACCTATCGAAATCCGCTTGTAATGGTTGGGGATCGGATCGGGCGGAGGACGCGGCGTGGCGCGGGAGAACTTCAACGAATTCCTGTTGTTCCTGGCGATCGCCGAGGAACGCAGCTTCACGCGGGCCGCCGCCAAGCTGGGGATGGCGCAATCCACCCTCAGCCACGCCGTCAAGCAACTCGAAGCGCGCATGGGCCTCCGGCTGCTGACCCGCACGACGCGCAGCGTGGCGACGACGGAAGCCGGCGAGCGCCTCCGGCAATCGCTGGCGCCGCGCCTCTCCGAAATCGAGGCGGAGATCGGCGCCCTGATGGCCTATCGCGACAAGCCGGCCGGCACGGTCCGGATCACGCTGTCCCATCACGCCATGGAAAGCGTGGTGTGGCCGAAGCTGTCGCCGATCCTCGCCGACTATCCGGACATCCGGCTCGAACTCAGCGTCGACAACAGCTTCCGTAACATCGTCGAGGATGGTTTCGACGCCGGCGTGCGGCTCGGCGAGAGCCTCGAAAAGGACATGGTGGCGGTACGGATCGGGCCGGATTGGCGCTTGGTGGCCGTCGGTTCTCCGGGCTATTTCGCCGCCCGCCCGATGCCCCGGACGCCGCAGGAGCTGATGGGCCACAATTGCATCAGCCGGCGGCTCGAAAGGGTCGGTGGGCTCTACGCCTGGGAGTTCGAGAAGGACGGCGAGGAGGTGCGCGTCAGGGTCGAGGGCCAGCTCATCCTCAATGCCGACAAGGAGATGATCGAGGCGGCGCTGCAAGGCCACGGCATCGCCTTCGTGCCGGAAAGCGCCGTCGCGGCCCACCTCGCCGCCGGGCGCCTGTGCCTCGCGCTCGACGACTGGTCGCCGAAATTCGCCGGCTATTACCTCTACTATCCGAGCCGGCGGCAGAACCTGCCGGCCTTTTCGGTGATCGTCGATGCGCTGCGGTTCGGTGGCTGACAGGTCCCAAAAGGAAACGGCGCCGCGGGGAGCCGCGACGCCGTCATCGTCGGTAACGGGGCCGGATCAGCTGACGCGGCCGGCCGTGGCCAGCGTCGAGAAGCGGGGCGCTGGCTGGGCGACGGCGGCGGCCGGCATGTAGAGGCCGCGCCGCTCGGGCGCCGGCTTGAAGGCGTCGGTGAGGCCGACCACCGTCTCGGCGGCGCCGAGCACCAGATAGCCGTCCGGCGCCATGATCTTCGAGATGCGGCCGAGGATGTCTACCTTGGTCGTCTGGTCGAAGTAGATCAGCACGTTGCGGCAGAAGACGATGTCGAATTGGCCGAAGGCGGCGAAGCTCTCCAGAAGGTTGAACTTCCGCCACTGCACCATGGACCGCAGCTGCGGCGCGATGGTCCAGCTCTCGCCTTGCTGCGTGAAATACTTCAGCAGCAGCTGGATCGGCAGGCCGCGCTGCACCTCGAACTGGGTGTAGGTGCCGGACTTCGCCCGCTCCAGCACCTCGTTGGAGATGTCGGTACCGAGGATCTCGATGCGCCAGCCGGCGAGCTTGGGCTCCATTTCCTTGAGGCACATGGCGAGCGTATAGGGCTCCTGGCCGGTGGAAGCGGCGGCGCACCAGATGCGGATTTTCTTCTGCGAGGCGCGCGACTTCAGAAGCTCCGGCATCATCACCTGGGTGAAGTGCTCGAAGGGCGTCTTGTCGCGGTAGAAGAAGCTCTCGTTGGTGGTCATCGCCTCGACGACCGCCTCGGCAAGCGCCGTCTCGCGCGGCTCCTTCAGCTTGGCGACCAGCGCGGCGATCGATTGCAGGCCGGTCTTGCGGGCGACCGGCAACAGGCGGCTCTCGATCAGGTACTGCTTCTCGTTCGACAGGACGAGGCCGGACCGGCTTTTGAGGAACTGGCGCAGATAGTCGTACTCGGCCGGGTTCATGGGCGGCCTCCGAGCAGGATCTTGGACACCTTGCGGCCGATGTCGTGCAGCGGCAGAACGTCCGAGCACATCCCGGTATGAGCGGCGGCGCCGGGCATGCCCCAGACCACCGAGCTTTCCTCATCCTGGGCGATGGTGCTGCCGCCGACTTCGCCGATGCGGCGCACGCCCTCGGCGCCGTCCGAGCCCATGCCGGTGAGGACGACGGCCAGCGTCGCCGTGCCGTAGATGTCGACCACCGACTTGAACAGCGGGTCGACGGCCGGTTTGCAGAAATTGACCGGCGGCGCGTCGCTGAGCCTGACCACCACGTCGTTGCCGTTCTTGGCCAGCAGCATGTGCTTGCCGCCGGGCGCCACGTAGATGCGGCCGGGCAGGATCGGCTCGCCGTCGCGGCCTTCGGCGGCCGGCCGGCCGGCTGCCTTGGTGATGTGCTCGGCGAGAATGGCGGTGAAGGTCGGCGGCATGTGCTGGGTCAGCACCACCGGCACCATGCCGATGGCCGAGCCGATCTCGCCGAACAGTGTGTTGAGGGCCTGCGGCCCGCCGGTCGACGAGCCGATGGTCAGGATGCGCGGCCGCGCCGACGAATAGGGGCGGATGGTGAAGCTCGACGGGCGGGAGGCCCGGAGCGCGCCATGGGGGGCAGGCGGGGCGCCGGCGCCCTGCGGCAGACGCGACGCCGGCCGGCCGGCCGGCGCATGGCCGGGCAGGCCGCGGCTCTTCGCCCGCTGGCCGAGGTTGGTGACCTTCTCGATCAGCTCGCGGCGGAATTCGGCCGACGTGGTGACGCCGGAATTGGATTCGGGCTTCGGCACATAGTCGGCGGCGCCGAGCGACAGGGCCTTCAGCGAAATCTCGGCATTGCGGCGGGTCAGCGTCGAGGCGACGACGACGACCAGATTCTTCTTCTTCTCGATCAGGAGAGGCAGGGCGGTGAGACCGTCCATGTCCGGCATCTCGATGTCGAGGATGACCACGTCCGGGTTGGAACGCAGCACGTCGTCGACGGCGAGGCGGCCATTGCGGTGGCTGGCCACCACGGCAAGATTGGGTTCTTCGTCGAGCCAGCGGCCCAAGAGGCCGCGAATGACCACGGAATCATCGACGACCATCACGCGGATGGGGTCGGTGACTGCTCCGGAAGAAGAAGGCGTGCGGGCGATGGCCGACATTCAATCGGTCTCCAGTTTCGCATCGATCTTGGAAGCGTCAGAGCAGCCCGACTTCCTGGAACTTGGCTTCGACAATTTCACGATCAAAGGGCTTCATGATGTATTCGTTGGCGCCGGCCCGGATGGCGCGGGCGATGTGGCCGACGTCGTTCTCCGTCGTGCAGAACACCACCTTCGGGGCGTCGCCGCCGTCGAGCTTGCGCAGCTGCGCCAGGAATTCCAGTCCGTCCATCACCGGCATGTTCCAGTCGAGCAGGATGGCGTCGGGCATGGTCTCCTGGCATTTCTCGAGCGCCTGCTGGCCGTCCTCGGCCTCGAGGATGGTGAACGACAGATCCTCGAGAATGCGCCGGGCCACCTTGCGGATGACGCTCGAGTCGTCGACCACGAGACAGGTCTTCATTGTTTCACTCCTCACGGCGGTGACGCCGGCTTCAAGGGTCGTCAGGCGGCCATGTCGCCCTGCATGCGGCCGAGCACGCGCTCGACGTCGAGGATGACCATCAGCTGCCCGGACAGGCGGTGGACGCCGCCGGAGATTTCCGCCCAGCGCGCATCGAGGTTGGCGGGGTTGGCCTCGCGGCCGGAGGCGTCGAGGTTCAGCACCTCGCCGACCTCGTCGATGATCAGGCCGTAGGATTCGCCGCGATACTCGATGCCGACGGCCATGATGCCGTGGTTGCCCTCGCGCTGCGGCAGGCCGAGGCGGCGGCGCATGTTGATCGCCGTGACGATGCGACCGCGCAGGTTGAGCACGCCGGCCACTTCCGGCGCCGACAGCGGCACGCGCGTCATGCTCTCCGGCACGAAGACGTCATGCACCTTGTGGATCGGCAGGCCGAACAGCTGGCCGCCGATGAACACGGTGACGTACTGGATCTGGCCGGAGTGGCTGTCGTTGGCGGCAGCACCGGGGGTATGGCTGTTGGCGGTCATGCTGCGATCCCATAGTCAGCGCTGGTGATTTCCTTGAGGGCCGCGATCAGGCCCGGGCGGTCGAATTTGGCAACGTATTCGTCGAAACCGGACTGGCGGCCACGCTCGATCGACGCCGGCGTGCAGAGCGCCGACAGGGCGATGATCGGCGTATGCTTGAAGCGGGCGTCGCGGCGCAGCATCTCGGCGAATTCGAAGCCGTTGACCACGGGCATCTCTATGTCGGAGACGATGACGTCGAAGGCGGCGCCTTCGCCGAGCAGGCGGAGCGCTTCGGTGGCCGAGGCGCAGACGGTGACGTCGAAGCCGGCGGCCTTCATCACCGGCCCCAGCATGTTGCGGAAGAAGGCGCTGTCGTCGATGAACAGCAGCTTGCGCGTCAGCGCCGCCGACGAGATTTCCTTGCGCTTGAACCAGTCCTCGAAGGCGAGCGGCAGGTAGTGGCCGATGTCGAGGATCTCGGTGGCCTTGCCCTTGATCACCGCCGAGCCGAGCACGCCCGGCACGTCGGAGCCGACCTGGATGTTCAGCGACTCCTCGACGATGTCGACGATCTCGTCGACGACGAGGCCCATCGAGCGGCCGGCGTCCGAGAACACCAGCATCGGCTGGGTGCCTTCCTCGCGGCGGCGGACCTCGTAGTTCGGGTAGACCAGCGGCATCAGCGAGCCGCGGTACTGCACGAGGTCGCGGCCGTTGGAATGCTCGATCTTCTCGATCTCGAACTCCTCGAGGCGGGTGACCAGCGACAGCGGCACCGCCTTCGGCTCGGGCGAGCCGGCGCGGAACAGCAGCATGGAGATCTTGGCGTCATTGTCGATGCCGCGCGAGGCGTCGGCGTCGGCATGGCTGTCGAGCGTGTCGGTGGCGACGGCTGTGCCGATGGCGCTGGCGACGCCGTTCGGATCGACGATCATGATCACCGAGCCATCGCCGAGGATGGTGTTGCCCGAGAACATGGTGATGTGGCGCAGCATCTTCGACATCGGCTTGACGACGATTTCCTCCGTGTGGAAGACGCCGTCGACCACCAGGCCGAAGGTGACGTTACCGACCTGCATGACGACGATGAAGCCCTCGTCCTCGCTCTTCTCGTCCGAGACATCAACCTTGAGGAGGCCGGCCAGCGGCACCAGCGGCAACAGCTTGTTGCGGAGACGAAGGACCGGCGTGTCCTTGATGCGCTCGATGCGGTGCTCGGAGTTGTTCTGCACGCGCACCAGCTCGACCACGGACAGCTGCGGGATGGCGAAGCGGTCGCCGCAGCTCTCGACGATCAGCGTCGAGACGATGGCCAGCGTCAGCGGGATCTTGATGGTGAAGGTGGTGCCCTTGCCCTGCACCGACTTCAGGTCGACGGTGCCGCCGATGGTCTCGATGTTGGTGCGGACGACGTCCATGCCGACGCCGCGGCCGGACACCGAGGTCACCTTGGCGGCGGTGGAGAAGCCGGGGGCGAAGATGTGCTTGTAGATCTGGCCTTCGGTCATCTTCTCGAGTTCGGCCTCGGTGGCGAGCCCGTTCTCGATGATCTTCTGGCGGATGCGGTCGAGACTGAGGCCGCGGCCGTCGTCGGCGATCTCGATGATGATGTGGCCGCCCTCGTGATAGGCGGCGAGGCGGATGGTGCCCTTCTCGATCTTGCCGGCCTTGCGGCGGTCGTCGGGACGCTCGAGGCCGTGGTCGGCCGAGTTGCGCACCATGTGGGTGAGCGGGTCCTTGATCAGCTCCAGCACCTGGCGGTCGAGTTCGGTCTCGGCGCCGACCATCTCCAGCTCGATCTGCTTGCCAAGCTCCTGGGCGAGGTCGCGCACGATGCGCGGCAGCTTCTGCCAGGCGTTGCCGATCGGCTGCATGCGCGTCTTCATGACGCCTTCCTGCAGCTCGGCCGTGACGTTGGAGAGGCGCTGCAACGGCACCTTGAATTCGCTGTCCTCGTGGCGGCGGACGATCTCCAGGAGCTGGTTGCGGGTCAGCACCAGCTCGGAGACCATGGTCATCAGGTGCTCGAGCGTCTCGACGTTGACGCGGATCGACTGGCTCGACACCGAGCCCTTGTCGCTCTTGGCCTCGCTGTCGCCGTCCTCGCTGGCGGCCTTGGCCTTCTCCGGCTTGCCGTCGGGGCTCGCCTGCTTCATGCGCGCCTCGATCTCGGCGGCGACGCGGGCGAAATCGATGCCGGCGGGCGCGGGGGCGGGCGCCTCGACGGCCGGCTCGGCGGCGATCTCCACCTCGACGGCGGTCTCGCGGAAGGCGCGCTCCAGCTCGTCGAGCGACACCTCGCCGGGACGCAGCTCGCGTTCGAGCACCTGCGCCACCAGCGTGCCGGCGGTCTCCTTCTTTTCCTTCTTGGGCGGCTCCTTGCGCGGCGCGGCCTCGGCCATGGACATGGCTTCGAGCAGCGAGATCAGGTCGCGGTCGTCGCCCTTGGGCTCCTCGCCCTCGTTGGCTTCGAGTTCAGCCAGAATGCCCTTGATGCGGTCGATGGTCTGCAGGACGAGGCTGACCGCCTCCTCGGTGACGGCAGCGCCCTCGCGGAACTTGCCCATCAGCGTCTCGGCGGCATGGGCCAGCGCCTCGAGGCGCGGCAGGCCGAGGAAACCACAGGTTCCCTTGATGGTGTGCACGAGGCGGAAGATGTTGTCCAGAATGCGGGCGTTGTTCGGCTCTTGCTCGAACTTCACCAATTCCACGTCCACGGTATCGAGCGACTCGTTTGTCTCGGTGAGGAATTCACGCAAAAGGTCGTCCATACTTCACCCCCTCGGGAAGGTCGAACCGGAAGCGCCGCATCCTGAAAAGGCGCCCGCTCTACCAGCCGCTTTGGGGGAAGTGTCCCGTCAAACTGTTAATATTGATTGAAGTCTGGGCAATAAACGCCGGATCCCGGCGATGTGGGCCTGCCGAAAGGCATGTCGGCGGACCGTCGCGTCCCGCGGAGCGGCCGGCCGGCCATCAATGCCGGGCCGGTCGACGCTCGCTCGGTCTCAGAGGGCGGCGGAAAGATCGGCCGGCGCGGCCTTCGCCTCGAAGATCACCGTGTCGTTGTCCTTGGCGATGGTGATGACCAGACCGGCGGCGCGGGCCAGCTCGCCGGCGTAGTAGGGCTGGATGGCATGGGCGTCGAGGTGGTCGCCGAGGTCGCCGGCCAGCAGCTCGGCGACGCGCGGCGGAATGCGCGAGGCGGCGCCGGTGGCCTCGATGCGCTGCACCGGGTGCGGCAGGTCGCCCTCGACGCGCACCACCACCCGGCCGCCGCGCGGAATGGCCTGAAGCGAGATCAGCAGCAGGTTGAGCAGCAGCTTCACCTGGTTCTTCGGCAACAGGCGGCGCGTCGCCTGCCAGTCGATGTCGGCCTTCTCGCTCTCCATGTAGCGTTTGGCCACGGTCTCGGCATCGCCGAGATCGACCTCGGCGCCGACCGAGCCGGCGGCGCCGAAGGCCAGGCGGGCGAACTGCAGTTTCGAGGAGGCGGTGCGGGCGCTCTTGCGGATGAGGTCGAAGGCGAAAGCCTTCATCTCCTCATTGTTCTCCTCGTCGAGAACTTCGAGCCCGTTGGTGATGGCGCCGACCGGCGAGATGATATCATGGCAGACGCGCGAGCAGAGCAGGGCGGCAAAATCCAGGGCTTCCAGCTTGGCCAGGTCGGACATGGTCGGTTCCATTGGGTTCGGGGCCGGACGACGGGCAGGGCCTGCCGACGAATCGCACGCGAAGATGCGCCCATGGATAGCGCCCGCCGCCGGCGGTCACAAGCTCGGGAAGCCGCCATGGCATCAATAGGCCAGGAGCTTCAGCACCTCCGGCCAGCGGGCGGCGGCGGCGGCGATCATCGTTTCGGGATCGGCGAGGAAGGCGCGCCGCTCGTCGTCGGAGGCGAAGAAGTAGAGGCGGTCGCGGTGGATGGCGAACAGCGTCGGGTTGCCCGGCTGGGCGACGCCGCGCGCCACCGCTGCCAGGGCATAGCCGCCGAAGCCGGGAATATAGGCGGCCGGCGCGGCGCGGAAGGCGGCGGCATTGCCTTCGCTCGCGAAATGCCAGTAGGTGTCGCCGTAGACTTCCTCGTAGTCGGCGGTGCCGAGCACGGCGCCGCCGCTGACGAAATAGGCCACCGGGTCGTAACCGCCGATGGACAGGCCGGTGTAGGGATCGAACACGATCCTTTCGTCGAGCGCCTGCGACGGCCCGCCGGAGATGAGGAAAAACAGCGACAAGACAATGGCGCGAGCGGTAAAACTCACCCAATCTCGCCGCGGTGATGTCTGATTCGTCGGTATGATCATGCTGTCACCGGTCGACCCTCCCGTTCATCTTGCCTTAACGGAGTGTCGGCGAGGTTAATGTTCGGATCGTCTCGCCGCCGGCCGCTCCGGTTCACGGCGGACGACAGGCGGAGGATTGCCGATGTCGCGTCTGTCGGTGCTGAAAGCGCTGCCCTTCCTCCTGCTGGCTCTGTTGGCCGCGCCGTCGCTGCCGGCCGCCGCCCAGCAGATGCAGCAGACCTATTCCTCGTCGGAACTCGTCAATACCGGCCACAAGTTCTTCGGCGAGATGTCGGGCGGTCTCGCCTCGGCCATCGAGCGGGCGGCCTCCAATTACGGTCAGCCCAACGGCTACATCCTCGGTCAGGAGGGCTCCGGGGCCTTTCTCGGCGGCCTGCGCTACGGCGAGGGCACGCTCTACACGCGCAATGCCGGCTCGGTGCCGGTCTACTGGCAGGGCCCGACGCTCGGCCTCGACGTCGGCGGCGACGGTGCCCGCACGATGATCCTCGTCTACAACCTGCCGTCCCTGCAGTCGATCTACCGGCGGTTCGGCGGCGTTAATGGTTCGGCCTATTTCATCGGCGGTTTCGGTCTCACCGCGCTCACCTCCGACCAGATCACCCTGGTGCCGGTGCGCACCGGCGTCGGCGCCCGGCTCGGCGTCAATGTCGGCTATCTCAAGTTCACGCCGCAGGCGACCTGGAATCCGTTCTGAGCCGCCGTCACGGCCGGAGACATGTCTCTCGGCGCTTTTTTCGCCGCCGGGCGGGCCGACGGACCGTTCCACCCTTGACCATTTCCTTCACCCTGCGCGACAACTGAGGGAAGGGCGGTTCCGGTGCCGCCTCGGGATGGCGTGACGTGATCGAGACGGTGCTGATCTTTCTGGCGGGCGTATTGACGGCTGGGCTCGGGGCGCTGCTGCTGATGCCGGCGATCAACGCGCGCGCCGTCCGCCTCTATCGCCGCCGGCTCGACCAGCAGTTGCCGCGCTCGGTGGCCGAGATGGCGGCGGCCAAGGATGCCGTGCGCGCCGAGATGGCCGCCCGCATGGCGCGCGTTACGGTGGAACTCGACGCGGCGCGGCAGGCGGTGGCGGTCGCCGAACTTCAAAGCAGCCAGGATCGCTTGCTGGCGCGGGCGCTCGAAGCGGAGAAGGCTGGCTTCGAGGCGACGATCGCCGACTATGAGAAACGCCTCGAGGAAGCGCGCTCCATCGCCCGCTACGCCCACGAGGCGGTGGCGCGGGTCGATGCCGAGCGGCGCGAGTTGCAGCGGCAGATCGCCCTCCATGCCAGCGAGGCCGAGGAAAGCCGCGACGAGGCGGAATCGCTGGCCGCCGACATGAAGATGGCGCTGGTCGAGGCCGAGGCGCGCATCGCCGTGCTGACCGAAACCATCGCCGACCTGACGATGACGCCGCCGTCGGCGCCAGTGCCGACGCAACCGGCGGCGCCGGTCATCCACGTCGACTTCGTCGCCAAGACCGAGCGGCCGCCGCCGGCCGCCGCCGACGAGGACGCCCGCATCGACGATCTCGCCCATCGACTGAAGATCCTGCGTGCCCGTAACGCCGTCGCCCGCCAGCGCATCGAATCGGCGCTGGCCAAGGGAACCGAGCCGCCGGGGCAGGGCGACGCGCCGCATTCCGGCTCGTCATCCTGACAGGCGTTTCCTGATGCGTGAAATCGGTCAGCCGGTGCGGTGGCGTGCCGGCCGCGCTCGTGCGATCAGCCCGCCTGTTGGCCCGAGGGCGATGGACAGGGCGTAGATCGCGCCGGCGGCGACGATGATCGCCGGTCCCGACGGCAGGTTGGCGGCGAAAGAGGCGGCGAGACCGATCGTCGAGGCGGCGGCGGCAAAAGCCATGGCCAGCGCCGTCATGGCGCCGAGCGACCGCGTCCAGAAGCGGGCGCTGGCGGCCGGCAGCATCATCAGCCCGACCGACAGCAGCGTGCCGAGCGCCTGGAAGCCGGCGATCAAGTTGAGCACCATCACCAGCATGAACAGCACGTGGACGAGCGCGCCGTGGCCGCCGACCGCCTTCAGGAAGCCGGGATCGACGCATTCCAGCACCAGCGGCCGCCACATCACGGCGAAGGCGACGACGGTGAGCGAGGCGACGATGCCGATGAACACCAGGGCGGTGTCGTCGATGGCCAGCACCGAGCCGAACAACAGGTGCATGACGTCGACCGCCGAGCCGCGTGCCGAGATCAGGATGACGCCGAGCGCCAGCGATACGAGATAGAGCGTGGCGAGCGAGGCGTCCTCGCGGAGCGGCGTCAGACGCGTCACGGCGCTGGCCAGCAAGGCGATGGCGAGGCCGGCGGCGAGGCCGCCCGCCGTCATGGCCCAGAGATTGAGGCCGGCGAGCAGGTAGCCGGCGGCGACGCCCGGCAGGATGGCATGGGCCATGGCGTCGCCGGTCAGCGACAGCCGGCGCAGCATCAGGAACACGCCCAGCGGCGCGGCGGCCAGCGACAGCACCAGACAGCCGGCCAGCGCCCGGCGCATGAAGGCAAACTCGGTGAAGGCGGACAGGAGGTCGGCGGCGGTCATGGCGTGTGCTCGGCCTCGCAGAAGGGAGCGGTCTCGTCCCAGGCCTCGACGTGGCGGCGGGCGGCGGCGAGATGGTCGGGCGTCAGCACGGCGGCGGTGTCGCCCTCGGCGATCAGCCGGCGGGCGACCAGCAGTGCGCGGGGGAAGCGCCGGCGCACCAGATCGAAATCGTGCAGCACGGCGACCACCGTGCGGCCCTCGGCATTCCAGCGGGCGACGACGTCCATCAGCTCATGGGTGGTGCGGTCGTCGACGGCGGTGAACGGTTCGTCGAGCAGGATCAGCGGCGCGTCCTGGAGGGCGAGGCGGGCGAACAGCACCCGCTGCAACTGGCCGCCCGACAGCGTGTCGAGGAGGCGCCCCTCGAAGCCGACCAGACCGACAGCGGCCAGCGACCGGGCGACGTCCTCGTCGTCGGCGCGGCGGAAGCCGCCGAAGGCGCCGCGCCGGCCCCAGAGGCCCATGGCGACGAAGTCGAACACCGGCAGGGGAAAGGCGCGGTCGATCTCGGCCAACTGCGGCAGGTAGGCGATCTCATTCCGCCGGCAACCGCTCACCGTCACCTCGCCGCCGATCGGGCGGATGGCGCCGATCGCCGCCTTGAGCAACGT
>LUYO01000104.1:0-8377 GCA_001603295.1 Rhodobacterales bacterium Alpha_02
GGCCGGCGCCTCGTCATGGGTCGGGGCAACGGCATCGGCGGCGGCCGGCGGCTCGCCATGGGCCGAAGCGTCGGCGCCGCCGGCGCTCACCGCCTGCTTGGCGCCGGGAGGAACCGCCGGCAGCGGCGCGACGGCCGCCTGCAGGGCGCGGTCGAGCGGCGTCATGGCGGCCGGATTGTCCGGGCCGCGCACGTCGACCACGTAGCTGTCGCCGTCCTTGTAGGCGCGCACGTCGGCGACGTTGTCGGCCAGTATGTGAACGACCAGGCCACCCTCGCCCTGCTCGGCGGTGATGTCGTTGACGAAGGGCGGCGGATCGGCACGGATCGCCACGATGTCCGGCGTGGCCACGCGGTTGAACTTGAGGTCGACGCCGAGGTCGGTGCGGCGGAAATCCACCTCGAACGGCACGTTCCACTTGAAGGTCAGGCGACTGAAGGTCGGCGCCCGCGCCGCCGACACGTCGAGGCGGATCGGCTTTTCGGTCTCGGCGATCATCCGTTGCGCCTCGGCCGCCACCTTGGCCATCTCGTCGGCCTTCTTGGCGAGGTCGGCCACCACCTGGTCGGGCAGGCGCGGCGGCTCGCCCTTCCAGGTGCCGGGCAGGAAATCGACGAACAGCTGCGGCCCCGCCTCCATAACGTTGATCTTGACCGAGCGGGCCAGCGCCATGCGTACGCCGAGGCTGTCGGGGTCGGTACGCACGATCAGCACATAATTGGCCAGACGCACCACGGCCGCCTCGGCGTTGAGGGCGACCGGTTGGTCGAACTGGATGACCAGCACGCCGCTATCCGACGTCACCTTGTGCGGCGGCAGCAGGTTGAGGTTGGGGAAGGTCAGCACCATGCGGCCGAAATTCGGCCGGGCCTCGTAGTCGACCTTGACCGGCTCGGCCGCCGGCTCGGCCCTGACCGCGCCCGTGGTACCGGCCGCGACGAGGCACAGCGCCAGGGCGACGGCCGCCAGACGGGCCGACGACCGGATACGCAACGCGGCCTCGCGGACCAACCGGGCACAACGCATGAACACACCCCGAGCGCGCCGGAATACGCCGACGCTCCCGGAATCCTAAGGCGCGCGCGCTTAATGTGCGGTTACTTGCTTCTACGAAACCAGCGGATCACCGGGAAAATGCCGGCCGGACACCGGTCTCAGTGGCCAGAGGGCGCTGGCATGATCTGCGGCAGTTGCGAGGCGTCGGTCGGGGCCGTCTCGCCCGGCGACGGGGTCAGGTCGGCGGCGGGCGACGTCTGCTCGACCTGGACGACCACGCGCTTCTGCGCCTCGCGGGCGCCGATCATCATGTTGGTGATGCGGCTGGCCTTGTCCGGATCCATGGCGGCGACGATCGGCGACAGCTTGCGCGGGTTCATATGCTCGGCCAGTTCGAGCAGCGTGCCGCCGTCGAGCTTGTCGAACACGGCGGCGGCGGCCTTCGGCTTCATGCTCTCGTAGAGCGACACCAGCGCCGCCAGCTTGTCATCCATGGCTGCCGGCGCCCCGCCGGTTGCCGCCTGACCGCTGCCCGCCGCTTGACCGCCGGCCGGCGGCGTCCCCGGCGCGGACGAGGCGGCCGGTGCGCTGGCGGTGCCGCCGCCGAGCTGCGTCTCGATCGACTGCAACTGATTCAAGCGATCGGAGAGGCGCTTTTCCGCCGCCTCCAGCAGCTTGGCCCGCAGGTCGAGGTCGTGCTCGCGCTTGTCGAGATCGTCGCGCCGGGTGGCGAGGCCCTCCAGGATGGCGCGCTCCGACGAGCCGATCGGCGGCGAGTATTCCTTCGGCCGCTCGGTGTAGACGTCGCTCTTGCCCTTGGCGCCATGCGCGTCGCCGCCGTGCCCGCCATCGGCCGGCTTGGCCTCTCCATGCGCATCCGCGGCCGGCTTGGCCTCTCCATGAGCGTCGGCAGACGGCGCGGCCTCTCCATGAGCGTCAGTGGCTGGCGCGGCCTCTCCATGCGCGTCGGCAGCCGGCTTTTCGTCGGCCGGAGCGGCACCCTCGGCCGGAGCGACAGCATCTCCACCGGAGGTCGCCGGCGCCTCGCCATGAGCGTCGTCGGCCGCCGGAGCGTCACTGTGGCCGTCGGCGGCCGGCGTTTCCGCGGCCGGAGGCGCGCCCTCGGCCGGCGTTTCCGCGGCGGGAGCCGGCTCGCCGTGCGCGTCGGCCGCCGGCGCCTCGCCATGCCCTTCGGCCGGCGCCTCGCCATGGCCGCCACCGTGCCCGGCAGCGTCCTTCTCCTGTTCGGCCTTCAACTTCTTGTATTCGCCGGCCAGATCGACGGGCGCCGTCAGCCGGTCGACCGCCGACGTGTCGGCGGTGGGGCTCGGATCGGCCGCCACCTCGCCATGGCCTTCCGCCTCGCCGCCGGAGGCGACCGCCGGCTGCGGACCGACGGCGAAAGGCTCCACTCCCATCACGAAGCCGAGCACCTTCACGGCGAGCAAGGCCGTGACGGCGATCAGCACCAGCGGGAGCAGGCGGATCCTGTTCACGCAGCGGCCTCCCGCTTGCCGCGCCTCAGCGCCGACAGACGCTCCGCCGCCGCCTCGGCCGCCGCCTTGAGATTGCGCGCCGTGCTTTCGCGCGCCGGCTCCGGCTCGGCCTCGACCATCGGCGTCATCGCGCCGTTCCGCGCCGCGCCGACGATGGCGCCGATCCTTTTCACGATCTCGTTGCCGGCGGTGAGCCGCTGGTCGAGGTCGCCGAGCAGCGTCTCGGCGGCCAGCATGCGGCCGCCCAGCGCCCGCTCGCATTCGGAGGCGGTCGCCTTCAGGCCGAGGATGGCCCGCTCGGCGATCTCGGTGGCGGTGATCAGCTCGGAAATGGTGGCGCGCAGCACCTCCTCGTCGGCCCGGAGACGCGTCAGGCGGCGGTTGAGGATGGCGCAATAGACGATGGTCAGCGCGAGAAGGATGGCAACGACGACCTCGATCGCCACGCCGAGATTGAGGCCGGAGGTCATGTGTTCTGCATCTCCTTCTGAACCGCCCGCTCGAAGGCGGCCAGCGTCATGCGCGGCCGCTTGAGATTCCTGTTGATCTTCACCGATACCTTGTCGCCAAGCCGGCCGATGTTGCCCGAGGTGATGTGCACGTCGCCGCACTTGATGGCCACGGGATCGTCGGGCGACACGCCGAACAGCAGCGTCTGCCCCACCTCGAGGTCCATCACCATCGACAGCGGCAACTCCTCCTCCACCAGCACGGCGTCGACCTCGATGTCGGCGTTGTAGATCTCGGTGGCGAGGTGGCTTTCCCAGATGTTGTCGCGGCCGAACTTCTCACCCATGATCATCTGCAACAGAAGGTTGCGGATGGGCTCGATGGTGGCGTAGGGCAGCAGCATCTCGACGAGGCCGCCGCGGTCTTCCATGTCGACGCGGAACTGGATCAGGATGCAGGCGTTGGCCGGCCGCGAGATCGGCGCGAAGCGCGGATTGGTTTCGAGGCGCTCCAGCGTGAAGTTGATCTGGGTCAGCGGGGCGAAGGCCTTCTCGCAATCGGCGAGCAAAAGGTCGATCATCCGCCGGACGAGGTTCATCTCGATGGTGGTGTAGGGCCGCCCCTCCACGCGGATCGCCGTGGTGCCGCGGCCGCCGCCCAGCAGCACGTCGATGATCGAGTAGATCAGCGACGAATCGACGGTCATCAGGCCGTAGTTGTCCCATTGCTCGGCCTTGACCACGGAGAGGATGGCCGGCAGCGGGATCGAGTTGAGATAGTCGCCGAAGCGCACCGACGAGATGCCGTCGAGCGACACCTCGACGTTGTCGGAGGTGAAGTTGCGGAGCGTCGTCGTCGTCTCGCGCACGAAGCGGTCGAAGACGATCTCCAGCATCGGCAGGCGTTCGTAGGAGACGAGCGCCGAGTTGACCAGCGAGCGGATGCCGCTCTGGTCGCTGGAGACGTGATCCTCGACGTTGAAGCCGAGAAGGTTGTCGATTTCCTCCTGGTTGAGCACGCGGTCGGCGCCGCGGCTCGACGCGTCCAGCTCGGAATCGTTGTCGTCGATCATCGCCGCCCACTGGGCGGCCACCGCGTCGGCGTTCTCGACGCCCTGCTCTTCCAGCGCGGCGCCCCATTCGGCGGCGAGATCGTCCATCTCGTCGCCGCTGTCGGCCCGCTGCTCGGCCAGTGCCGCGCCCCAGTCGGCAGAAAGATCGTCGTCGTCGCCAGCCATGCTCGACATCCCTATTGCACGATGACGTTCTTGAAGAGCACGTCGTCGACGCGGGCCGGATAGACCGCGATGTTGACGCGCCGCTGCAACTCTTCCTTCAGCCGGAACAGGCCGGCCGAGCCTTGCAGGTCGGAGGCGCGGAGTTCGCGCATGTAGGTCTGGAAAGCGTCGAGCACGCGCGGCAGGTTGGGCTTGATCACCTCGAGCATCTTGTCGTCGCTGACCTCGAGGGCGATCTCCATCTTGACGAAGGTCGGCCGCTCGTCGGCGGTCGACAGGTTGAGGATCATCATCGGCAGGTCGTAGTAGTAGGCGTGCGGCTGCGAGGCCGCCTCCACCGCCGCCACGTCGGCCACCGCCGGCGTCGCCGGCGAACCCGTCAGGAAGAAGGCCGCGCCACCGCCGACCAGCAGCACGGCCACCGCCGCGCCGCCGATGATGATCAGCTTCTTCTTCGAGGAGGAACCGCCGGCTTCGCCGCCTTCCTGCGTCTCGCCTTCGGGTTTCGGAGTCTTGGCCATGGCCTCTGGCGCCTGCTCTCATTCGCGGGGGAAGCCGAGCGCCTCCACCGGCAAGCTATGGGTCGGCCCCTCCTCGACGACAACGATTCTTTGCCGGCGCCCACAGTCGTTTCGCTTGGGGTCAGGATAGTTAACGATTGGTTGATAATTGGTTAACGGCCCGGCAAATGTTGCCGCCCGCCCTTGCCGGTCGGCAGGAAACGCCGGGTGCGGTGGAGAGCATTTTCTCGCCAACCCCTTGTTTCACAAAGCCTCTCCGGTTGGCACGTTCCCTGCGATATCCACAGCGGGCGGTGCCGCTGGGGAGCGTGACGCCGTCCGGTTAGGACTTGGGAACGATCTGCCATGCAGAATGCAACTCTGGTGGCGCTGTCGGGTCAGATTGCGCTCCGGCGCAAGCTGGACGTCATCGCCAACAACGTCGCCAACATGGATACCGCCGGCTTCAAGCGCGTCTCGCTCGACTTCGAGGAGACGACCATGCCGAAGGCGTCGGCGACGTTGTTTCCCCGCCGCGACCGCGACAACCGCTTCGTCCGCGAGCTGGCCACGGTGCACGACTTTTCCGCCGGCTCGGTGGAAGTCACCGGCAACGACCTCGACGTGGCGATCGAGGGCGACAGCGGCTTCTTCGTGGTCGGCACGCCGGCCGGCGAGCGCTACACCCGCGCCGGCGACTTCGCCATCGACAGCACCGGACGCCTCGTCACCTCCGACGGCAAGCCGGTGCTCGGCGACGGCGGCGAGATCACCTTCGGCGCCGAGGAAACCAACATCGCCGTCGCCCACGACGGCACCGTCTCCTCGAGTGCCGGCCTGAAGGGCAAGCTCAGGATCGCCGATTTCCCCGATACCACGGTGCTCGCCAAGGACGGCGACAACCTCTACTCGGCCAGCGCGGCGCCGCAGGCGCCCGCCTACGTCCGCGTCCGCCAGGGCGCCCTCGAGAAATCCAACGTCTCGGGCGTCCAGGAACTCACCGCCATGCTGGACGTCCAGCGGGCCTATGAACGCATCTCCAACCTGGTCAAGCAGCAGAACGACACGAGCACCCGGGCGATCGAACGCCTTGGCTCGGTCAATGCCTGATCCGGAGTGACCTGACATGAAAGCTCTGACCATCGCCGCCACGGGCATGAAGGCCCAGGAGACCAACGTCTCGGTCATCTCCAACAACATCGCCAACATGCGCACCACCGGCTACAAGAGCCAGCGCGCCAATTTCCAGGATCTGCTCTATCAGACGCTGCGCCGGCAGGGGTCGAGCACCTCGGACGCCGGCACCCAGGTGCCGGCCGGCGTGCAGCTCGGCTCGGGCGTCCGCGTCGTGGCGACGCCGCGCAACATGACCCAGGGCGATCCCGAATCCACCGGCAACGAAAAGGACGTGGCCATCCGCGGCGAGGGGTTCTTCCAGATCACCCTGCCCGATGGCCGCACCGCCTACAGCCGCGACGGCTCTTTCGAGCTTGATTCCACCGGCACGCTGGTCACCGCCGACGGCTACACCGTGCAGCCGGCCATCACCGTGCCGCAGAACGCCAGCGGCCTCACCATCTCCAACACCGGGCAGGTGCAGGCCAAGATCGGCAACGACAGTTCCGTGACGGTACTCGGCCAGATCGAACTCGCCCGCTTCGTCAACAAGAACGGCCTCGAGCCGATGGGCGACAACCTGTTCCTGGAAACCGCCTCGAGCGGCGCCGCACAGACCGGCAGCCCCGGCGACGCCGGCTACGGCACGCTGCTGCAGGGCTATCTCGAAAGCTCCAACGTCGAGGCGGTGAGCGAGCTGTCGTCGCTGATCTCGGCGCAACGGGCCTACGAGATGAACTCCCGCATCATCAGCGCCGCCGACCAGATGTCGCAGACCACCTCCAGCCTCGGCAAGTGAGACCGGCCATGATGCGCGCCCTGTTCTTCCGGATCATCCTCGCCGCCGCGCTCGCCGGGCTGGCCGCCGGCTTCATCGCCACCCATCAGGCGGCGGCGGCCGAGCTGCGGCAACGCATCGAGGTCGGCAGCGGCATCGTCACGCTCGGCGACCTGTTCGACGGCGCCGGCGCCCTGGCCGGCCGCGCCGTGTTCCGGGCGCCGGCGCTCGGCGTCACCGGCGCGCTGCCGGCCGCCGAGGCGGTCAAGGCGGCCGTCGCCGCCGGCCTCGCCATCGACAGCCTGCCGTCCTTCGACAGCGTCGCCGTGGTCCGCCGCGCCGTCACGGTCGATGCCGCCGCCATCACCGGCCTCGTCACTGAAGCCGCCGCCGCCCGTCTGGGCGTCGCCGTCGAGACCCTCGACGTCAGCATCGACGGCAGCATCGCCCCGGTCGCCGCCAATGCCGCCGCTGCCGCGCCGGCCGTGCTGTCCGACTTCTTTCTTCAGTCCGGCTCCGGCCGCTTCAACGCCACCGTGGCGATCGACGTCGGCGACGGCGAGCAGACGCTGGCGCTCACCGGCCGCGCCGTCGAGACCATCGCCGTGCCGGTGCTGAACCGGCCGATCGACCGCCGCGACGTCATCCATGCCGGCGACGTCGCCGTCGTCCGCATCGAGACGCGGCGCGTGCCCGGCTCGGCGATCCTCGACGTCAACGAGCTGATCGACATGGCCGCCAAGCGTCCGCTCAGGGCCGGCGAGGCGATCGTGTCGGCCGACGTCGAGCCGCCACGCGTCATCCTGCGCGGCGACATCGTCACGCTGCAGTATTCCCGTCCCGGCCTGACGCTCAACGCCCGCGGCCGCGCCCTCGGCGACGGCGCCAAGGGCGACCTCGTTTCCGTCATGAACGAGCAGTCGAAGCGTACCGTGCAGGGCGTCATTACCGGCGCCGGTATCGTGGCGGTCACCGCCTCGACCGGTCCGGCCGTTCTCAAGACCGCGATGAACTGAGCCCGAGGATCATCAGATGCGTTTCACCTCCGCCCTCGCCATCGCCCTCCTCGGCATCGGTCTTTCCGCCTGCGGCAGCACCATCGACCGCCTGTCCGAGGTCGGCCAGACGCCCAAGCTGTCGGCCATCGAGAACCCCACCGCCCAGGCCGGCTACAAGCCGGTGCAGATGCCGATGCCGGTCGTCCAGCCGGTGGCCTACAGCCCCAACTCGCTGTGGCAGTCCGGCTCGCGCACCTTCTTCAAGGACCAGCGGGCCCGCAGCATCGGCGACATCCTGACCGTCAAGGTGTCGATCTCCGACAAGGCCGCCTTCGACAACTCCTCGGAGCGGTCGCGGGCCTCCAGCGATTCGACCGGCGTCGGTGGCGCGCTCGGCACGGCCATCGACACCATCGCCCTGCCGGCCGGCATGGCGGCCAGCGACCTCGCCTCCACCAAGGGCGCATCGGCCTACAAGGGTACGGGCTCCATCGACCGGTCGGAAAAACTGTCCACCAACGTCGCCGCCGTGGTGACGCAACTGCTGCCCAACGGCAACCTGGTCATCGAGGGACGACAGGAAGTACGCGTCAACTACGAGATCCGCGAGCTGGTGGTGGCCGGCGTCGTCCGACCCGAGGACATCGCCGCCGACAATACCATCGAGAGCACCAAGATCGCCGAGGCCCGCATCTCCTACGGCGGCCGGGGCCAGATTTCCGACGTGCAGCAGCCGCGCACCGGCCAGCAGGTGCTCGACATCCTGCTGCCGTTCTGACGGCAACGAGATCGGCTCGCGCTCCCCA
>LUYO01000011.1:0-12650 GCA_001603295.1 Rhodobacterales bacterium Alpha_02
GCTGCGCGGCGAGGTGATCCGCCGCGAGCCGCTGTTCTGGGTCGGCTCGCGCGACCACAGCGTCCACGAACTCGACCCGGTGCCGCTGGCGCTGGGTCCCGACGACTGCTGCTGGCGCGCCAACGTCGTCCGCGCTCTCGACCGCGAGGGCCGGCGCTTCCGCGTCGCCTATATCTCCAGCGCCGCGCTGGCGCTGTCGGGCGCCGTGCTGGCCGGGCTCGCCGTATCGGTGCTGCCGGAAAGCGCCCTCAAGGCCAACATGCGCATCCTCGGGGCCCGCGAGGGCTTCCCCGAACTCGAGCCGGCCGAGATCGGCCTGCTCAGGGCCGAGCACGCCAAGAGCCCGATCCACGAGGCGCTGGCCAAGCACATCGTCACCTCGCTCGGCAACCTTGCCGCCGATCAGGCGCTGAGTCTCGCTGCGGAATAATTCGGGAACTTATCGCGCTACCACCGCCGCCGCGGCGCCGGCCATCATGGTGCCGGCGGCGCGGTTGAGGCGTTGCATCGCCTTGGGACTGCGGAAGAACTCGCGGGCGCCGGCCGCCGCCGCCGCATAGGCGACGCCGACTACGGAGAGCGTCACCACGGATATGCCGATCAGCTCGACATAGCCGACGAAGGTAATCTTCTCGATCGGCATCAGCGACGGCAGCAGCGCCATGTAGAAGACGATGGTCTTGGGGTTGCCGAGCGTCAGCGTGAAGCCGCCCAGCACCGTCCGCCAGGCGCTTTCCGTCCGCACCCTGGCCGCCACTTCGGCCGGATCGGCGCGCGACGTCCAGAGCTTCCACGCCAGATAGAGCAGATAGGCGGCGCCGACGTAGCGGACCACCAGGAAGGCGAGGTTGAACTCCTGCGCCAGCGAGGCAAGGCCGAAGATGGCCAGCGTCAGATAGAACAGGTCGCCGAACACGATGCCGACGATGAAGGTCATGCCGGCGCGGAAGCCGCCGCCGAGCGCCCGCGCCACCACAGCCGTCATGCCCGGACCGGGCGAGGCGGCGGCGACGGCGAGAGCGCCGGTGTAGAAGACGAGCGTCAGGATCGGCATGCTTACCCCACCACCAGAATATGCAGGCTGCGCGGGCCGTGGGCGCCGAGCAGCAGCGTCTCCTCGATGTCGGCCGACCGCGACGGGCCGGTGACGAGGTTGACGGTGCGCGGCATCGCCCCGGCGCCAAACCGCCGGCGCAGGTCGGCCCATACCGTCTCATAGTCGCCTGATACCGTCGAGGCGTCGACGACGACGATATGGTGGTCGGGCAGGAAATTGAGCGTTGTCGGGTTGTCCGGGCCGGAGGTCAGCACCAGCGTGCCGGTCTCGGCGACGCCAGCGTCGGCATGGCTAACGCCGACGAGGTCGGCGCCGGCGCTGGCGCCGGTGGAGACAGTGAGCTGCGCCTCCCGCTCCCAAGGCAGGGCGGCAAGGCGCGGATCGTCACCGCGCCGGATCGCCTGCGGCAGGTTGCGGCTCCTGAGATAGTCGGCGACCGCCGACGGGATGCCGTCGGGCCGGTCGAGGCGGACGACCGAGGCGAACACCTCCTCCGCCTTGCGGCAGAAGAGGTCAACCCGTTCGGCCGGCGGCAGAGCCCCGCGCGCCGGCACGACGTTCCGCGGCGTCGTATCGAGACGGTGACGGACGGCGTCGCGGCGGGGGGCATCACTGCCCGACGCGCCGAGCGACCGGCGGATGCGGCCGAGGATGGCTTCGCGGCTCGACATCAGTGCCTCCCTCGCTTGGCCCATTCGGTGCGGAAGGTGCCGCCCTCCGGCGCCGGCAGATCGCGCCACCTGGTCCAGCCGCCGGCCAGCGGCAGCGAGGTGAGCGCGCCGCTCTTGCCGGCGAGGCGGGAAAGGCCCCAGGCGGCGAGCCGCGTCGTCAGCCCGTAGAGGCGCGGCCGGTCGGCGAGGAAGCGCCAGGCGGCGAGGCCGAGGCGGGCCTTCCTCGGCGTCAGGTGCCGCTCGAACTCCTTCTCGCGCCAGTGGCGCAGCATCTTCGGCAGCGGAATGCGCATCGGACAGACGCTCTCGCAACGGCCGCACAGCGTCGAGGCGTTGGCGAGATGCGCCGAGGTTTCGAGACCCTGAAGCGACGGCGTCAGCACCGAGCCCATCGGCCCCGGATAGACCGAACCGTAGGCGTGGCCGCCGATCGACCGGTAGACCGGGCAATGGTTGATGCAGGCGCCACAACGGATGCAGCGCAGCATGTCCTCGAACTCGGTGCCGAGCATGGCCGAACGGCCGTTGTCGAGCAGCACCACGTGGAAGGCCTCGGGGCCGTCCGGGTCGCCCCGCCGGCGCGGACCGGTGGAGAAGGTGGTGTAGACGCTCATCTCCTGGCCGGTGGCCGAGCGGGCCAGGAGGCGCATGATGGTGGCGACGTCCTCCAGCGTCGGCACCACCTTCTCGATCGAGGCGAGCACGATGTGGGTTTTCGGCAGGATCTGCGAGAGATCGCCGTTGCCCTCGTTGGTGACGATCACCGTCGACCCGGTCTCGGCCACCAGGAAGTTGGCACCGGTGATGCCGACGTCGGCGGCGAGGAAGCGCTCGCGCAGCACGCCGCGCGCCTCGGCGAGCAGCGACACCGGTTCGTCGAGATTGCGGCGCGGATCGAGGTCGGTGTGAACGCGGCGGAAGTCGGCCGCCACCTGTTCCTTGTTGACGTGCACGGCCGGCGCGATGATGTGGCTCGGCATTTCGCCGCGCAACTGGATGATGTACTCGCCGAGGTCGGTCTCCACCGGCCGCACGCCGTTCCCCTCCAGGAAGGCGTTGAGGCCGACCTCCTCGGTGATCATCGACTTGCCCTTGGTCACCGTGCGGGCGCCGGCCGCCCGGCAGATGTCGAGGACGATCGAATTGGCCTCGGCCGCGTCGGCCGCCCAATGCACGTGGCCGCCGGCCTCCACCACCTTCCGCTCGAAGGCTTCGAGATAGAGGTCGAGGTGAGCGAGCGTATGCGCCTTGAGGTCGCGGCCGGCGTCGCGCAGCGCCTCGAACTCGGGCAGAGCGTCGACGGCGCGGCGGCGGCCGGATACCAGCGTCTCCTCGATATGGGCGATGGCCTTGAGGAGCGGCGGATTGGCGAGCGCCGCGCGGGCATTCTTCGGAAAGGTGGCGGAAGCCGGCGCGCCGCTCATCGCTTCGCCCCCCCGATGGCCGGGCCGGCGGTCATGCCGGCCAGTACCTCGGCGACGTGGCGCACCTCGACCGTCGAGCCCTCGCGCTTCAGCTTGCCGGCGATGTTGAGCAGGCAGCCGAGGTCGCCGCCGAGCAACAGGTCGGCGCCGGTCGATCTGACGTCGGCGGCCTTGCGGTCGACAATCGCGTTGGAGATCTCGTCATACTTGACGCAGAAGGTGCCGCCAAAGCCGCAGCAGCTTTCGGGGTCGCGCATTTCCTTGACGGTGAGGCCGTCGACGGCGGCGAGCAGCTTGCGCGGCTGATCCTTGACGCCGAGTTCCCGGAGGCCGGAGCAGGAATCGTGATAGGTCGCCGTGCCCTCCCAGGCGGTCGGCAGCGGGCCGACGCCCAGCACGTCGGTCAGGAAGGCGGTCAGTTCGTGGGTCTTGGCGGCGAGGCGCTCGGCCCGCAGCGTCCAGCCGGGCTCGCCGGCGAACAGCGAGGGGTAGTGGACCTTGATCATGCCGGCGCAGGAGCCGGAGGGGATCACCACGTGGTCGAAGCCCTCGAACAGGGCGATCACCTGTTCGGCCAGCGCCCGCGCGCCGGCCCGGTCGCCGGAGTTGTAGGCCGGCTGGCCGCAGCAGGTCTGGGCGGCCGGCACGAACACCTCGCAGCCGGCGTCCTCGATCAGCTTGACGGCCGAGAAGCCGACGGTCGGGCGGAAAAAGTCGACGAGGCAGGTCACGAACAGCCCGACCCGCGGTTTCGGCGTCATGATGGCGTTTCCGGTCTTATTATTTCGCGGTCCCGGTGATACGCGCAACGATCGATCTTCGCAATCGGGGAAGACCGCCGGTCCGGCCGACGCGCCACGCCGGCGCGGGAAATTCACCAAACCGACAAAAGCCGGCATTTGCTCCCAAAAACGTCATCTTCCTGGTGTTGATGGCGGCTGATGTCGACCGTACATGAACGACCATGGACGTATGCCGGGATCATACGTTAAACTTGATTGTCCGGCTCGGCGAAGACAGCGGTCGGTGAGCGGACGGGAGCGGGCGATGAGCGGATTGGTGGCAGGTTCGGGCATCATTGCCATCGTCCTTCTGACGATGATGGCGCTGCCTGCCCACGCCGCCCAGCCGAGCTTCGACTGCGACGGCGCCAAGTCGGAAGTCGAGCGGCTGATCTGCGGCGACGACGCCTTGGCCGACCTCGACCTCAGGCTCGCCAAGGACTTCGCCCGCGCGCTGGCCCGCGCCAGCGCCGATCAGGTGGGCTCGCTCAAGACGTCGCAACGCGCCTGGCGGGCGCAGATGCTGAAATGCGCCCGCACCGACGATCCGCGCGGCTGCGTGCTGGACGCCTACACCAAGCGGATCGCCCAGTTCTAGCACCCCGTCCCGAATTCCGCCGGGCCGGCCATCCGAGTGCGATCCCGGCGCCGGCGAATTTCGGCAGGTCCCGACAGGGCGCTGGTCGCCTCAGCGCACCACCACCCGCGTGCCCACCTTGACGCGCTCGTAGAGATCCATCACGTCGGCATTGGCCATGCGGATGCAGCCCGAGGAGGCGTTGGTGCCGATGCTCTTCGGCTCGAAGGTGCCGTGGATGCGGAACAGCGTGTCCTTGGGGCCGTCGTAGAGATAGAGGGCGCGGGCGCCGAGCGGGTTGCCGATCTGCCCTTCCATCATGTCCGGAATATTATGGCCGCGCGCCGCCTCGCGGGCGATCATCTCCTTGGGCGGGAACCAGCGCGGCCACTTCTGCCGGCTGCCGATCTCCACCGTACCCTTCCAGGAGAAGCCCTGGCGACCGACGCCGACGCCATAGCGCATCGCCTTGCCGTCGTCCTCGACGAGGTAGAGATGCTTGTCGCCGGTATCGATGATCACCGTGCCCGGCGGCTCGTCGGTCGGGAAATCGATCTCGGCCCGCCGGAACGGTTCGGGCGGCAGCTGGTCGCCGGTAAGGTTGAGGTCGCGTGCGTCGTCGGCAGTGTCGTCCGGCAGGTAGGACAGCGGCTTGACGGGCTTCTCGATGGCCGGCGGCGGCTTGGGCGGCTCCACCGGCTTCGACGAGACGCAGGCGGAAAGGACAAGCCCGGCAGCGAGCGCCAGCATCAGCGGACGCGCCGAACCAAAGGACATTTTCATCATGGAGAAACCCGAGGACTTGCGGAGACGAATCACGACTATTCCGGGAAACTAAAAGGCGGCGGTCCCGCCTGTCGAGACCGCCGCCGATCAAAGGAGTACGCGCCGCCCGGTCGGACGCGAAAAAGCGCCGAGGTGAGGCGGCTATATCACGATTACCCGCGTTCCGACCTTCACCCGCTCGTAGAGATCGGTGACATCCTCGTTGCGCATGCGGATGCAGCCCGACGACACGGCGTGGCCGATCGTCCACGGCTCGGCCGTGCCGTGAATGCGGTAGAGCGTCGAGCCGAGATACATGGCGCGGGCGCCGAGCGGATTCTTGGGGCCGCCCGGCATCATCACCGGCAGGCCGGGCTGGCGCTGGCGCATCTCGGCCGGCGGATGCCAGGAGGGCCACTCGGCCTTGCGGGTGATGCGGTGCTCGCCGGCCCAGGTGAAGCCCGGCCGGCCGACGCCGACGCCGTAGCGGCGCGCCGTGCCGTCGGCCTCGACGAGGTAGAGGAAGCGGTTCTTGGTATCGATGACGATGGAGCCGGGCACGCCGGGGCCGTCGTAGGCCACTTCCTGCGGCAGCAGCTCCGGTGCCAGCGGCTGGCTGCGCGGATCGGCCTTGCGCGCCACCTTGGCCTCGGCGGCCGGCGGCGCCGACCAGGTGCGCGGGCTCCGCGCTTCCGGCGCCGCGTAGATCGGCCTGTTGCCGGGCTGGAGCTGCATCACCCAGGGATCGGTGAGGTTGGGCGACAGCACGATCGGCGGCGGCGCCAGATAGCGACCCGCCTGGGCGGCGGCCGGACCCGATGCGGCCACGACGGCGGCAATGCCCGCAAGGAACAGGGCGGCAGCTTTCATCGGTTGACCCCTCGATGGTGGGAACTTCGGACAGCGCCGCGGACTGGCCGTCGACGCCCGGAAAAGGCTAGGCGGGGCCGCTCTAGGAATGGTGAACGGCAGGCGACCGGCTTCGCGACAATTGGAGCGATCTGTCGCCATGGTTAAGGAAACGTATCGCGTATCGTTTCAACTATCTGAAACTGTGCAGCAAATTTTATCGGATCTGTTTCCGGCATACGCGTTGTTAACCGCCTCGCTCTAAATTTGCTCCGTCGGCAGCGTCGCCGGAATTTGACGATACTTCCCGATTTCGGGCGCGAGGAGTGTAATATGGCGTTGGCTCGCAAGGCTTATCGTGTCGAAGCTATGCTTGGCGTCGGTGCCGCTTCCGCGCCAGCCGGCGGCATCGGCGCCGATGCGATTCTCCAGGAGCTGAGTGAGATCAAGAAACTGGTCAAGCCGCATCAGGAGATCAGCAAGGACATCATCGCCGACTACCAGAAGCAGTTCACCGAGGCCTACAAGCTGAAGTCCGAGATGGACACCATCCAGGAAGCGATCTCCCGCACCAAGCAGGAAATCGCCAGCCTGCACGTCTCCGGCTTCAAGGGCGAGGACATGAGCCGCGTCACCGATGAACTGGACGCCGTCGTTCAGGGCACAGAGAACGCCACCGAGAGCATCCTGTCGGCGGTGGAGCGGATCGACGACGACGCCAACAATCTCGTCGCTCACCTCAAGGGCGAGAAGCAGGCGATGGCCGCCGACATCCAGGAGCGGGTGCTGGCCATCTACGAGGCCTGCAACTTCCAGGACCTCACCGGCCAGCGCATCACCAAGGTGGTCAACGTGCTCCGCTTCATCGAGGATCGCGTCAACCGCATGATGGAGATCTGGGGCGGCATGGAGGCCTTCAACACCATCGAGGCCGACCAGTCGCTGCGCCGTGTCGGCGACGCCGCGCTGCTCAACGGCCCGGCGCTGCCGACCGTCGATTGCGCCACCCAGGATGACATCGACGCCCTGTTCGCCTGACCGCCCGATCCGGGTGGAAATGCCGAGGCGGCCGGTATTCCCGGCCGCCTTTTTGCTGCTGCCATTTCGCGGCGGCGGCGGCCGCTAGCCTCGCTCCGAAACGATCAGCGGGCGAGGGGGATGGGCATGGACGGCATCATCGACGGCATTGTCGCGGGCGACGACGGCGTCAGGCGTTGCGCCTGGGCAAGCGGCGACCCGCTCTATCGCCGCTACCACGACGAGGAATGGGGCCGGCCGGTCAAGGACGACACGCGCCTCTACGAGAAGCTCTGCCTCGAAGGCTTCCAGTCGGGCCTGTCCTGGCTGACCATCCTCAGGAAGCGCGACAATTTCCGCGCCGCCTTCCGGGGCTTCGACATTCCGACCGTTGCTTCCTTCACCGACGCCGACATCGAGCGGCTGGTCGGCGACGCCGGCATCGTCCGCCACCGCGGCAAGATCGTCTCCACCGTCAACAACGCCCGCCGGGCGCTGGACCTGCAACAGGAAGCCGGTTCGCTGGCCGCCTTCGTCTGGCGCTACGAGCCCGACCCAGCCAGCCGGCCGACGTCTTTCACGCGGGCCGACGTGGTGCCGAAGACGGCGGAATCGACGGCGCTGTCCAAGGCGCTGCTGAAGCGCGGCTGGAGCTTCGTCGGCCCCACCACCGTCTACGCCTTCATGCAGGCCATGGGCCTCGTCAACGATCACTTCACCGGCTGCGACATCCGCGACGTGGTCGAGAGGGAACGGGCCGCCTTCGTCCGGCCGCGGTGAATCACGCCTCCGACGGCCGCGCCGTCCGGGTGCCGACGAGCACCAGCGGCACGGCGATGGCGTAGATGACCACCACCGACAGCCAGATGGCGCCGGGCCATGCCGTCCGGACCGCGAAGTAGAGGGTCGAGAAGCCGAGCGGGGCGACGATCGAGGAAAGGCTGACGGTCGATGTCAGCACGCCCTGGAACTGGCCTTGGCGGCTGTCGTCGACTTGCCGGGTGGCCAGCGCCTGAAGTGCCGGCATGCCGATGCCGACGAGAGTGAAGATCGGCATGACGGCGAACACGATCCAGCCCTGCCTCGCGAAGGCCATGGCGACCAGAGCGATGCTGGCGCCGGCGATGCCGGCGATGGCGGCCCAGCGCTCGCCGAGCAGCCTGCTGGCCGGGCCGGGCAGGAAAGCCTGCATCAGCGTCTGGCAGATACCGAACGCGCCGAGCGACAGGCCGATCCACAGGCCGTTCCAGTGGAAGGTATCGAAGCCCCACAGCGCCCAGCAGGTGCCGTAGGCTTCTCCGGCGCCGCTCAGGAAGAACACCACCAGGACGATCGGCAGCAGCCCCTTCATCGACAGCACCCAGCGCAGCGGCCGGAGCGGATTGAGCGCGGCAAGGTCGATTCTCCGGCCGGAAGGCGCGTGGGATTCCGGCAGGATGAGCCAGGCCAGCAGGAGATTGCCGGCGTTGAGCAGCGCGGCGGCGATGAATGGCAGCCGCAGCCAGGCGTCGCCGAGCACGCCGCCGAGCACCGGCCCGACGATGAAGCCGGCGCCGAACATGGCGTTGAACAGGCCGAAGCGGCGGGCGCGCTGGTCCTCGGGCGTGATGTCGGTGATGTAGGCCATGGCCACGGTGACGTTGGCGCTGGTCAGGCCGGCGATGGCGCGGCCGAGCAGCAGCATCCAGAGCTGCGGCGCGAAGGCCATGATGACGTAGTTGACCGCCGCGCCGGCCAGCGACAGCAACAGCACGGGACGCCGGCCGAGGGCGTCGCTCAGGGCGCCGAGCACCGGCGCGAAGACGAACTGCATGGCTGCGTAGAGCGCGATCATGATGCCGATGGTGGGCGCGATGTTGCTGTTGTGCGTCACTTCCTCCAGAAGGCGCGGCAGGATGGGGAAGACGAGGCCGATGCCCACGGCATCGAGGCAGACGGCGGCGAAGATGACGGCGAGGGGTCTGTTCATGAGGAGATCGGACCCTGGGCAACGCAAATGGCGAGCTTGCCGGTGACGTGGCCCTTGGCGCTGACCTCCTGCGCCTCCGCCACGCGGTCGAGCGGAAAGGTCCGTTCCACCGGCAGCCGGAACAGGCCCTCGGCGCATAGCTCGGCGGCGACGGCCAGGACCCACGCCGGGTCCTTCGGCGGCCCGTGCGAGAACTTCGCGCCATGTTGCTCGGCCGAAAAATCGGCGACCGAGAGAACGCGCCGGGGATCGCCGACGATGTCGATCAGCTCGGGGATGATGCCGGAGCCGGCAATGTCCAGCGCGGCGTCGACGCCATCCGGCACCAGCGCCTTGACGCGATCCTTGAGGCCCGGCCCATAGGTCGTCGGAATGGCGCCGAGACCGGCGAGATAATCCTGCTTCGGCGGGCTGGCGGTGCCGATCACCGTGATGCCGCGCAGGCGCGCCAGCTGGACGACGGCCGTGCCGATGCCGCCGGCCGCGCCGCTGACCAGCAGCGTCTCGCCGGAGAGCACGCCGACTTCGTCGAGTGCGCGGGTCGCCGTGTCGAAGATCACCGGCAGGCCGCCGGCCACCTCGAACGGCAGGTCGGCGGGCTTCAGCGCCCAATGGGTCAGCACCGCATGTTCGGCCATGGTGCTGTCGCCAAAGCCGAACACGGCATCGCCGATCGACAGGCCGGCAACGCCGGGGCCGACCTCGTCTACGATGCCGGATGCCTCGACGCCGACGCCGGCCGGAAACTCGACGGTCTCGAAGTCGCGATATTGACCCGCCCGGCGTTTCCAGTCCGAGGGATTGACCCCGGCGGCCCGCACGGCAATCCGCACCTCGCCGGGGCCGGCGTGCGGCGCCTCGATCTCGACCAGCCGCAGGACCTCGGGGCCACCGTAGTCGCTGAACCGAACCGCCTTCATGACCATCTCCTTCCGGCCTGCCGACTGCGCCACGGCATTCTATGCTGTACCGAGCCTAATCATGTACTAAGTACATATTCGGTTATGCCATCGCCGCCGCCGCGTCAACGCAAAATGTGTACCCGGTATAGAAATCGTGCTATCGATGGCGACATGCCGATGCCGACCGACCGCCGAACCCGCAAGCGCCTCGCCACGCGCCGTACCATTTCGTTTGCCGCCGATCGCCTGTTCCGCGAACGGGGCTTCGACAACGTAACGGTGGACGACATTGCCGCCGCCGCCGACGTCGGCCGGATGACGGTGTTCAATCACTTCGCGCGCAAGGAAGACATGTTCTTCGATCGCGACGAGGAGGGCCGCAACATCCTGCGCGACGCCTTGCGCCAGCGCGATCCCGCCGTTTCGCCGGTCGAGACGCTGCGCCGGCTCGCCCATCGGCTGGTTGCCGAGCGGGTGCCTTTCCTCCGCTTCACCGATGCCAGCCAGGACTTCATCCGGACGGCGGAAGAGAGTGAGACGCTGAAGGCGCGGGCGCGGGCGATCCGCGACGAACTGGCGGCGGTGGTGGCGGCGGCGCTGGCCGAGGACGCCGGCCGGGAGGCCGACGATCCCGATGCCCGTCTGGCCGCCGGCCTGCTGCTGGCCACCTGGACCGTGGCCTTTCTGGAAGCGCACCGGATGTTCCGGCAGGCGCACGACGGGGAGAAGGCGAAAGCCGCCTTGCTCGCCCTCGTCGACAAGGGCAGCCTCGGCGTGGCCGCGGCGATGGCCGGCACGCCCTACGCCTGACGGCGCTGCTGTTTTATCCGAGCCGCGCTTCCAGCTTCTCGTAGAGAGCGTTCTCGGCCTCGAAGACGTATTCCACCGAGGAGATGGTGACGGTGGTGGCGCCGCGGCCGATCAGCGCCTCGGCCTCGGCCTGGGCGCCGGCCTTGGGCACGAGGAGGCTGAGGCTCTCGTCGTGCAGCGACATGATCGTCAGCTCGGCGCGCGACCGCAGTTCGTCGGGCAGCATCGACGACGGCCGGATCACCGCGTCGATGCGCCGGACCGAGCGCGCCCGGTCGTCGGCGGCGATGCGGGTCAGCATGCCCCGGCAGGCGTCGCGGGCCGCTTCCGTCCAGCGGGCGGCCAGCGAGGCGGTCAGCGCCGCTTCCGAACGCATGATGACGCCGTCGTCGACGATCTTCAGGCCGTTCTCGACCAGCGTCTGGCCGGTGGAGGTGATGTCGACGATCAGCTCGGCGGTGCCGGCGGCCGGCGCGCCCTCGGTGGCGCCGGGGCTCTCGACGATCAGGTAGTCGTGGACGCCGTGGGCGTTGAGGAAGCGCCGCGTCAGCGCGACATACTTGGTGGCGACGCGCATCGGCCGGTAGTGCTTCAGGCGGAAGCGGGCGGCGACGTCGGCGAGGTCGGCCATGGTCTGCACGTCGAGCCAGGCCTGCGGCACCGCGACCACCACGTCGGCGCGGCCGAAGCCGAGCCGCGTCACGATATGGGCCGGGGCCGGCGCCTCCTCGGCGTCGAGGCGGTCGCCGTCGTCGCCGCCCAGCGTCTCGTGCAGGAGGTCGATGCCGGTGACGGCGAGATGCACGTTGCCGGCGCCGATCTCGCGGGCGATCTCCGAGGCCGATCGGAATTGCACCTCGACGCCCTTCAGGCCGTCGACGGTGCCGAAATAGTCGCGGGCGCCGCGCGCCTGGCGGATCGGCAGGCCGGCCCGCTCGAAGAAGGCCAGCGTCTGCTCCTGCAGCCGCCCCTTGGACGGTACGGCGACGATCAGCGGCTCGGTCATGACGGCCTCCGGAAACGCTCGGGCCAGACGGCGAAGCCGACGGCCTTGACCGCCTCGGCGGCCTTGAAGTGGCGGACGAGACCGTCGTAGCGGCCACCGCCGCTCACCTGGCCGACGTCGAGGCGGTCGGCGTCGTAGACGTCGAACACGAAGCCGTCGTAATAGCCGAGGCGGCGGCCGAAGCCGGCGGCGTAATGCAGCGTCGCAAGATCGACGCCGAGCGCGGCGATGGCGGCGACGCGCGCCTTGAAGCGGTCGACGGCGGCGCGGAACGGCGGCCGGTCGCCGATGCGCCGGGAGAGCACGTCGAGGCGGGCGATACCCTCGTCGATGGCGAGATCGCCGCCGCCGTCGTCCTGCATGGCCATGAAGTCGGAGATCGCCGCGATGGTGTCGGCCGGCACGCCGTCGGAGGCGGCGAGCATCGCCTGTTCGAGCACCCGCTCGGCGATTTCGCCGGTGGTGCGGCCGCCGACCGTCCGGACGCCGGCGATCGACAGGATGTCGGCGAACAGCTGGCCGACCTTCTCGGCCGGGAAGGCGCTGAGCGCCTCGATGATGTCGGCGTGCGCCGCAAAGCCCGGAAAGCCGAAGCGGCGCTGCTCTAGGCGGGCCAGCGTGTCGGCGATCTTGTCCGGCTCGCCGAACAGGTCGGTCAGTCGCGCCCGCCAGGCTGGCGGGATGTCGAGCGCCGACAACAGCGCCGAGAACAGGGCGACGTCACCGACCACGATGCGCTGGCGCGTCACGCCGCAGGCGGCGGTGATCGCCACGGCATGGGCCAGCGCCGCCGCGTCGGTGGCGACGGGCTCGTGGTCGCC
>LUYO01000105.1:0-19466 GCA_001603295.1 Rhodobacterales bacterium Alpha_02
CCGCCTCTATGGCTCGGGCCCGACGCGCTTCTCCGGCCAGACCGACGTCAGCAAGCGCGGCGTGCAGTTCTTCCGCGGCTGATCCCCGGCATGATGGCCGAGGCGCCGGCGGCGGGCGCGGTCACCCTCTGGCTCGACGGCGAGGTCGCCGCCGGCCGTCTGGCGCCTGACGCCGCCCAGCGGCTGGCGGCGCTCGCCTTCGACCGGCTGCTGGAGCGGCTGGCCGCGCCGCCGCGGCGGCGGCGCCTTCTCGGCCTGATCCCGGTCGGGCCGGCGCCGGGGCCGCGCGGTCTCTATCTCTGGGGCGGCGTCGGTCGCGGCAAGACGCTGCTGATGGACCGCTTCTTTCTGGCGGCGCCGGTCGGCAAGAAACGGCGGCAGCATTTCCACGCCTTCATGGCCGACATGCACGAGGCTATCGCGGCGGCGCGGCGGGCGATGGCGGCCGGCGATCCGCGCGATCCTGTCGAGATCGTGGCGCGGTCGCTCTCCGCCGAGGTGCGGCTCCTCTGTTTCGACGAGTTCTTCGTCACCGACATCGCCGACGCCATGCTGCTCGGCCGGCTGTTCGGCCGGCTGTTCGAGCTTGGCCTGACGCTGGTCGCCACCTCCAACGCGGCGCCCGACCGCCTCTACTGGAACGGTCTCAACCGTCAGAGCTTCCTGCCCTTCGTCGAGCTGCTGAAGGCCCGCTGCAAGGTAGTGCATCTGGCGGCCGGCGCCGACCACCGGCTGGAGGGGCTGTCGGCGGCCGACGTCTACCTCACGCCGCTCGGCCCGGCCACCGAGGCCGCCGCCGAACGCCTCTGGAAGGAACTGGCGGCCGGCGGCGAGGAGCCTTGCGACCTGCGCGTCAAGGGCAGGCTGGTTCATGTGGCGCGCACCGCCGGCCGGCGCGCCCGCTTCACCTTCGCCGAACTCTGCGACAAGCCGCTCGGCGCCGCCGACTACCGGGCGATCGCCCGCCATTTCGATCTCGTCATGGTGACGGATGTGCCCCGTCTCGCCGCCGGCCAGCGCAACGCCGCCCGCCGCTTTGTGACGCTGATCGACGTGCTCTACGATGCCGGCCGGACGCTGGTGCTGACCGCCGACGGCGAGCCGGACGAACTCTATCGGGGGACCGAGGGCGAGGAAGCCTTCGCTTTCGCCCGCACCGCCTCGCGGCTGATGGAGATGCGCTCGACCGCCTGGCTGCGTCGGGCGGCAACGATCGATTCGGCAACCGGTAACTGCATGACGTACGCGTCACCCACCCCATGAAGAGGCCGCCCGTCAATCGGGCGCGGCGGCGGTCTCATCTTCGTGAAAAGTTGACTTTCCCCGATAGTCTCGCTTGCACCCGATCGGTGATCATTGTAATTCGGTGCCGATCGATTTCGATCTAACTAACCTTTACGTAAAGGGAAAGGTAATAATCAATGGCGCGGAAAAAGATCGCTCTCGTTGGTGCCGGCCAGATCGGCGGCACGCTGGCTCTCCTGGCCGGTCAGAAGGAACTCGGCGACGTCGTCCTGTTCGACATCATGGACGGCGTGCCGCAGGGCAAGGCCCTGGATCTCGCGGAGACCGCTCCGGTCGAGGGCTTCAACGCCAAGCTCTCGGGCACCAACAGCTATGAGGCGCTCGAAGGCGCCGACGTGGTGATCGTCACCGCCGGCGTGCCGCGCAAGCCCGGCATGAGCCGCGACGACCTCCTCGGCATCAACCTCAAGGTCATGGAGCAGGTCGGCGCCGGCATCGCCAAGTATGCCCCGAAGGCCTTCGTGATCTGCATCACCAATCCGCTCGACGCCATGGTCTGGGCGCTGCAGAAGTTCTCCGGTCTGCCGACCCACATGGTCGTCGGCATGGCCGGCGTGCTCGACTCGGCCCGCTTCCGCTACTTCCTGTCGGACGAGTTCGGCGTGTCGGTCGAGGACGTCCATGCCATGACCCTCGGCGGCCACGGCGACGACATGGTGCCGCTGATCCGTTATTCGACGGTCGGTGGCGTGCCGCTGCCCGAGCTGGTCAAGATGGGCTGGATCAGCCAGGAGAAGCTCGACGCCATCGTCGACCGCACCCGCAAGGGCGGCGGCGAGATCGTCGCGCTCCTGAAGACCGGCTCGGCCTTCTACGCGCCGGCCGCCTCGGCCATCGCCATGGCCGAGTCCTACCTCAAGGACAAGAAGCGCATCCTGCCGGCCGCCGCCTACCTGAAGGGCGAGTTCGGCGTCACCGACACCTACGTCGGCGTGCCCGCCATGATCGGCGCCGGCGGCGTCGAGAAGATCGTCGACCTCGAGCTGTCGTCCGAGGAGAAGGCCGGCTTCGAGAAGTCGGTCGCTTCGGTGAAGGGTCTGATCGACGCCTGCAAGACCATCGCTCCGGCGCTGGCCTGACCGCTTGAAGACATTGGCCGGGCCGCCCGACGGCGACCCGGCCTTTTCGTCTCCGCCGCGTCCATCCGCATTTTCCCTCAGTGCGTCCGTTCCGTCTCTGCTCCAAACCAGCCCAAGGATTTCCGGATGAACATCCACGAATACCAGGCCAAGGCCCTGCTCAAGGGGTTTGGCGCGCCCGTCGCCGCCGGCGTGCCCGTCTTCTCGGCGAGCGAAGCGGAGGCGGCCGCCCGATCCCTCCCCGGCCCGCTCTGGGTGGTCAAGAGCCAGATCCACGCCGGCGGCCGCGGCAAGGGCCGGTTCAAGGAGCCTGCCGCCGGTGACAAGGGCGGCGTCCGCCTCGCCCGTTCGGTGGATGAGGTGGTGACCTTCGCGAGCGAGATGCTGGGATCGACGCTGGTCACCAAGCAGACCGGTCCGGCCGGCAAACAGGTCAACCGCCTCTATATAGAGGATGGCGCCGACATCGCCCGCGAACTCTACTGCTCGCTGCTGGTCGACCGCGCCGTCGGCCGCGTCGCCTTTGTCGTCTCCACCGAAGGCGGCATGGATATCGAGACCGTCGCCCACGACACCCCCGAAAAGATCGTCTCCGTCGCCATCGATCCCGAGGCCGGCATCACCGCCGCCGACGTCGCCGCCATCGTCGCCGCTCTGAAGCTCGACGGGCCGGCCGCGAAGGACGCCGAGACGCTGTTCCCGACGCTCTACAAGGCCTTCGTCGAGAAGGACATGAGCCTCCTCGAGGTCAACCCGCTGATCGTCCTGAAGGACGGCCACCTGCGTCTTCTCGACGCCAAGGTGTCCTTCGACGGCAACGCCCTGTTCCGCCACCCGGATGTCGAGGCGCTGCGCGACCTCTCCGAGGAGGACGACAAGGAGATCGAGGCGCACAAGCACGATCTCGCCTACGTGGCGCTTTCCGGCAACATCGGCTGCATGGTCAACGGCGCCGGCCTCGCCATGGCCACCATGGACATCATCAAGCTCTACGGCGCCGAGCCGGCCAACTTCCTCGACGTCGGCGGCGGCGCCTCCCGCGAGAAGGTGACGGCCGCCTTCAAGATCATCACCGCCGATCCGGCCGTGAAGGGCATCCTGATCAACATCTTCGGCGGCATCATGAAGTGCGACGTCATCGCCGAGGGCGTCATCGCCGCCGTGCGCGAGGTCGGGTTGAAGGTGCCGCTGGTCGTCCGCCTCGAAGGCACCAATGTCGCCCTCGGCAAGAAGATCATTTCCGAAAGCGGCCTCGACGTCATCGCCGCCGACGACCTCGACGACGCCGCAAAGAAGATCGTCGCCGCCGTGAAGGGAGCCTGACGCGATGTCCATCCTCGTCAACAAGGACACCAAGGTCATCGTCCAGGGCCTGACCGGCAAGACCGGCACCTTCCACACCGAGCAGGCGCTCGGCTATCACGGCACGCAGATGGTGGCCGGCGTCACCCCCGGCAAGGGCGGCTCCACCTGGGAAGGCACGCTGCCCGACGGCCGCAAGGCGCTTCTGCCGGTGTTCGACACCGTCGCCGAGGCGCGCGAGGCCACCGGCGCCGACGCCTCCGTCGTCTACGTGCCGCCGAAGTTCGCCGGCGCCTCGATTCTAGAGGCGATCGACGCCGAGCTGCCGCTGATCGTCGCCATCACCGAGGGCATCCCGGTGCTCGACATGGTCGAGGTCAAGGCACGGCTCGACCGTTCGGCGTCGCGGCTTCTCGGTCCCAACTGCCCCGGCGTGCTGACCCCCGGCGAATGCAAGATCGGCATCATGCCCGGCTCGATCTTCCGCAAGGGCTCGGTCGGCATCGTGTCGCGCTCGGGAACCCTGACCTATGAAGCGGTGTTCCAGACGACCAACGAAGGTCTCGGCCAGACGACGGCCGTCGGCATCGGCGGCGACCCGGTGAAGGGCACCGAGTTCATCGACGTGCTGGAGCTGTTCCTGGCCGATCCCGACACCACGTCGATCGTCATGATCGGCGAGATCGGCGGCTCGGCCGAGGAGGCGGCGGCTCAGTTCCTGCGCGACGAGGCCAAGCGCGGCCGCATGAAGCCGGTGGTCGGCTTCATCGCCGGCCGCACCGCCCCGCCCGGCCGCACCATGGGCCACGCCGGCGCGGTGATCTCCGGCGGCAAGGGCGGCGCCGAGGACAAGATCGCCGCCATGGAGGCGGCCGGCATCGTCGTGTCGCCGTCGCCGGCCCAGCTCGGCCGCACGCTGACCCGGCGCCTCAAGGGCTGAAAGGCACCTCGCCTTTTCAGCCGAACGGACCTCGCGGAGGCCGGCGCATGCCGCCCGCCGCGGGCTCCTCCCGATACCCACGGCGGCGCGATCCCGCGGCCGCCGGAACGCGAGGACGGAGCGGACGGCTCCGAAACGCAAGATGGCATCGCAGACCGACAACGACGCTTTCGCCGCACCCTCGTTCCTCAACGGCGGCAACGCCGCCTACATCGAGGCGATGGAGGCCCGCTATCTCGCCGACCCCGGCTCGGTCGATCCCGAGTGGCGCGACTTCTTCGGCGCCCATTCCGGTGGGGGGGCCGGTCCGACGGCCGGCGAGGCGGCGCGTGGCGCGAGCTGGTCGCGGCCCGACTGGCCGCCCAAGGTCAACGGCGAGCTGGTGTCGGCGCTCGACGGCAACTGGCCGGAAGCCTCGAAGATCCTCGAGAAGAAGATCGAGGCCAAGGCGCAGCCGGCCGGCATCACCGCCCAGGAACTCCGCCAGGCGACGCTCGATTCGGTGCGCGCCATCATGATGATCCGCGCCTACCGCATGCGTGGCCATCTGCACGCCGACCTCGACCCGATCGGCGTCGCCAAGCAGCTCGACCACGAGGAGCTGCATCCGGCCAGCTACGGCTTCACCGAGGCCGACATGGACCGGCCGATCTTCATCGACCACGTGCTCGGCCTCGAATACGCCACCGTGCGGCAGATGATCGACATCTTGAGGCGCACCTACTGCGGCACCATCGGCTACGAGTTCATGCATATCTCCTCGCCCGAGGAGAAGGCCTGGGTTCAGGAGCGCATCGAGGGGCCGGACAAGCTGATCGAGTTCACCGAGAGGGGCAAGCGCGCCATTCTCAACAAGCTGGTGGAGGCCGAGGGCTTCGAGAAGTTCCTCGACGTCAAGTACACCGGCACCAAGCGCTTCGGCCTCGACGGCGGCGAGAGCCTGATCCCGGCGCTGGAGCAGATCATCAAGCGCGGCGGCAATCTCGGCGTCAAGGAGATCGTGCTCGGCATGCCGCACCGCGGCCGCCTCAACGTGCTGACCCAGGTGATGGCCAAGCCCCATCGGGCGCTGTTCCACGAGTTCAAGGGCGGCTCCTACGCCCCCGACGACGTCGAGGGCTCGGGCGACGTCAAGTACCACCTCGGCGCCTCCTCGGACCGCGAGTTCGACGGCAACAAGGTGCACCTCAGCCTGACGCCCAACCCGTCGCACCTCGAAATCGTCAACCCGGTGGTGCTCGGCAAGGTGCGCGCCAAGCAGGACGTGTCGGCCACCGTCTGGGAAGGCGACATCATCCCGTTGCGCGAGCGCGTCAAGGTGCTGCCGCTGCTGTTGCACGGCGATGCGGCCTTCGCCGGCCAGGGCGTCGTCGCCGAGTGCTTCGGCCTCAGCCAGTTGCGCGGCCACCGCGTCGGTGGTTCGATCCACTTCATCGTCAACAACCAGATCGGATTTACCACCAACCCGCACTTCTCGCGCTCGTCGCCCTATCCGTCCGACGTCGCCAAGATGGTCGAGGCGCCGATCCTGCACGTCAACGGCGACGACCCCGAGGCGGTGGTCTACGCCGCCAAGGTGGCGATCGAATACCGGCAGAAGTTCCACAAGCCGGTGGTGATCGACATGATCTGCTACCGGCGCTACGGCCACAACGAGGGCGACGAGCCGGGCTTCACCCAGCCGATCATGTATTCCAAGATCCGCGGCCACGCGACGACGCTGCAGATCTATGCCCGCAAGCTGATCAACGAGGGCGTGGTCACCCAGGACGAGGTGATCGGCATGCAGGCCGCCTTCCGCCAGAAGCTCGACCAGGAATACGACGCCGGTCAGGCCTACAAGCCGAACAAGGCCGACTGGCTGGATGGCGCCTGGGCCGGCCTGAAGGTGGCCGACAGCTTCGACGAGCAGCGGCGCGGCCAGTCGGGCGTCAACGTCGAGACGCTGAAGGAAATCGGCCTCAAGATCAACACGGTGCCGCCGACCTTCAACGTCCACCGCACCATCCAGCGCTTCCTCGACGCCCGCAAGAAGGCGATCGACACCGGCGAGGGCATCGACTGGGCGCTCGGCGAGGCGCTGGCCTTCGGCTCGCTGGCCCTCGGCGGCCACAAGATCCGCCTCAGCGGCCAGGACTGCGAGCGCGGCACCTTCAGCCAGCGCCACAGCGTGCTCTACGACCAGGAAACCGAGGCGCGCTACATCCCGCTCGCCAACCTCTCCGCCGAGCAGGCGCCGTTCGAGGTAATCAACTCCATGCTGTCGGAGGAGGCGGTGCTCGGCTTCGAGTACGGCTACTCGCTGGCCCGCCCCAACGCGCTGACGCTCTGGGAGGCGCAGTTCGGCGATTTCGCCAACGGCGCCCAGGTGGTGTTCGACCAGTTCCTCTCCGGCGGCGAGCGCAAGTGGCTGAGGATGTCCGGCCTCGTCTGCCTGCTGCCGCACGGCTACGAGGGCCAGGGGCCGGAGCATTCGTCCGGCCGCCTCGAGCGCTGGCTGCAGCTCTGCGCCGAGGACAACATGCAGGTCGCCAACTGCACGACGCCGGCCAACTACTTCCACATCCTGCGCCGGCAGCTGACGCGCGACTTCCGCAAGCCGCTGATCCTGATGACGCCGAAGTCGCTGCTGCGCCACAAGCGGGCGGTGTCCAAGCTCGCCGATTTCGGAGCCGAGACCTCGTTCCACCGCCTCCTCTGGGATCACGCCCAGTCGGACCCGGAAACGGTGACGGTGCGCCTCAAGCCCGACGCCGAGATCCGCCGCGTGGTGATGTGCAACGGCAAGGTCTACTATGACCTGCTGGAGGAGCGCGAGAAGCGGGGGGTCGACGACGTCTATCTGCTGCGCGTCGAGCAGCTCTATCCCTTCCCGGCCAAGGCACTGGTCAGCGAGCTTTCCCGCTTCCCCAATGCCGAGCATGTCTGGTGCCAGGAGGAGCCCAAGAACATGGGCTCCTGGACCTTCATCGACCCCTATCTCGAATGGGTCCTGAAGCAGATCGGCGCGAAAAATCCGCGCGCCCGCTATGCCGGCCGGGCGCCGTCGGCGGCCACCGCCACCGGTCTGATGTCCAAGCACCTCGCCCAGCTCGCCGCCTTCCTCGACGAAGCGCTCGGCTGATGCCTTTCGGGGGCGGCCGCCGGCCGTCCCCTCACCCTTCCATCTGGAGAGACGCTGAAATGGCCAACGAGATCCGCGTTCCGACGCTTGGCGAATCGGTTACGGAAGCGACCATCGGCCGCTGGTTCAAGAAGGTCGGCGACGCCGTCAAGGCCGACGAGCCGCTGGTTGAGCTGGAGACCGACAAGGTGACCATCGAGGTGCCGGCCCCGAGCGACGGCACGCTCACGGAAATCCTGGTCGAGGCCGGCGAGACGGTCGGCGTCGGCGCTCTCCTCGGCTCGCTCGGCGAGGCAACGGCCGGCGCGGAAGCGCCGAAGAAGGCCGAGCCCGCCGCCCCGGCCAAGCCCGCCGAGGCTGCCAAGCCGGCGGAGCCCGCCAAGGCCGCCGCCTTGGCGCCGCCGCCGTCGCCGGCCGCCGCCCGCGTCATCGCCGAGACCGGCGTTTCAGTC
Organism: Rhodobacterales bacterium Alpha_02; assembly: GCA_001603295.1. Lineage (GTDB taxonomy): Bacteria > Pseudomonadota > Alphaproteobacteria > Rhizobiales > Pleomorphomonadaceae > Pleomorphomonas. Next base: position 8,203 of record LUYO01000105.1, read on the forward strand.
GACAGCGGCTCGGGCAAGCGCGGCCAGGTGCTGAAGGAAGACGCAGTCGCCGCCGCCCGCAGCGCTCCGCCGGCCGCGCCGGTGGCGCCTGCTGCGCCCGCCGCGCCGCGGCCGCCGGTCGCCGCCGACGACGCGGCCCGCGAGGAGCGGGTGCGGATGACCAAGCTGCGCCAGACCATTGCCCGCCGCCTCAAGGAGGCGCAGAACACCGCCGCCATGCTGACCACCTTCAACGAGGTGGACATGACCGGCGTCATGGCGCTCCGGGCGTCCTACAAGGACCTGTTCGAGAAGAAGCACGGCGTCAAGCTCGGCTTCATGGGCTTCTTCGTCAAGGCGGTGGTGCAGGCGCTGAAGGAGATCCCGGCCGTCAACGCCGAGATCGACGGCGACGAACTGGTCTTCAAGAACTACTACCACATCGGCGTCGCCGTCGGCACCGACAAGGGCCTCGTCGTGCCGGTGGTGCGCGACGCCGACCAGCTGTCGATCGCCGGCATCGAGAAGAAGATCGGCGAATACGGCAAGCGCGCCCGCGACGGCCTGCTCAGGATCGAGGAGATGCAGGGCGGCACCTTCACCATCTCCAACGGCGGCGTCTACGGTTCGCTGATGTCGACGCCGATCCTCAACGCGCCGCAGTCGGGCATCCTCGGCATGCACAAGATCCAGGAGCGGCCGATGGTGGTCGGCGGCAAGATCGAGATCCGGCCGATGATGTATCTGGCGCTCAGCTACGACCATCGCGTCGTCGACGGCAAGGAGGCGGTGACCTTCCTGGTGCGCGTGAAGGAGAACCTCGAGGAGCCGCAGCGGCTCGTCCTCGACCTCTGACCCTCGCGTCCCGTCGTTCGGCCGCCTCGCTCATGCGCGGCGGCCGACAGTCGAAAGGAAGCCGGATGTCTCCCTATCTCGCCGAACTCGCCGGCGTCATGGCGGTGTTCTCCTTCGCCATCGTGGCGCCGGGAGCCGACACCGCCATGGTGATGCGGCAAAGCCTGATGCACGGCCGGCGGGCCGGCATCCTTACCGCCTTCGGCGTCGGAACGTCGCTGCTGTTCCATCTCTCCTATACCATCCTCGGCCTGGGGCTGATCGTCTCGCAGTCGCTGCTCTTGTTCTCGGTGATCAAGTGGGCCGGCGCCGCCTATCTGACCTACATGGGGGTGATGGCGTTGAGGGCGCCGGCGCCGGTTCTGCCCGAGCCCGGCGCCGAGCCGGTCCGGGCGGCGTCGATGAGCGACGCCCGCGCCTTCGGCCTCGGCTTCCTGACCAACGCCCTCAATCCCAAGCCGATCCTGTTCTTTCTGTCGCTGTTCTCGGCGCTGGTCAGCCATCAGACGCCGGCGCTGGTCAAGGGCGGCTACGGACTGGTGATGGCCACCTGCCTGATCCTGTGGTTCTCGGCGGTCTCCTGCTTCCTGACCATGCCCAGGGTGCGAGGCGCCTTCGCGCGCGCCGGCCTGTGGATCAACCGCATCACCGGCGCGGTGTTCATCGCCTTCGGCATCCGTCTGGCGCTGACGCGCGCCAACTGACGCCCGCCGCATAGCCCCCAAGGAGTGCTCGCATGTCCTACGATCTCGTCGTCATCGGAACCGGCCCCGGCGGCTATGTGGCGGCCATCCGCGCCGCCCAGCTCGGCCTCTCCGTCGCCGTCGTCGAGAAGCGGCCGACCCACGGCGGCACCTGCCTCAACGTCGGCTGCATCCCGTCGAAGGCGCTGCTGCATGCCTCCGAGATGTTCCATGAGGCCGGCCATGTGTTCGGCAAGCTCGGCGTCAAGGTCGGAGCGCCCGAACTCGACCTCGCGGCGATGATGGCCCACAAGGACGCCACCATCGACGGCAACGTCCGCGGCATCGACTTCCTGTTCAAGAAGAACAAGGTGGCCGTTCATCGCGGCGCCGGCCGCATCGTCGCCCCCGGCAAGGTCGAGGTGACGCCGGAGACCGGCGACAAGACGGTTCTCGAAGCGAAGGCCATCCTGATCGCCACCGGCTCGGAGGTCGCTGGCCTTCCCGGCATCGCCATCGACGAGAAGACCGTGGTCTCCTCGACCGGCGCGCTGTCGCTCGACCGGGTGCCGAAGCATCTGGTGGTGATCGGCGCCGGTGTCATCGGCCTGGAGCTTGGCTCGGTATGGCGGCGGCTCGGCGCCGAGGTGACGGTGATCGAATATCTCGACCGCATCCTGCCGGGGCTGGACGGCGAGGTGGCCAAGGCCTTCCAGAAACTCCTGGAGAAGCAGGGCTTCGCCTTCCGACTCGGCCGCAAGGTGACCGGCGTCGCGGGCGGCAAGGTGACGTTCGAGCCGGCGGCCGGCGGCGACGCCGAGACGGTCGAGGCCGACGTCGTGCTGGTGGCGGTGGGACGCAAGCCCTACACCGAGGGCCTCGGTCTGGCCGAGGTCGGCGTCAAGCTCGACGGTAAGGGCCGCGTCGAGATCGATGGCCATTACGCCACCAGCGTGCCGGGCATCCACGCCATCGGCGACGTGGTGGCCGGGCCGATGCTCGCCCACAAGGCCGAGGACGAGGGCATCGCTGTCGCCGAGTTGCTGGCCGGCAAGGCCGGGCATGTCAACTACGACGTCATCCCGGCCGTGGTCTACACCTCGCCCGAGGTGGCGGCGGTCGGCCGCACCGAGGAGGAGCTGAAGACGGCGGGCGTGCCCTACAAGGTCGGCAAGTTCAGCTTCATCGCCAACGGCCGCGCCAAGTCGATCCTGAAGACCGACGGCTTCGTCAAGGTGCTGGCCCATGCCGACACCGACCGGGTGCTCGGCGTACATATCCTCGGGCCGGGCGCCGGCGAGGCGATCGCCGAGGCGGCGGTGCTGATGGAGTTCTCCGGTTCGGCCGAGGACCTTGCCCGCACCTGCCACGCCCATCCGACGCTGTCGGAGGCCCTGCGCGAGGCGGCGCTGGCCGTCGACGGCCGGGCCATCCATTCATGAGTTTCAGCGGCGGCGCCGGTCGACGACCGTGAACAGGCCGACGCCGCCGACCACCATCGCCGTGCCAAGAAGGTCGACGCCGCGCAGCGGCTCGCCGAGGAACAGCACGGCAAGGATGAGCGTCACCACCGGCGACAGCGTGCCGATGGTGGAATTGGCGGCCGCCGAGATGCGCGACAGCGCGGCGCTCATGAAGAAGCTCGGCAGCACCGTGGCGCCGATGGCCAACATCACCGACAGCAGGAAGGCGCGGCCGGATACGACAAGCGCCGCAAGCGGATGGGTGACGAGGAACAGCGCCAGCACCACCAGCGCCGCGCCGGTCATCGCCACCGAGGTGAACAGCGGCGCCCCCATGCTGGCGATGCTGTCGCGAGCGAGCAACTGGTAGAGCGCGAAGGTGACGGCGGCGGCCAGCACCCAGGCCGCGCCGACCGCGATGTCGCTGCCGCCGGTCTCGAAATCGGCCAGGAAGACGACGGCGAGGCCGAGATAGGCGATGCCGAAGGCGGCGAGCGGCCGCCAGCGCAACGGTTCGTGAAACAGCGCCGCGCCGAACAGCAGCACGAACAGCGGGTAGGTGAACAGGATCAGCCGCTCGAACTGCGGCGTCAGCGTCTCCAGGCCCTTGAAATCGGCGTAGGACGAGAACCAGTAGCCGATCACCCCGATGGCCAGTGCTTTGAGATAGGCCGAGGCCGGCACCGCCGTGGCGCGGCGGTCGCGGCCGCGATGGTAGGCGATGACGCCGACGGCGACGTAGATCGGCACCGACAGCCCCATGCGCAGGGCCAAGAGCGTCAGCGTGTCGACACCCTCGGCGAAGGCGAGCTTGATCAGGATGCCCTTGGCGGCGAACAGCACGGCGCCGACGGCGGCAAAGGCGTAGCCGACCCACAGCGGGCCGGCGGAGGAGGGGGTACTCAAGAGGCAGCGGCCCGGACGGGCCTCCCTTGGGAGGGCGGAAAGGCAAGCCATAGGCCATCGGCCGGCCGCTGGAAAGCCGGCCGGAGCATCGATTCGGCGGTGAAATCCGCTTTCCGGCGAGATCCGGCGCAAGTGCGAGCTCAGGCGCGCGGGTGGGCGCCCTTCCAGGCGGCGACCAGCCGCTCGGCGTCGACTGAGGTATAGACCTGCGTCGTCGACAGGTTGGCGTGGCCCAACAGTTCCTGGATGGTGCGAAGGTCGCCGCCCGAACCGAGCAGGTGAGTGGCGAAGGAATGGCGGAGCGCGTGCGGCGTCGCGGTGGGCGGCAGGCCGAGGGCGCCGCGCAGCCGCTGCATCGCCAACTGGACGAGACGCGGCGACAGCAGCCCGCCCTTGACGCCGCGGAACAGCGGTCCGTCCGGCGCCAGGCGGAACGGGCAGAGCCGGACATAGTCGGCCACCGCCCGGCCGACCGCCGGCAGTACCGGCACCAGCCGCGTCTTGCCGCCCTTGCCGGTGACGCGCAGCGCCCCGCCGGTCTCCGGCGGCGCGGCAGCGGCGGTCAGCGCCAGCGCCTCGGAGACGCGCAGGCCGGCGCCGTAGAGGAGGGCCAGCACGGCGCCGTCGCGGGCGGCCACCCAGGGCTCCTCGGCGACGAGGTCAGCGCCGGACACCACGGCGAGCGCGTCGGCGACGCCGAGCGGCCGCGGCAGCCGGCGCGGCGCCTTGGGGGCGGCGACGGCGGTGACGGCGGCGCTCTCCACCTTGCCCCGCTTTTCGAGAAAGCGGATCAGCGAGCGGATGCCGGAGAGGGAGCGGGCGAGGCTGGGCGCGGCAAGGCCGCCCTGGCGGCGGCGGGCCAGGAAGGCGCGGAAGTCGGCCGGGGTCAAGCGGCCGAGGTCGGCGACACCGGGCGGCGCGCCGAGATGGCCGGTCAGAAAGCGCAGGAAATCATCGGCGTCGCGGCCGTAGGCCAAGGCGGTGCGCGGACTGAGGCGGCGGACGGCGGCCAGCCAGTCCTGCCAGTCGGCGATGGCGGCGGCAAGGTCGGGCGCCCTGGTGAGAAGCGGCACGGGTTCGGTCATCGGTCTCTCGCCTGGTGTCGGGCCTTTCCTGCCCGGACTGTCGGCCGAAAAGCTGAATGGCCGATGAACGCCGACCTCAGGGTCGGTTCAACGGCGGCGGCCTAGAACGGAGACAAGGACGGCCCGGCGGCAGCGCCCGGCCGGCTCCGGTTTCAAGAAGGGATCGTGCCATGCTCTACAGGCGTCTTCTCGCCACCCTCGCCGGCTCGCTTGCCGTGGCGCTCGTCGCCGCCGCCGGCCTCGCCGGCACCGCATCGAGCGCGGCGGCCGACGGCATCTACTTCGGCTTCGGTTTCAACGACGGTCCGCACGGCCCGCCGCCGCGCTGGGGCGGGGGTCCGCCGCCTCCGCCCGGACCCGGCTGGGGCCCGCCACCGCCGCGCTGGGGCTGGGGATCACCGCCGCCCCGTCACGGTTGGGGTCCGCCGCCGATGTGCCGCTCGCGCTGGGTCGACCGGCCGGTGGTCGATCCCTGGGGCCGCGTCATCCGCTACGAGCGGATGGAGGTCGTCGACTGCGGTCCGCCCCGCCACCGTCCGCGCTGGTGATCATCAAGGCACGACCACATCGGCATCGGCGCCTGCGATGACGTCGATCATCTCGAAGCCGCCGCTACGGTTGTAGGTATGCAGGCCGGAGAGCGGCGGTGCCGGCCTCAGCGCCACCAGCGTCGTCTCGGCATAGCCGCCGGCGTCGAGCCGGTCGACGCGGGCAAAGCCGAGGCCGGCGCCGTAGCCGCCGACGCTGTCCTGGAACGGCCGGATGACGGCGCCACCCGCTTGGAACATCCGGCCAGCCGGCCGCGCCGTGGCGACGTCCACCTTGGCCGGGCCGGAGAACAGCGGCATCCATGGTCCCACCGGTCGCTCGGCGGTGAAGATGGCAAGGCCGTCCCAGCTCGATCCCCAGTTGGCGCCCTGCTGCGGACGGACGGTGCCGAACAGGTACCAGCGGCCGTCGTCCGCCCGGTGCAGCGTGGCGTCGCCGAGGTCGATGTCGTCGATCAGCACCGCCGTCCGCTCCCAGCGATCCGGGAAATCCACGGCGCGCCACAGCTCCACCCGGCGGCTGCCCGACGTCTCGGGGATCATGTAGAGCGCGCCGTCCTGGGCGAAGACGAAGGGATAGGAAAGGTGGCAGTCGGCCTCGATCACCGGCCGTGGCGTGCCGGCCGGACCGTCGGGGCCGAGGTCCACCGCCGAAATGATGCCTTTCTCCGTCGCGAAGGGAAATTCCTCGACGAGTAGAATCGTCCGGCCGTCGTGACGCACCGGGAAGGGATCGGCGTAGAAGCGGTGGCCGTCGTCGGCGAGGCGACGCCACGGCCGGCCGGCGATCGCCGGCAGCGCCCCGTCGCCGGTCTCGTCGGCACGCCAGGCGACCGCCCAGGTCGGCGGCGTCCGCACCAGGCGTTCGAGGCGGGCGGTGAGGCTGCGGGCGAAGGCGGCGGCGGTGAAGCTGGCCGGCCAGCCGGCCCGGCGCGGTGGCGGCTCCACCTCGACGCGCGGCAGCGTCAGCTCCGTGAGCGGCGTGCCGGCGGCGATCAGGCCGGCGGCCAGCGCCAGCATTTCCACCGCCCGCCCGGCCGCCGAACCGAGCCCCACCCCGAGCTGTCGTCGGTCCTCGACGGCGACGTGCCAGCGGCCGATCAGCCGGCGCGTTCCATCGGTGACGGCGACGAGGTCGAGAAAGGGTTCGTTGCCGGCCATGATGGCATCGGCGGCGCCGGCCACCAAGCCGGTGCCGCCCACGGTGACCAGCAGCCGGTCGCCGGCGGTATCCGGCGCGGCGGCGAGGTCGACGACGAGATCGGCGCCATCGCCGCCGACCGGCAGGTCCAGGGCGGCGGCCGGCAACCGGTCGAGCGGACCGCCGCGCGGCCGGCGGAAGGCCAGCGCCTCGAAGGCGAGGCAGAGATCGAGCAGCGACGACGGTGCGGCGCCGGCCGCCGGAACAACGGCGCCGGTGGCACGGGCGGCGGCGAGCACGGCGACGATCGCCTCGCCCTGCCAGCGGCGGAGATCAGTGGAATCGATCAGGAACGAGACGTGCATGCGGCCCTCCCATGCCGATGCTGCCGTGACGGTATCGCCGGCCCCGCGTCCGCGCCACTCCGCCGCCGTCGCGGCCCGACCGGGCGTCGGGCGGCGGGCCGACGGTGGCGCCGGCGATCAGCTCGGTGCCGAATTCAACACGGATGCAGGCGCGGACGGGCTTGGGCACCAGCAGCCGCGACTCCATGATGGCCAGCGCCGAGATGCCGAGCTGCCCGTAGCCGACGTTGACCGTGGTCAGCGGCGTCGGCCGCACCTCTCCGAGGCCGTCGCAGCCGATCACCGACACGTCGGCCGGAACGTCGAGGCCGACCGCCGACAGCGCCTGGAGCGCCCCCTCGGCGAGCGGATCGGTGAGGCAGAACAGCGCGGTAGCGCCGTCGAGCCCGCCGGGCGCGGCAAGGCGCCGGGCGAGCGCCGCGGCGCCGGCGTCGAGGCCGTCCTCGGTGGCGACGATCGTCTCGGCGGCCGAAAGCCCGGCCTCGGCCGCCGCCTCGGCGAAGCCGGCGCGCCGGCCGGCGAGAGGATCGCAGCCGGCGGCCGAGAGCATCGCCACGCGGCGGTGTCCGGCGTCCCGGAGGCAGCGTACCGCGACGCCGGCGGCAAAGGCGTTGGCCGGCACCACCGCGTCGGCCCGGCGCAGCCGCTCCTCGCCGTTCATCACCACCAGCGACAGGCCGCTGCCGGCGAGGTCGCCGAGATCGAGCACGCCGCCGCCGCCGATGACGATGATGCCGCCGGCGTTCTCCGCCCGCGCCGTCTCGACGATCCTGCCGACGTCGATCTCCTCATTCTCGGGTATGACGGGAATCATCTTCAGCGACCGCCGCTCGCATTCGCGCCGCAAGCCCTCGTAGACGACCCGGTGACGGAAGCCGGCCTCGCCGGCGGCGGCGAAGCCGCGGCCGAACACCACCAACACCTGCTCCATGGTGGCGATGGTCGCCTTGGCGCGCCGCTGGTCGAGGTAGCCGAGGTCGCGCGCCACGGCCAGCACGCGGTCGCGCACCTCGCGGCTGATCGAGGCGGTGCCGTTGAGGACGTGCGACACGGTGCTGACGGCAACGCCCGCCTCCCTAGCAATATCGCGAACCCCGACTTTCATCCTACTCTTTCCGCCGATGCCGGCCGGCATCGGCGCATATCCGGCCCGGAATGAACGAGCCGGACCATGGGACGATGCGCACTCCAATGACGGTGGCAAAAGGGACAGCCGGCAAGGGCCAAGACCGACCTTTGCGAGCGAACCTTTTGTAACTTTCGTTTCTGGGCGCCCATTCATCAACCGATTTGGCGGGCGGATCAAGGCTTTGGTGACAGGCGGCAACGATTTCGGCGGCCGGCGGCGTTCGAGGCGGAGGCGGCCGCCGGGAGACGCGGACCTATTGCCCGCCGGGCGTGTCCAGGCGATAGCGGAAGTCGCAGCGCCGGCCGCCTTCCATCAGGGTTTCCGTGCGTTCGAGCGACATGGCGGGATTGTAGCCGGCCGAGAACGCGGCGTCGCGGTTGCAGGACAAGAGGGCGCCGATGTCGGCCAGTCCCATCTCGCGGTAGGTCTCGGCATAGCGACAGCGGGTGACGTCGTAGGTGAGGCGGTCGGGCACCGCCTCCTTCACCTCGATCTCCAGCGCCTCTTCGGCGGTCCAGGCCGGCAGGATGGCCGCCAGATCCCGGCAGTCGGGCAGGCGGCCGAGTTCGGCGCGGCACGCCTCGCCATGGGCGACCGCCGCCTTGCGGATGGCGGCGTCGATGGCGGCGCGCGCCGCCTCGCGGCCGATCCGCTCGACCAGTTCGCGATAGATGTGGCCGACGATCTCCGCCTCGATGCGGCGGCGTTCGATGATGGGTATCGGCATGGCGCTTCTCCTCTGGACACCGGAGGCTAAACCGAACGCCGGCCGCCGGAAAGCGATGTTGTGTTGCTCCGCAGGCCCGCCGGCGCTCGAGGCGGAAAAAGCCGTCCGCACGGCCGCTTTGAGGCGATCGTGCCGACGGCGAAACGGCTTTGGTCCTCGGGACCGTTGTGCTATGAGAGCCACGACGAAGGACCGGCGACCGGTCCGGCGCCGGGTGCGGCAAGGCCGGCCGGCGCGGCAAAGCAAAGGTCGAAACGCCCCGTGAACTGGATCAACAACGTCGTCCGCCCGAAAATCCGCTCTCTCTGGTCCGCCAAGCGCGACGTGCCGGAAAACCTCTGGGTGAAGTGCCCCGAGACCGGCGAGATGGTTTTCCACCGCGACCTCGAAGCCAACCAGTGGGTGATCCCCAATTCCGGCTACCACATGCGCATGCCGCCCAGGGAGCGCTTCGTGAAGCTGTTCGACGGCGGCGAATTTGAAGAGATCGCCACGCCGGTCGTGACGCAGGACCCGCTGAAGTTCCGCGACGAGAAGCGCTACGTCGACCGCCTGCGCGATTCGCGCGCCAAGACCGGCAACGACGATGCCGTGCTGGTCGGCGCCGGCCGCGTCGAGGGCAACGCCGTGGTCGCCGCCGTCCAGGACTTCGACTTCATGGGCGGCTCGCTCGGCACGGCGGCCGGCGAGGCGATCATCCGCGGCGTCGAGGAGGCGGTCGCCCGCTCGGCCGCCTTCGTGATGTTCACCGCCTCGGGCGGCGCCCGCATGCAGGAGGGCATCCTGTCGCTGATGCAGATGCCGCGCACCACGGTGGCTGTCGAGATGCTGCGCGAGGCCGGCCTGCCCTATATCGTCGTGCTGACCAACCCGACGCTCGGCGGCGTCACCGCCTCCTACGCCATGCTGGGCGACGTGCACATTGCCGAGCCCGGCGCGCTGATCGGCTTCGCCGGGCCGCGCGTCATCGAGCAGACCATCCGCGAGAAGCTGCCCGAGGGTTTCCAGCGCTCCGAATACCTGTTCGACCACGGCATGATCGACATGGTGGTGCACCGGCACGAGCTGCGCGCCACCATCGGCCGCCTCGTCCGCCTGCTCACCCACGCGAGCGGCACCGCGCTGCTGCCGGCCTGACCCGGCCGGCCCCGTTCCCGACCCGCCGCGCCGCCGTCAGGGCGGCGCGTTTCTTTCGGGCGTCCCGCCCATCCGGACCTTGCCATGGAAACGCCGCTCGACATCATCGACCGCCTGCTGCAGCGCTGGCCGAAGGGCTTCGATCTCTCGCTCGGCCGCATCCGCCGGCTGCTCGCCGCGCTCGGCAACCCGCAGGACCGCCTGCCGCCGGTGTTCCACGTCGCCGGCACCAACGGCAAGGGCTCGACGGTGGCTTTCCTCAGGGCGATCCTCGAAGCCGAGGGCCTGCGCGTCCACGCCGACACCTCGCCGCATCTCGTCCGCTACAACGAGCGCTTCCGCCTCGCCGACGGGCCGGGCATCTCCGGCTCCGTCGACGACGACGCTTTTGCCGACGCGCTTCGCCGCGTCGAGGCGGCCAACGGCGATGAGGCGATCACCCTGTTCGAGCTGCTGACCGCCGCCGGCTTCCTGCTGTTCGCCGAACGGCCGGCCGACGCCGTGCTGCTGGAAGTGGGGCTCGGCGGCCGCTTCGATTCCACCAACGTCATCGACCGGCCGGCCGTATCGGTGATCACCTCCATCTCGCTCGACCATCAGGCCTATCTCGGCGACACCGTCGAGAAGATCGCCTTCGAGAAGGCCGGCATCGTCAAGCGCGGTTGCCCGGTGGTGCTGTCGCCCAACCCGGACGTCGTGCGGGCGGTGGTCGAGCGCGTGGCGGCCGAGGTCGGCGCCGGCCCGCTGATGATCGGCGGCCAGGACTGGACCGCCTTCGAGGAGCGCGGTCGCTTGGTGTTCCAGGACGGCGACGCCCTGCTCGACCTGCCGCGGCCGCGCCTTCCCGGCGGCCACCAGATCGCCAACGCTGGCGCGGCCATTGCCGCCGTGCGGGCGGCCGGTTTCCGCGTCGGTCACGACGCCTTCGAGCGCGGCATGGAGCGGGTCGAGTGGCCGGCCCGGCTGCAGCGGCTGACGGCCGGCGCCATCGTCGACGCCGCTCCCGGCGGCGCGGAGATCTGGCTCGACGGCGGCCACAATCCCGGCGCCGGCGAGGTGATCGCCTCGGCCATGGCCGATCTCGAGGAGCGCGTCGCCCGACCGCTGGTGCTGATCGTCGGCATGCTGTCGACCAAGGACCCGCAAGGCTTCTTCGAGGCCTTCGCCGGCCTGGCCCGCCGCGTCTACACCGTGCCGATCCGCGGCTCCGATGCGGCGCGCGAGCCGCAGGCGCTGGCCGCCGAGG
>LUYO01000106.1:0-17304 GCA_001603295.1 Rhodobacterales bacterium Alpha_02
GAGTTCGGTTCAGCCCGAGAACGGCGCCGCCGAGGCCCAGCCGTCGATGAGCGTGGTTGCCCAGTACGTCAAGGACCTGTCGTTCGAGAATCCCAAGGCGCCCGATAGCCTCAGGGCGCGCGAGACGGCGCCGCAGATTTCCATCGGCGTCAACGTCAACTCGCGCCAGCGCAGCCAGAGCGACTACGAGATCGACCTGCATCTCGAGGCCAAGGCGGCGATCGGCGAAGAGGTGATCTTCAACGTCGAGCTGACCTACGGCGGCCTGATCAGCGTGCAGAACGTGCCGTCGCAGCACCTGCATCCCTACGTCAACATCGAGGGCCCGCGCCTGCTGTTCCCCTTCGCGCGCCAGATCATCGCCGACGCCGTCATCCGCGGCGGCTTCCCGCCGCTGCTGATCGACCCGATCGACTTCGTCCAGCTCTACCAGCAGTACCTTGCCCGCCTGCAGCAGATGCAGCAGCAGCAGCAGGGCGCCGCCAACTGAGGCGGACCGGCTTTCGGACCTGAAAGAACGGCGCGACTTCCGGGAGGAAGCGCGCCGTTCGTCATTTGGGAGCAATTCCAGCAAAAGTGGCAACCGGTTTGGCGTCCGGAATTGTGCCACGACAAATGGCTGAGCCATGTCCTCTTTCTCGACGCGGGGGCCGGCCGGGGCTACACTTGAGCCGGCTTCGGCCGGGTCGGGCCGATGGAGGGAGGAAAGGTCATGCCGAATCTGCGCGTCCGTCCGTCGGGCGACCACGGCAAGGTGATCTCGATCACGCCGGAAAGCGCCGGCTGGACCTATGTCGGCTTCGACGTCGTGCGGCTCAGGCCGGGCGAGACCAGCTTCGCCGACACCGAGGATCGCGAGGCCTGTCTGGTGCTGATCGAGGGGCGGGCGGTGGTTACCGCCGGCACCGAGGATTTCGGGCTGATCGGCGAGCGCATGACGCCGTTCTCCGGCAAGCCGCACGCCGTCTACGTGCCGGCCGGCGCCAGCTGGTCGGTGAAGGCGGCGACCGAGGTCACCCTCGGCGTCTGCTCGGCGCCGGGCAAGCGCGGCGCCCGGCCGGCCCGCCACATCGATCCGGCCGACCTCGTTCAGGAGACGCGCGGCAAGGGCCGCAACACGCGGCTGGTCACCGGCATCCTGCCGGAGGGCGAGCCGGCCGATTCGCTGATCGTCGTCGAGGTGATCACTCCGGCCGGCAACACCTCGTCCTATCCGCCGCACAAGCACGACGTCGACGACCTGCCGACCGAGAGCTGCCTCGAGGAGACCTACTACCACCGCGTCAATCCGGCCCAGGGCTGGGTGTTCCAGCGCGTCTATACCGACGACCGCAGCCTCGACGAGGCGATGGCGCTCGAGGACGGCGACGTCGCCATGGTGCCTAGGGGATACCACCCGGTGGCGACGCTGCACGGCTACGACAGCTATTATCTCAACGTCATGGCCGGGCCGACGCGGACCTGGAAGTTCCACAACGCGCCCGAGCACGAGTGGCTGTTCAGGCTCTGAGACCGGCGCAAACGGGCATAGGCCGCCGGCCCGAACCGTCCGGGCATCGGACGCTCCAGGCCGGAGACGAAAATACTCCATTCGCCGCCGCCTTCGGAAGCTGCCGGACTGGATCGACCGGCCATTTGGCGTAAAACCTTCGGGCCGGCATCGGCCGGCGCCTTCCGGGGAGCTTTCATCATGGGTCCGCAGGTCGATCCCGTTGCGTCCGACATCGCCGTGCCGAAGGAGGCCGACGTGGTGATCGTCGGCGGCGGCATCGTCGGCACCACCGCCGCCCTCTATCTGGCGGAGCGCGGCCTGAAGCCGGTGCTCCTCGAGAAGGGCCACATCGCCGGCGAGCAGTCGAGCCGCAACTGGGGCTGGGTCAGGCAGGCCGACCGCGATCCGCGCGAGTTCGACCTGATCCGCGAGGCGATGCGGCTGTGGCGCGAGATGAGCGCCCACGGCGTCGGCGACACCGGTTTCCGCGAGACCGGCATTTTCTTTGCCGCCCGCCGGGGACGCGACATCGATGGCTACCGCGCTTGGGTCAAGGCGGCGGCGGAGCACGGAATTTCCGCCAAGGTGATCGAGGGCGAGGCGGTCAAGGCGGTGATGAAGGACGATCTGTCGCCGCCGCCGGCCGGCCTGTGGTGCAAGAGCGACGGCCGCGCCGAGCCGCAGAAGGCGGCGCCGGCCATCGCCTTGGCGGCGCGGGCCAAGGGCGCCGTCATCCTCACCGACTGCGCGGCGCGCGGCCTCGAGACGGCGGCCGGCGAGATCGTCTCGGTGGTCACCGAACGCGGTACCATCAGGACCAAGCGCGTGGTGCTGGCGGCCGGCGCCTGGTCGCGGCGCTTCCTGAAGGACCTCGGCCTGACGCTGCCGCAGCTCAAGATGCGCTCGACGGTGTCGCGCACCGCGCCGGTGACCGGCGGCCCCGACGCCGGCATTTGGGACGACGTGATCGGCATCCGCAAGCGGGCCGACGGCGGGCTGACGGTGGCCAATGGCGTCGCCAACGTCGCGGCCCTCACCCCCGATCATTTCCGCTTCGCGCTCGACTTCCTGCCGGCGCTCGCCTCCGACTGGAAACACGTGTCGCTCGGCTTCGGGGAACGCTTCTTCCGCGAGATCGACGACTGGCCGACCCGGCCGCTCGACCGCGTCTCGCCTTACGAGAAGACGCGCGTCCTCGACCCCAAGCCCGACCTCAGGTTCCTGCGCCGCACCATGGGCGAATTGAAGCGCCGCTTCCCGGCCTTCCGGGAGACGCGCATCGTCCAGGCCTGGGCCGGCTTCATCGACGTGACGCCGGACGTGGTGCCGGTGATCTCCGAGGTGGACGGCCTCGCCGGTCTGGTCGTCGCCACCGGCCTGTCCGGCCACGGCTTCGGCATCGGGCCGGGCGCCGGCTGGCTGGTCGCCGACCTCGTCACGGGAACGACGCCCTTCGTCGACCCGCGACACTTCCGCCTGTCACGCTTCTCCGACGGCTCGAAGCCGAAGCCGGTGTCGAGGTTGTGACGTATCCGCCCGAAAAGTTGCAGACTTTTCGGACAAGCGGATGCGCAGGGAACTCATCCGCCCGAAAAGTTGCAGACTTTTCGGGCGGATGCGCGAATAAAGTCAAGCCGCCAGATCGGCCACCACGGCGTCGAGCACGAAGGCGCCGGCCGGCGTGGTGCGGATGCGGCCGTCCGGCAGCACCTCGACCATGCCGTGGGCGACGAGGTCGGAGACGCGCTCCGGATCGAAGCCGCGGCCGGCCAGACGCCGGTAGCGGGCGACGTCGATGCCCTCGACGAGGCGCAGGCCCATCAGCAGCATCTCGTCGCCGGCCGTCTCGCCGAAGATCTCCTCGGTCTCGATCACCCCGTTGCCGATCTCGGCGACCCGCTTCATCCAGGCTTCCGGATTGCGCTCGGCAACGGTGGCGAGGCGGCCGCGGTCGTCGCCGTGGACGATGCGGCCATGGGCGCCGGGGCCGAGGCCGACGTATTCGCCATAGCGCCAGTAGAGAAGGTTGTGCCGGCTCTCGCCGCCCGGCGCGGCATGGTTGGAGATCTCGTAGGCCGGCAGGCCGGCTTCACCGGTGATGGCCCGCGTCAGCTCGTAGAGATCGGCGGCGGCGTCCGCGTCGGGGATGGTCAGCTTGCCGGCGGCGTAGAGCTTCTCGAAGGCGGTGTCCGGCTCGATGGTCAGCTGATAGAGCGACAGGTGGTCGGCGGCAAAGCCGATGGCGCGCCGGAGTTCCGCCTCCCAGGCGGCAAGGCTCTGGCCGGGCCGGGCGTAGATCAGGTCGAAGGAGAGGCGCGGGAAGGTGGCGCGCGCCAGCTCGACGGCTTTGAGCGCTTCCTCGACGTTGTGCAGCCGGCCGAGGAACTTGAGGTCGGCGTCATCGAGCGCCTGCACGCCGAGCGACAGCCGGTTGACGCCGGCCGCCCGATAGCCGCGGAAGCGATCGGCCTCCACCGAAGACGGGTTGGCTTCGAGGGTGATCTCGGCGTCGGCCGACATCTGCCAGTGGCTGCCGATCAGCTCCAGGAGGCGGCCGACGCTGTCCGGCCGCATCAGCGACGGCGTGCCGCCGCCAAGGAACACCGAGGTCACGGTGCGGCCGGGCGTCAGGCGGGCGTGGGCGGCGATCTCCTGCTCCATGGCGGCAAGATAGCCGGCCTCGTCGATGCCTTTCGGACGGACGTGGCTGTTGAAGTCGCAATAGGGACACTTGCGGGCGCAGAACGGCCAGTGGACGTAGACGCCGAAGCCGACCTCCGGCGTGCCGGCCGCCGTCGCTTCCACCCCCGTCAGGAGATCCCGCTCGCTCATGCCGTCGTCCTTCAGGGCCGCAGAACGGGTGGGAAGGCGTCGTCGACCAACAGCTTCAGCGACCGCGAGCGGTGCGACAGCGGCCCCGGCGCCTGCCAGATCGAGCCGTGCTTCTCGGCCTCGGTCATCTCGCCGAAGGTTTTCGTCTCGCCGTCCGGCAGGAACACCGGGTCGTAGCCATGGCCGAAGTCGCCGGAACGCGGCGGCCAGACCAGCGTGCCGTGACGTTCTCCGAGATATTCCTGGGTATGGCCGTCCGGCCAGGCGAGGCAGAGCGTCGACACGAAGGTCGCCTGCCGTTTGTCCGGCGTCGCGGCGCCTGCCTTGTGCAGCTCTTCCTCGACGAGGCGCATGGCCATCGACCAGTCGCGATCCGGGCCGGCCCAGTCGGCGGTGTAGACGCCGGGGCGACCGTCGAGCGCCTCGACGCAGAGGCCAGAATCGTCGGCGAGCGCCACCTCGCCGGCGGCGCGGGCGGCGGCCAGCGCCTTGATGCGGGCATTTTCGAGGAAAGTCGTGCCATCCTCGACCGGCACCGGCAGGCCGAGATCGCCAGCCGACACCAGTTCGATGGGCAGGCCGCCGAGCAGGAAATAGAATTCCCGGAGCTTGCCGTTGTTGTGGGTGGCGACGACGAGCCGCTTGCCGTCGATGCGGCGGTGTTCGGTCATGTCCTCTCTCCCCGTCACGACGCGATGGCCGCCTTCTGCAGGTCGATCAGCGTGGCGATGCCGCCCTTGGCCAGCGCCAGCAGCTTCTGCAACTCCTCCTCGGAGAAGGGAGCCCCCTCGGCGGTACCCTGGATCTCCACGAGGCCGCCCGAGCCGGTGATCACGAAGTTGGCGTCGGTCTCGGCCGAGGAATCCTCGATATAGTCGAGGTCGAGCACCGGCACGCCGTCGGAAATACCGCAGGAGATGGCGGCGACGTGGTCGCGCAGCACCTTGGCCTGAGCGGGGACGAGATTGCGGCGGCGCATCCACTCGATGGCGTCATAGAGCGCCACGAAGGCGCCGGTGATCGAGGCGGTGCGGGTGCCGCCGTCGGCCTGGATGACGTCGCAGTCGATGACGATCTGCCGCTCGCCGAGGGCGATCAGGTCGACGACGGCCCGCAGGCTGCGGCCGATCAGCCGCTGGATCTCCTGGGTGCGGCCCGACTGCTTGCCGGCGGCCGCCTCGCGCTTCATGCGCTCGCCGGTGGCGCGCGGCAGCATGCCGTATTCGGCGGTCACCCAACCCTTGCCGCCGCCGCGCAGCCATGGCGGCACCTTCTCGTCGACCGAGGCGGTGACCAGCACATGCGTGTCGCCGAACTTGACGAGGCAGGAGCCTTCGGCGTGGCGCGACACGCCGCGCTCGAGGCTGACGGGACGCAACTCGTCGGGGGCACGGCGGGACGGGCGCATGGATCTCTCCGTTGATGAGGGCGGGAGGGATCCCGCGAAGTTGCGTCCTTGTAGCCTCGTCGGGGAAGGGCCGTAAAGGGCGGGATCGATCAAAGACAGGGGAAGCCGCCTTCATTCCGGCCGGCGGCCGTGTATAAGGGGCCGAAGATCCTTCCCGCCCGGAACATTCGCCTTGGCCAAGCCTCCCTTCAGCCCGAAACCGCCCTCCCGCCGGCCGGAGTCGCGCGCGCCCGAATCCTCGCGGGACTCCCGCGGTCCGGCCCGGCCGTCGGGCGCCGCCGCCCCAAAGCGGCCGATGCCGACGGTGCTCGGCCCACGCCGCGCCGAGGAACAGGTCGGCTCGCTGCTGGTCACCGACGGCTGGGATGACTATCGCCTCCTCGACATGGGTGAGGGCGAGAAGCTCGAACGCTACGGCGACCTCATGGTGGTCCGGCCCGAGCCGCAGGCCATGGGGCCGCGCCGGCTCGATCCCGCGGTCTGGGCGGCGGCCGGCGCCGCCTTCACCGGCGACGTCGAGGAGGACGGCCCCGGCCGCTGGCGCACCGCCGAGGGCATCGGCACCGCTTGGGAGATGCGGGTGATGGGCCTGCCCGTCGTCTGCCGGCTGACCGCCTTCCGCCACGTCGGCATCTTCGCCGAGCAGATCGCTCACTGGACCTTCATGGCCGAGCGGCTGAAGGCGCATCGCGGACCCGACAAGCCGAGGCTGCTCAATCTGTTCGGCTACACCGGCGTAGCATCGCTGATCGCCGCCGAGGCCGGCGCCGAGGTGACGCATGTCGACGCCTCCAAGAAATCGGTGGCCTGGGGTCGCGAGAACCAGGCGCTGGCTGGCCTCGATGCCGCTCCGATCCGCTGGATCGTCGACGACGCCGTGAAATTCGCCGAGCGCGACATCCGGCGCGGCAAGCGCTACGACGGCATCCTGCTCGATCCGCCGCGCTTCGGCCGCGGCCCGGAAGGCGAAGTGTGGTCGCTGGAAGCCGACCTGCCGCACCTCCTCGACCTGACGCGCCAGCTGCTGGCGCCGGGTCCGTCCTTCATGGTGCTGACGGCCTACGCCATCCGCGCCTCCTTCCTCTCCATCCACGAGGTGACCGCCGACCTCATCGGCCACCGTCCGGGTACCATCGCCTCGGGCGAACTGGCCGTGCGCGAGACCGGCGACCCGGCGCGGCCGGGCCGGCTGCTCGCCACCTCGATGTATTCCCGCTTTATCGGAGCCTGAGCCATGGCCGACAGGGAGAAGGCGCCCGGCGCCGTGCGGCAGATCACCTCGCTTGCCAACCCGATCGTCAAGGACATCCGGGCGCTGGCCATGAAGAAGGCGCGCGAGGAGACCGGGCAGTTCGTCGGCGAGGGGCTGAAGCTGGTCACCGACGCGCTGGAGGAGTACTGGCCGATCGCCGCCGTCGCCTATGCGCCGGCGGTGCGCGACCAGCCGCCGGTGGCCAAGGCGGCCGCCGCCGTCAGGGCGCGCGGTGGCGACGTGCTGGAAATGAGCGAGGCGGTGCTGGCTAAGATCACCCGCCGCGACAATCCGCAGATGGTGGTCGGCGTGTTCGGCCAGCGGCTGAGGCCGCTCGCCGAGGTCAGGATCGGCGAGGGCGAGGTCTGGGTGGCGCTCGAGGAAGTGCGCGACCCCGGCAACCTCGGCACCATCATCCGTACCGTCGATTCGGTCGGGGCGAAGGGCGTGGTGTTGATCGGCGACACCTGCGATCCCTTCTCCTTCGAGGCGGTGCGCGCCACCATGGGCTCGCTGTTCCACGTGCCGCTGGTCAGGACCGGCCGCGACGCCTTCGTCGCCTGGGCGAGGGCGTCCGGCGTCCGTTTGGTCGGCACGCATCTCAAGGCGACGCACGACTACCGCAAGGTGGAAGCCCGCGCCCCGACCGTGCTGGTGATGGGCAACGAGCAGGCCGGCCTCAGCGAGCCGATGTCGGCGGCCTGTGACGTGCGCGTCAAGATCCCGATGGCCGGCCGCGCCGACAGCCTCAACCTCGCGGTGGCCACCGGCGTCATGCTCTACGAATTGCGGCGCAATTCCTTGTAATAGTAGAGCGTGCCGGTGAGGCCGCCCTGCGGCTTCAGCGCGTAGTTCGGCACCTCGCCGGCCAGACGGAAGCCGCAGCGCTCGTAGAGCGGCCCGGCGCCGCCGTCGCTGGCGGTATCTAGCACGATCAGCGTGCGATCCCTGTCGCGGGCGATGGTCTCGGCCGCCGCGATCAGCGCCGTGGCGATGCCGCGGCCGCGCCGGCTCCGCCGCGTCATCATCTTGGCGAATTCGGCGCGGTGCGGCTGGTTGGGCGGGCAGTCGAGCAGCAGCGTCAGCGTGCCGACGAGGTCGTCCCCCTCGAAGGCGCCGAGCACCACGCGCTTGCCGTCTCGCGCGGCGACAAGCGATTCGTGCCAGAAGGCGCGCGCCGTGTCGACCGGCAGCGGGTCCATGAAGCTGACCGAGCCGCCGGCCGCCACTGTCTCGACCAGCAGCGCCGCCAGCGCGTCGAGGGGGGCGCCGTCGGGGAGAAGCGGGCGGATAACGATGTCGGACATGGCGTATCAGCTCCTGGTCAGCGCCACCACGTAGCGGGCGGGTGCGTCGCTGTCGTTGGCGATGGTGACGTCGGCCGGCGGACCGAAGCCCAGGCAGTCGCCGGCGGCGAGCGCGTGGCGGCCGTCCGGGTCAGTGATCACCAGCGCGCCCTCGACGAGCCAGACCACCTGCCGGATGAAGGCATAGGAGGCGGCCGGCAACAGGGCGCTTTGCCCCGGCGGCATGGTCACTTCGACGATCTCCAGCGGATGGTCGGGCCTCAGAAACACCTGCCGCCTCAGATAGCCGGTGGCGGGATCGCGCCAGACCGGCTGGTCGGCGGCGCGCAGCAGCCGATCGGCGCCGGCCTCGGCCCGGACTAGCAGGCTTGCCAGCGTCAGGTCGAAGGCGGCGGCGAGGCGGACCAGCACGCCGGCGGTCGGCGAGGCGTCGCCGCGCTCGATCTTGGAGATGGTCGCCTTGCCGACGCCGGAGCGGGCGGCGAGATCGGCCAGCGACCAGCCGCGCCCCTCGCGCTCGAGACGGATGCGGGCGGCGAGGCGGGTGCTGGTTTCGTCTTCGATAGTATTCATTCGTCTCTTATAGGAGACGATAAGGCGGAAGACAACATTGAAATGAATCTGCCAAATGCCACTTTCGGCGCCAAGCGGCGCCGCATGGAGCGGGTCTTTCGTGGCGAAGCCCCGAAAGACGGAAAGCGGAGTGGAAAGCCAAGGCCGGAGGCCGCCGGCATTTGAGGCCAAAGAAAAAGCGGCCGCCGATGGCGACCGCTTTTCATATCTCGTACGACGCTGCTCAGGCGTCGATGTCGACGTCGCTGGTCTCGTTGCCGAGCAGCAGCGAAATGAAGGTCAGGCCGGCCATCACCGTCAGATAGACGCCGACCCAGAACGGACTGCCTGCGCCGTAGGTCCACAGCGCCACGGCGATGAACGGCGCCACGGCGGCGCCGAGGATCGACGAGACGTTGTAGGAGATGCCCGAGCCGGTATAGCGCACGTTGGCCGGGAACAGCTCGGGCAGCAGCGCGCCCATCGGCCCGAAGGTCATCCCCATCAGCGTGAAGCCGACGATCAGGAAGGCCATCACCCCGAAGCTGCCGAGCGACAGGATCGGCACCCAGAGGAGGCCGAACAGCATGATGGCTCCGGTCACCCACAGCAGCGTCCGCCGCCGGCCCCACCGGTCGGCCCACGGACCGGAGACCATGGTGAAGATGCCGAAAAACACCACGCCGACGATCATCATCATGACGAAGGTGCGGTAGTCGTAGCCGAGGCCCGGCACCGGCGCCGTGGTGGCGGCGCGACCGTAGCTCAGCGAGAAGGTGGTCATCAGGTAGAACAGCACGTAGGTGGCCAGCATGTAGAAGGTGCCGAGCACCAGCGCCCGCCCGTGATGGCGGACGGCATCGGCCATCGGCAGCCGCCGCACCTTGCCGGCTTTCACCGTGTTCTCGAAGGCGGCGCTCTCGACCAGGCTGAAGCGCACCCACAGGCCGACGATTACCATCACCGCCGAGAACAGGAAGGGGATGCGCCAGCCCCAGTCGAGGAAGGCCAGCGACGGCCGCGTCGGATCGTCGGAGGGCAGCGCCGCCGAGATGATCAGGAACAGGCCGTTGGCGATGATGAAGCCGATCGGCGCGCCGAGCTGCGGGAAGGTGCCATAGAAGGCGCGCTTGCCGGCCGGTGCGTTCTCGGTGGCGACCAGCGCCGCGCCGCTCCACTCGCCGCCGATGGCGAAGCCCTGCGTGAGGCGCATCAGCACCAGCAGCAGCGGCGCGAACCAGCCGACCGAGGCATAGGTCGGCAGGCAGCCGATCAGGAAGGTGGCGACGCCCATGGTGAGCAAGGCGGCGACCAGCGTCACCTTGCGGCCGCGCTTGTCGCCGAGATGGCCGAAGAACAGCGCGCCGAGCGGCCGGGCGACCATGGCGGCGCCGAAGATGGCGAAGGACGACAGCAGCGCCGTGGTGTCGTTGCCGGCCGGGAAGAACAGGTGCGGGAACACCAGCACGGCGGCCGTGGCGTAGACGTAGAAGTCGTAGAACTCGATGGTGGTGCCGACGAGGCTGGCGAGGATGACGCGAGTGCGCGAGTTGCCTGGGCGGGCGACCGGCGCGGCGAGAGTTGTGCTGGACATGGCTTTCCGTTCGTCTGGTCGGTGTCCGGTCCCGGCGGCGGCGCGTCGGGGATGGTCCGGAGACCGGCTTGTTAGACGAATGTGCTACTCATGTTAAGCGACCACTGGGCGAGTCCGACATTTTGTTGCGCATGGCTGCCATGAGCGGATCGAACCGTTCACCGAAGGGCTGGTTTTTGAAAGAAAGCAACCCACCAGCCGTTTAGGCGACGACGCTTATCAGGAAGGCATCGATCGAGCGCCCGAGCGCCTTCGAATGGGCGGCGACCTGCCGCGACGTCGTTTCGACCTCGCCGGCCGCCCAGTCGACGGTGCCGACCGACAGGAGAACGAAGGCGGCGACCATCAGCGAAGTGGTCGTCCGCAAGAGGAGATGCAGGTGGGGATGGCGGATCCGATCCTTGTTGCTTTTATGGATTGGAACTCAAGCAGTCGGCCCTTGATGCGTCGTTAAGTCGAGAGTGGCTCCAATCAGCAAGTCGGAGCGCAGGTGGTATGCATCTAGCGCTGGGTGCACGAGTGTCGGCGGCATCGACAGTCATGCCGATGTCGCCTGCAATCGATTCTCCGGATTTCCCGAGGCTGGCGCCGACCTCTCGTCAGGCGGCGTCGCAGGAGAAGGCGCTGCGGCCGAGGTCCTCCAGCCGCCGCACCACCTCGTCGCCGGCCTCGTTGAGTGCCGCAAGATGGCTCAGTGCTTCCGGGTTCCGGCCCTGCTCGCGCATCTCCAGCGTGGCCTTCGCCTCCTGGTGCACCCGCTGATGCGGCACCTCGAGCGCGCGGAACTCGGCCGACGCCCGGATTTTTGCATCCTTGAAGCTGTCGTACCATTTGCCGAGCCGGCAGCAGTGATGGTCCGGCACGCTGGCGCTCGGGTAGCTGCGGTGGCCGAGCAGCGCGTCGACGACGTGCTTCTTGAACAGGATGTGATCGATCTTGGCGATCTCGATCATCATGGCCTGCCCCTCGGCGGCCTGGAACAGGCTGGTGGCCTGCTCCTCGGTCTGCAGGTTGCTGGCCTCCAGCTTGCCGGCCATCGTCTGGATGAGTTCGCGGTTGTGCTGGGCGAGCTTCGACCCGGCCTCCACCGAGGCGGCGATCTCGGCGCTGGCCGCCTGCTGCTCCTCGAGCACCGCGGCAATGGAATCGATGCGTCCCAGGATACCGGACACCAGGTCGCCGATCCGCCCCATCGAGCCGGACACCTCGATGATCACCCCCTCGCCCGAGCCGACGGCCGCCTCGGTGCGGGTCATCGCCTCGGTCATGCCGGTGATCACCTGCCGCATGCCCTCGATGCGACTGCCGATGTTCTCGGTGGCGCTGGCCGTCTGGTTGGCGAGCACCTTCACTTCCGAGGCGACGACGGCGAAGCCCTTGCCGGCCTCGCCGGCCCGCGCCGCCTCGATAGTGGCGTTCAAGGCGAGAAGGTTGGTCTGCTTGGCGATGACGTCGATGACGGTGAGTATCTGGGCGATGTGATCGAAGGCGTCGGCCAGCGCCGAGGCTTTCTCCTTGGTTTCCCGCGTCGCCGAGCTGATGTTGGAGATGGCGGTGCCGAGCCGCTCCACCGCCTGACCGGACTGCACCGTCGCCTCCGACGCCAGGCGCGACTGGCCGAGTGCCTCGTGGCTGGAGCGGGAAATCTCGCCGATCGAGGCGACCATCTCCGCCGTGGCGCTGGCCATCGCCTGGGAGCTGACGGCCAGCTCGCCAACGTTATCAGACAGCCCGGCCAGTTCGACGGCAACCGCGTTGACGCCGACCACCGTTTTGGCGAGACCCTGCAGCGTCCTCACCTGATGGCAGACCCGCAGCTCGGCGATGGTTGCCTCGTGCTCGCTTTTCGCCGCGAGCTGTTCCAGGGCCGCCACGATGCGAGCGTAGGCGAGGCAGAGCCGCTCCGTCTCGCTCGACCGGCCGAATACCCAGGCCGACCGACGCAGCGCCTCGGCAAGCACCGACGACATGTGCGCCTCGATACCCTGGCGAAGGGCCTCCGGTTGCAGACCGTCGGCAATCATCTGCCGTAGTTGGGAATCGGGATCGGCACTCTCGAACAGCGCGGTCAGCCGCCCGTCGAGCTTCGCATCCGGCAGGCCGGTTGCCTGTTGCTGCGGCGGGGAACGCTTGAGACCGCTTTCGGAAGGCCTGGCACCCATCATCACCTCGTTTGCGGATGCGATCCGCTAATCCAATGGTTTTTACGGAACTTTTTTCATTCTAAGAATCGACTAACAAGGTTAAGAAAGGTGAAATGGCTAATCGATCTGTCTGCCGGACAAGCGCTCCCTGGGCCTTCCAAGAGGCTGGCGACCGCCGCTTCTGGAACATAAAGACCCTTTTCGTTCCCTTCCCGTTCTTGACATGCAACCGTATGTGCATTTAGGTTGTGGTGGCTCGGGAGAACGAACGATGGTCACCCACGTCAGGACCGTGTGCTTTCAGGGTGTCGAAGCGACGCCGGTCGACGTTCAGGTCCACATGGGACCGGGCAAGGTGGGCTTCACCATCGTCGGCCTCGGCGACAAGGCGGTGACTGAGAGCCGCGAGCGGGTGCGGGCGGCGCTGGCCGCCTCCGGCCTGGCACTGCCGGCCAAACGCATCACCGTCAATCTGGCGCCGGCCGACCTTCCCAAGGAGGGCAGCCACTACGACTTCCCCGTCGCCCTCGCCCTGATGGCGGCGATGGGCGCGCTGCCGGCCGACGCGCTCGCCGACTACGTGGTGCTCGGCGAACTCAGCCTCGACGGCACCATCGCGCCGGTAGCCGGCGTGCTGCCGGCCGCCATCGCCGCCAACGCCGAGGGGCTTGGCCTGATGTGCCCGCGCGCCTCCGGCCCGGAGGCCGCCTGGGCCGATGCCGACATGCCGATCCTGGCGCCGATCAGCCTGATCGCCGTCGTCAACCACTTCCAGGGCACGCAGGTGATGACGCGGCCGGAGCCGAAGGTGGCTGACGCCCTGGCGTCGCTGCCCGACCTCGCCGACGTCAAGGGTCAGGAGAGCGCCCGGCGGGCGCTGGAGGTGGCGGCGGCCGGCGGCCACAACCTCCTGATGATCGGGCCGCCCGGCTCCGGCAAGTCGATGCTGGCCAGCCGCCTGCCGTCCATCCTGCCGGCGCTGAAGCCGCAGGAACTGTTGGAAATCTCGATGATCGCCTCGATCGCCGGCACGCTGGCCGATGGCCGGCTCAGCGACCGCCGGCCGTTCCGGGCACCGCACCATTCGGCATCGATGGCGGCGCTGGTCGGCGGCGGCGCCCGGGCACGGCCCGGCGAGGTGTCGCTCGCCCATCGCGGCGTGCTGTTCCTCGACGAATTGCCGGAGTTCAGCCCGGCGGTACTCGACAGCCTGCGCCAGCCGCTGGAGACCGGCGACGTGGTGATCGCCCGCGCCAACAGCCGCGTCGCCTACCCGGCCCGCTTCCAGCTGGTCGCCGCCATGAATCCCTGCCGCTGCGGCCTCGCCGGTACGCCGGGCCATAGCTGCCGGCGCGGACCGGCCTGCGCCGCCGAGTACCAGGAACGCATCTCGGGGCCGCTGATGGATCGCTTCGATCTCACCGTCGAGGTGCCGGCGGTATCGGCAGCCGACCTGATCGGCGCGCGGCGGACCGGCGAGCCGT
Source organism: Rhodobacterales bacterium Alpha_02 (assembly GCA_001603295.1). Classification (GTDB taxonomy): domain Bacteria; phylum Pseudomonadota; class Alphaproteobacteria; order Rhizobiales; family Pleomorphomonadaceae; genus Pleomorphomonas. The sequence goes on from LUYO01000106.1 coordinate 14,066, forward strand.
CGTCAGCCGTTGCCGCCCGCGTGGCCAAGGCCCGCGTCCTCCAGTCCGAACGCTACGCTGCCCTCGGTCTCGATGCGTCGGTCACCAACGCCACGGCGCCGGCCGCGGTGATCGACGGCGTGGCGGCGCCCGATGCCGCCGGCCTCGCCCTGCTCGGCCAGGCGGCCGAGCGGCTGTCGCTGTCGGCGCGCGGCTATCATCGCGTGCTGAAGGTGGCGCGCACGCTGGCCGATCTCGACGGCGCCGACGACGTCGGCCGCATGCACATCGGCGAAGCCATCGCCTACCGTACCGGTCCCGACCGGCGGGCGCGGGCGGCCTGAGCGACCACCCGACGAACAGGACGGGACCGGCCGGCAAGGCCGGCGGATTTCGTCCGTTCATCAACCGATTGGCAACCTTGCCGGTCTAGCCTCTGCAGGTCTCTTCCGGACGGATGAGGCCGGCGCAGGCCCGGCAGGGAACGCCGCTCGACCGCGCCGCACCCCGTGACGGACATGATCGGCCATTCAGAGTCCTCGCCCGACCCCTCGCCGCGCCCGGAGCCGTCGCCGCCCGGTCCGACATCGTCCGCCCGGTCGACGTCCTTCCGGCGGCTGGTTCTGTCGCGGGCGCTGTGGCGGAAGGGCCTGTTCGCCGTTGCCGCCGCGCTGGCGCTCGTCGCCGCCGCCGCCACCGTGCTGGCGCCGCTGGTCGCCGCGCCGCTGCCGGTGCTTGCCGGCTTCGCCGCTCTGCTCGCCGGCGCCGCTCTCTTCGAGGCCGGCCGCCGCACCGCCCGCCGCGACCTCGGCCGCCTCTACGACGCCGCCGTCGGCCCGGCCGACGAGGCCGATGGCGATCTGGTCATCAGCCGCGACACGGCCGGCCGCATCACCTCCACCAATGCCGCCGCCACCGCCCGGCTCGGCCAGCCGCCCGGCGCCTTCATCGGCCTCGATTTCTCGGCCTTTGCTGGCGATCTCGCCGCCGGCGAGCTGTTCGCCGCCTCCGACGTCGCGGCGCGCGACACCCAGCGCGCCGACCCCTGGCGGCAGCTCCGCCGCCGTCTCATGGCGCTGGCCGCGCTGTCCGGCCACGCCCTGCTGCGCGAAGGCCCGAGCCGCCTTGCCGGCGACATCCGCGTCGAGACCGTCGACGGGCCGCGCTGGTTTTCCTTCTCGGAAACGCCGATCGTCGAGAACGGGGTGGTGACCGGCACCCGCACGCTCGGCCGGGACATCACCGACCGCAAGGCCATCGAGGCGGCGCTGGAGAAGACCCGCGATCAGGCCGAGGCGGCGAGCGCCGCCAAGAGCCGCTTCCTCGCCATGGTCAGCCACGAGATCCGCACGCCGCTCAATGGCATCCTCGGCATGACCGGGCTGATGCAGAAGACGCAGCTCTCCGCCGAGCAGCGGAGCTACGCCCGCGCCATCGAGACCTCCGGCGAGGCGCTGCTGACGCTGATCGAGGACCTCCTCGACTTCTCCAAGATCGAGGCCGGCCGGCTGACGCTGCAACCCGAGCCGACCTCGCTCGTCGCCGTCGTCGAGGACCTCGTCGAGTTGATGGCGCCGCGCGCTGAGATGAAGGGCATCGAGCTGGCCGCCTACATCGATCCGCGGCTCGACCTGATGGTCCATGCCGACCCGATACGCGTTCGTCAGGTGCTGTTCAACCTCGCCGGCAACGGCATCAAGTTCACCGCCGAGGGCGGCGTCGCCATCGAGGTGCAGATGACCGACGAGACGGAGGGCGGCATCGGCGTGTCCTTCCTGGTGCGCGACACCGGCATCGGCATCGCCGAGGCCGACCAGCAGCGCATCTTCGGCGAGTTCGAGCAGGCCGACCCCGGTCCGGCCCGTGCCCACGGTGGCACCGGCCTCGGCCTCGCCATCGCCCGCGAGCTGACGCGGCTGATGGGCGGCGACATCCGCCTGGAATCGGCGCCCGGCGACGGCGCCAGCTTCAGCTTCGCGCTGCGTTTCCCGCTGGCCGCCTCCCGGACGGCGACCCCGCCCGACGCACCAGCCGTCCCGGCGGCTTCCGGCCCGGACGAACCGGAGGGCGATACCTTCGGCGCCCGCGCCGCCCTGGCGCTGCTGGCCGCCAGTTTCGCGCCACGGGCCGGCGAGCCGCCGGCGCCGCCGCCCGTCAGCGAGCGTCCCTTTGCCGGCCGCCGCATCCTGGTGGTGTCGCATGCCCTCATCGAGGGGCCGTTCCTGATCCGCCGCCTGTTCGACGCCGGTGCCGACGTGACGCTCGCCACCCAGAAGGACATCGAGCAGGAGGTGGTCGGCTCCTGGCGGCCGGACGCCGTGCTGATCGACGCCGCCGCCGGCGACCCGCTGGCGATCATCGAGCGCATCCGTGCCTTCTCGGCGACGCCGGTCGGCGTGCTGATCACCGCCGCCGAGCGGCCGATGCTGCCCGAACTGCAGGCGGCCGGCTACGGCGCCTATCTGGTCAAGCCGGTCCGGGCGCGCTCGCTCGCCGCCGTCATCGAAACGCTGCTCGGCCACGGCCAGTTCGCGGCCGCCGTGGAGCCGGTCATCGCCGAGCCGCCGGCGCCAACGCACCGCCTGTCGGTGCTGCTGTGCGACGACAACGAGATCAACCTGCTGCTCGGCCGGGCGCTCGTCGAGCGGGCCGGCCACGCCGTCACGCTCAGCGCCGACGGCCAGAAGGCGCTCGGCGCCACCGCCGCCCTGCTGGCCGGCGGCGGCGGTTTCGACGTGGTGCTGATGGACCTGCACATGCCTGAGATGGACGGCATCGAGGCGGCGCGGCGCATGCGGGCGATGATCGCCGATCGCGACGGTCGCCAGCCGGTAATTGCCGCGCTGACCGCCGACGCACTGCCCGAGACGCGGGCGCGCTGCGAGGACGGCCTGTTCGACGCCTGGCTGTCGAAGCCGCTGCGGCCGGCCGACCTCGAGACGCTGCTGGCGGCGAGCGCCAGCGGCGACATCGCCCACGCCTCCTGAGGCGGCTCGTCGGCTCCCCTGGCGTAGTGGCCCGGATTGTTGCAGTCTTTCCGGACCTTCCGGGCGAGGACGCGGACATGCCCAAGCAGAACATCGTCTTCAAGGACGCCTACAACCGCTGCCTCAAGCTGCTTGTGCCGGGCGAGAGCCTGCCGTCGGAGCCGGAACTCGGCGACCTCCTGGGTGTGTCGCGCACCACCGTGCGCACCATCCTGTTCGAGATGGTGGAGGCCGGCCTCGTCGACTGGAACCGCCGCTCCAAGACGGTGCGGC
>LUYO01000012.1:0-1265 GCA_001603295.1 Rhodobacterales bacterium Alpha_02
CCGGGGAACGTTCCGGGTCCGGGGGGACACGGTGGAGATCTTCCCGGCCTACGAGGAGGATCGGGCCGTCCGGGTCGAGTTCTTCGGCGACACGATCGAGGCCATCTCCTGGGTGGATCCCCTGCGGGGGAAGAGGCTCATGAAAGTGGACAAGATGGCCGTCTATCCCGGGAGCCACTACGTCACGACCCGGGACAACCTGGAGCGGGCCGTGAAAGACATCCGGGTCGAGCTGAAGGAGCGCCTGGCCTGGCTCAAGGACCAGGGCAAGCTCCTCGAGGCCCAGCGGCTGGAGCAGCGGACCCTTTTCGACCTGGAGATGATGGAGGAGATGGGCTACTGCCAGGGGATCGAGAACTACTCGCGGCACCTGACGGGCCGCAGGCCCGGGGAGCCGCCGCCCACCCTCGTGGAGTACCTCCCGAAGGACGCCCTCATCGTCGTCGACGAGAGCCACGCCACCATCCCGCAGCTGAACGGCATGTACCGGGGGGACCGGTCCCGGAAGGAGACCCTGGTGAACCACGGGTTCCGCCTGCCCTCGGCGCTGGACAACCGGCCGCTCCGGTTCGACGAGTACGAGGCCTTCCCCCAGCAGCGCCTCTATATCTCCGCGACGCCGGCCGAGTACGAGATCAGGAAGGCCCGGGGGCGCGTCGTCGAGCAGGTCATCCGCCCCACGGGACTCATGGACCCGGAACTGGCCGTCAAGCCCGTAGCGGGCCAGGTGGACGACCTCCTGGCGGAGATCCGGGAGCGCGCGGACCGGGGGGAGCGGGTCCTCGTGACGACCCTGACGAAGCGGATGGCGGAGCACCTGACCCGCTATTACGAGGAGCTGGGAGTCCGGGTCCGCTATCTCCACTCGGACGTCCAGACCCTCGAGCGGGTGGCCATCATCCGGGACCTCCGCCTCGGCGAGTTCGACGTCCTGGTGGGGGTGAACCTCCTCCGGGAGGGGCTGGACATCCCCGAGGTTTCCCTGGTGGCGATCCTGGACGCCGACAAGGAGGGATTCCTGCGGTCCGAGCGGTCCCTCATCCAGACCAGCGGCCGGGCCGCCCGCAACGTCGCCGGCCGGGTCATCCTCTATGCCGACCGGGAGACCCGGGCCATCCGGGCCTGCATAGAGGAAACGACGCGCCGCCGCGAGCTCCAGCATCGATACAACGAGGAGCACGGCATCACCCCAGAGAGCATCCGGAAGTCCATCTCCGACGTTCTCTCGTCCGTCTACGAGGCGGACTACGTCACCGTTCCCGTCG
>LUYO01000013.1:0-4294 GCA_001603295.1 Rhodobacterales bacterium Alpha_02
CCGGCCCCACCTGGTGGCCGGAACCTCCAAGGGTCCGCCCTGCCGCCACGCCGAGGCGGAGACCGACGGCAGGGCCTCCGTCTGCGTGCCCATGACGGTGCACGGCGAGTTTCTGGGCGTGCTCCACATCCGCTTCGACCTGCCTTCCGCGGAATCGCGGCGGGCCGTCGACGCGGCGGAGCAGCTGGCCGTCCTGGCGGCCCAGCAGGTCCGGCTGGCCCTGAGGAACATCCAGCTCCGGGAGGAACTGAGCAGCCTCTCGACCCGGGACGCCCTGACGGGGCTCCTCAACCGGCGCTTCCTGGAGACGACGCTGGAGCGCGAACTGAAGAAGGCGAAACGGCAGGGACAGTCCCTGGGTGTCGTGTTCATGGATGTCGATCACTTGGGGCACATCAACCAGACGTACGGCATCGAGGAGGGGGAGCGGATCATCCGCGACCTGGGCGCGTTCGTGGGCGGCAACGTCCGGGACGAGGACATCGCCTGCCGCTGGGGGGCGGACGAATTCGTCCTGATGCTTCCGGGAAGCGATCTGGACACGACTCGGAGAAGGGCGGAGAACCTGCGGGCGATGCTCAAGGAGCAGGAACGGGTGGCAGGGCACCAGCACATGCGGCGGATCACCCTCTCCATGGGCGTGGCCTCCTCGCCGGAGAACGGGGAGACGGCGGGAGACATTCTCCAGGTTGTCCGCCTGGCGGTGAAGCGGGCCAAGCAGGAGGGCCGGGACCGGGTCTGCACACCCCCTTGAGGGGGGCGTCTTTTCTCCCCGCCGGCCCGATTTCGTTTCACCCCGGTGTGCCGGACTTCCGCGCGTCGATGTCGCCGGGGTACATCATCGCATCCTGGCCCCGCTCGCGGGTCCGGACGCGGATGACCTCCTCCACGGGAGTGACGAAAATGATCCCGTCGCCGGGCTCGCCGGTGTAGGCGGATGTGAGGATGGCCTCCAGGGCGGCCTCCAGGTTGCGGTCCGACAGGACGATGTTGACCTGGATCTTGGGCAGCACGTTGACCTGGTAGGTTCCGGCGCGGCCGACCAGTTGGACACCGCCCTGGCGCCCGTGCCCCCGGACCTCGAACAGGTTCATCCCCACGATGCCGATCCCCGCCAGGGCCTCCTTCACGTCGCAGACCTTGTCTTCGCGAATGATCGCCTCGATCTTCTTCAGCATGGCTGTCTCTCCAAAATGTCTTTGAAATCTATTTAAAAATTCGGGTTTCGATTCCGGGACGCTACGAGTAGGACCTCTCCCCATGGGAGCTGATGTCCAGCCCCACTTCCTCTTCCATGGGGGAGACGCGGAGCCCCATGCTCCAGTGGAGGAGCTTGGCCAGCACGTAGGTCATCCCGAAGGCGAAAGCGATGGTGACGAGGATGGCGATGATCTGGATGCCGACCTGACCGGGGTTGCCGAAGAAAAGGCCGTTGGCGCCGTCGCCGTTGACGGCCGTCGTGGCGAACAGGCCCGCGGCGATCATGCCCCAGGTGCTGGCGATGCCGTGGCAGGCCCAGACGTCGAGGGACTCGTCGAGCTTGCGGCGGTCCCGGAAGCGCATGGCATAATAGGACAGGGGCGCAGCGACGGCGCCGACGACCATGGCGGCCAGGGGGGTGATGAAGCCCGAGGCGGGCGTCACCGCCGCGAGGCCCACGACCATGCCCGTGGCGATGCCGAGGGTGCTGGGCCGCCCGTCCAGCCAGGAGAGGAGCATCCACACCAGTCCGGCTGACGCCGCCGAGGTGTTCGTCGTCAGCAGGGCATTCACGGCCGTTCCATTGGCGGCGAGGGCGCTGCCGGCGTTGAAGCCGAACCATCCCACCCACAGAAGCCCCGCTCCCAGAACGGTCAGGGGAATGTTGTTGGGCTCCATGGGGGACTTTCCGAACCCGCGCCGGGGGCCGATCACCAGCGCGAAGGCCAGGGCCGAGAACCCGGCGGCGATGTGGACCACGGTGCCGCCGGCGAAATCCAGGACGCCCATGCTCTTCAGCCAGCCGCCCTGGCCCCAGACCCAGTGGCAAAGGGGATCGTAGACGAGGGTCGCCCAGAGGAAGCTGAAAAGAAGAAAGCCCTTGAACTTGACCCGCTCGACAAAGGCGCCGGTGATGAGGGCCGGCGTGATGACTGCGAACATCATTTGAAAGGCGGCGAAGAGGCTGTGGGGGATGGTTTTGCTGTAGTCCGGATTGGGGGCCGCGCCGACCCCCTCGAAGCCCAGGAAGTTGAGCCCTCCGATCAGCCCGTTGATGGACGAACCGAAGGCGAGCGAGTAGCCGAAGAGGACCCACTGGACCCCGATCAGGGCCATGAAGACGTAGCTCAAGGTTAAGGTGGAGAGGACGTTCTTCCTCCGGACCATCCCTCCGTAAAAGAATGCCAGGGCCGGGGTCATCAGGAGGACCAGGGAACAGCACACGAGGATCCAGGCGGTGTCGCCCGCATTGATGGGGGTGTTCATAATCTCCGCTCCTTCGTTAAATGGATCCAGTAAAAGCAAATTGCCGGCCAGAGCCTTGGATTCGCAATATCAACCGGTTATGCGACTCAACCCATCGGAATGCCGAACGGAAATGTTCCGATTGAAAGCGATGGCACGGATTTGTTGCAAACGAACCGTGTGAGCCGGAAAACGGGAAATATGCGGGAACGGCGGAAGAAAACGGGAAGCGTGTTTGACAAGCAAAAGGCTTTCCACTACATATCCGGGCAGGAAGAGCCCCGGGGAAAGACATCCGTGCCGGGAGCCTTCCGATTTTGCCACGCCAGGGAGGACATCATGGAATCCTATTTCGACGACCGGGAAACCCTGAGCCGGGAGGAACGGCTCCGCGTTCAGGTGGAGGCGCTTTCCCGGATGATGGAGAACGCCGGCCGCCGGTCGCCGGTCCTGCGGAGACAGTTCGAAGACCTGAAGATCAGCCCGTCCGAAATCAGAACGGCTGCGGACTTCGAGCGGCTGCCGGTCGTCTCCCGGGAAAGGCTCGTGGAGATGGAGCTGAAACACCCGCCGTACGCGGGCCTGGAAAATCCCGATGCACCCATCGACCGGATCTTCATTTCCCCCGGTCCCGTCTACGAGCCCCACCTGGGTGAGGGGGATGTCCTCTGGGCCCGGGCCTACAAGGCCGCCGGCCTCGGAAAGGGCGACGTGGTCCTGAACGCCTTCTCCTATCACATGGTCGCGGCGGGGCTGACGTTCCACGGGGGGCTGCGCAAGACCGGCGCAACGGTCATCCCGTCGGGGGCGTCGAGCGCCCAGGCCCAGGTGCAGTTGATCCGCGACCTCGGCGCCACGGCCTACACGGGAACGCCGAGCTTCCTGATGGCGGTCATCGAGAAGGCAAAGGAGATGGGATACGACTTCCGGAAGGACTTCCGGGTCCGGAAGGCCTGCTTCGCCGCCGAGCCCCTGTTTCCGGCCATGCGCGCGCGCTTCGAGACGGAGTTCGGCATCGACACCTACCAGATGTACGGAGCGACGGAGGTGGGGGACGTCGCCTACGAGTGCCGGGAAAAGAAGGGCTGGCACCTCTGTGAGGAGGTTTACGTCGAGATCGTCGATCCCGCAACGGGGAGGGCCGTTCCGCCGGGGACCCCGGGAGAGATCGTCGTGACGCGGTTCAACGACGTCTTCTACCTGTTCCGCTTCGGCACGGGCGACCTGTCCCGGATCGTCGAGGAGCCCTGCCCGTGCGGCAGGACATCCTACCGCCTCGCCGGGATCCTGGGCCGGGTGGGGGACGCCGTGAAGGTCCGGGGGCTCTTCGTCGCCCCGAGCCAGCTCCAGCAGGTCGGTGCAAAATTCCCGGAGATCCGGAAGTTCCAGATCGTCGTCGGCCGCAGCGGCGACAAGGACAGATTGGACATCCGCATCGACCCGCTGGAAACGCCGGGCGACCCCTCTTCCCTGGAGCAGGCTTTCGAAAGGGTTTTCCGCGAGATCTGCACCGTCCGGATCGACCGGATCGAGTTCCTGAAGCCGGGGACCCTCACGGACGAGGACAAGCGGATCGTCGACGAGCGGGAGTGGAAGTAGGAATCGCTGCCCGTTCTCAGCCCATCTCCCCCATGGCCAGCATCAGGCCGGTCAGCTCCCGGATGCGGTCCCGCAGCTCCGCGGCCTTCTCGAACTCCAGGTCCTTCGCCGCGGCCTTCATCTCTTTCTTCAGCCGCTCGATGACGATGGTGATCTCCTCCTCCGAGCCGTAGGCTGCTCCAGGTTCCTTCACGACGGGAACGGTGACGTAGTCCGCCTCGTAGACGGACGAGAGAACGTCGGAGATGGA
>LUYO01000107.1:0-9204 GCA_001603295.1 Rhodobacterales bacterium Alpha_02
GAGATTGCCGTCCGGTCCATTGATCAGTTGCAAGAGGCGATATTGCTGTTCGTCGACGTCCTGGAACTCGTCGGCCAGTACGTGCGAGAAGCGCGCCCGCCACAGCGCCGCGACCTCCGGATGCGCCTCGAATAGACGGACGGCGAGCGCCACCAGATCGTCGAAATCGACCCAGTTCTGCGCCCGGCCGATGCGGTCGAGCGCGACGAGCGCCGCGCCGGCCTCGCCGGAGCCGACCGATCCTGCGCGCTTCAGCATCGACACCACCTTGATGAGCCCGCCGGTCCGGCTGCGGCTGACGCCCAGCGCCTCGGCCAGCGCCGCCTGCCGCTCCGCGTCGTCGGCGATGCGGAAATCCGGTCCGAGGCCGACAAGGCTGCCGTGGTCGCGCAGGATCGACAGACCCAGCGAATGGAAGCTGTGTACCGCTACCTCGCGACCGTGATCGGCCAGCAGCGCGGCCAGCCGGGCGCGCAGTTCCTCGGTGGCCTTGCGGGTGAAGGTAACGGCCAGGCAGGCGGTGGCCGGCACGCCGCGCTCGCGGACAAGATGGGCGATGCGATGGGTCAGCATGCGCGTCTTGCCCGAGCCGGGGCCGGCGATCACCATCATCGGGCCGTCGATCGTCCGGGCGGCGCGCGCCTGATCGGCGTCGAGGCCGGCGAGCAGGCCGGTCTCGCCGGACGGCGGCGGACTGTCGAGCGCCGGTGCGGTGGCCTCCTTGGCCGGTTCGGCCTCGGCGGCCGGCGGCTTCGGCGGTCGCGCCTTGCGCTGGCGCGGCGCGTCGAACAGCAGGTCGCCCTTGACGCGGCGATCGAGTTCCCCCTCCTCGAACAGTCTGATGACCCCGTATTCGCCGTCGTAGCCGGCGTCGCGGATCACCTCGCCGGCCCTGAGTCGCGCCACGGCCTCGCCGAGCAGCGGATGCAGCCGGTTCACCTCCTCCAGCGGCGCCGTATCGAGGAGCGCCAGCTCCGGGCCGAGCGCCGCCAGCACCCGATCATAGGTCCCGGCCACCTTCTTGGAGCCGACGCCGCTCGCCATGATCTCCGACAGGATCTCCGGCAGCGGCACCAGGCTCGACACCTCGCCCGACGTCGGCAGGGTCACGGCTTCGTCGTCGCGGCGGTCGGACAGCGTGGCGATGCGGTGGGCGACGCCGACGGTGACCGGCCGGCCGCACACCGGGCAACGGCCGCCGAGCGCCAGCGTCTCCTCCGGATCGAGCCGCACACCGCAGGCGCGATGGCCGTCGAGATGGTACTTGCCCTCCTCGGGGAAGAACTCCACCGTGCCCTGGTAACCTTCGCCAGTTTCCAGCGCGCGGCGGATGGCGAAGTAGTCGGGTTCGCAGGAAAAGCGCGTCGCCTCGCGGCCGAGCTTGCCCGGCGAATGGGCATCGGAGTTGGAGACCAGGCGGTAGCGATCGAGGAAGGAGACGCGCCGGTTCATCTCCGGATCGGACGACAGGCCGGTCTCGACGGCAAAGATGTGGCCGGCGAGGTCGCGGTAGCAGTCGGCGATTGAATCGAAGCCGGACTGCGAGCCGAGCACGGCGAACCAGGGCGTCCAGATGTGGGCGGGGATCAGATAGGAATCCGGTCCGGAGGCGAGGGCGATCTCCAGGAGGTCGCGCGAGTCGAGGCCGAGGATCGGCCGGCCGTCGGAGGCGATGTTGCCGACGCGGGCGAGGCTGGCGGCCAGCCGGTCGGCGGCGTCGAGATCGGCGGCATAGATCAGGTGGTGGATCTTCCGCGTCTTGTCGCCCTTCTTATAGATGGTCGAAATCTCGGTCGACAGCATGAAGGATACCGGCCGCCGGCAGGCGGGCGGCAGGGTCGCGCACAGTTCCTTCTCGATCTCCGGCCGCAGCCGGAACAGGCCGGAGCCGTCGGGCACCAGCTTGTCGCGGATCTCGGCCAGCCAGACCGGATGCACGCAGTCGCCGGTGCCGACCACGCCGATGCCCTTGCGCGCCGCCCACCAGAACAGGTGTTCGAGATCAAGGTCGCGACTGGTGGCGCGCGAGTATTTGGAGTGGACGTGTAGATCAGCGATGAAGGTCATGGCGCGCCGTTTCATCCGGGGCCGGCGATGGTGGCCCTTTGCATCCAACGGAAGCCGGGAGGCATTGAAGCCGGCCAGAGGCAGGCTACAACATCTTAGGCGGAATATGTGCCATCTTGGAAGCAGGATTTCGAGGGTCGGGGCGGCGGCTATCAACCGGCAAATCGTGACCGCCCGTTTCAGGCGGCCGCCTCTTCCTCCTCCTCGTCGACGCGGCGGGCGGCGATCAGCAGGTCCATGAAAGCCTTGGGGGCGCCGTCGAGCAGCATCTCGCCGTTGCCGCCGGAGAGCGTGGCGACCGCCAGTTCCCAGCACATCTGCGGCTCGGCGAGCCGGACGACGCCCAGCGCCTCGGCTTCCGCCTTGGCGATCGCCTCCGGCACCAGCGCCACGCCGAGGCCGCGCGACACCAGCTCGATCAGCGTGCCGAGGTCGTTGACCTCGAAGGCGACGCGGCGCTCGACACCGGCGTGGCGGAAGCCCGCGTCGACCAGCTGGCGCGTGCCCCAGGCCTGCTCGAAGTCGACGAAGGGCTCGTCGCGGAAGGCGGAAAGCGGCACGCCGCTGCGGCCGGCCAGCGGGTGATCCTTGGCGCAAATGGCGACCAGATACTCGCAGGCGATCATTTTCGTGGCGATGCCGCGCGGCGCTTCGATCAGCGGCACGATGGCGAGGTCGATGGCGCCGGAGCGGATCTTGTCGACGAGGTGGTCGGCGTTGCCCTGGCAGAGGCGCACTTCGATAGCCGGATAAAGCTCGTGGAAGGAGGCGAGCAGGGCCGGCAGGTCGACGAAGGCCGGCAGGCTCTGCACCGTGCCGATGGCTAGGCGCCCGCGCGTCAGGCCCTGCACGGCGGCGACGGCGTCGCGCGCCTCGCGCACCGCCTCGAGGGCGAGCCGGGCCTTGTCGAGAAAGACGCGGCCGGCCGCGGTGAGCTGCACCTGGCGGGTATTGCGCATGAACAGCCGGGCGGCAAGCTCGTCTTCCAGGGCGCGGATCGACGTCGACAGCGCCGACTGCACGATGTTGACGCGGCGGGCGGCCCGGGTGAAGTGCATCTCCTCGGCCACGGCCACGAAATGCTGAAGCTGGCGAAGTTCCATTTATGTCCGCTACATTGTGCTTGTGGCGAGATCAATACAGTCCACGCGTTCGGGTGAAAAGATGAAAAGTCGCGCAATCCGCTCTCCTGACGGGCAGCGACGGCCGGATCGCCGGCTTCGGCCCGGCGGCGCGGCTGGACCCGGCGGGGTACCCGGTGTATGGAGGGCCGCTTCCAGACGATCCCGAGAGCCGGAGTCCGCCGCCGATGTTTTCCCGTGCCCTGCTGTTCGACATGGACGGAACGCTGACCAACAGTGATCCCTTCCATCACGAGGCCTTCGTGGAATTCGGCAAGGCCTACGGCGTCGACATCGACGAGCCGACCTTCCTGAAATACGTCTCCGGCCAGGCCAATTCGCTGATCTTCAAGAACCTGTTCCCGCATGTCGAGGCCGATAGCCATCCGCGGCTCGCCGACGAGAAGGAAGCGCTGTTCCGGCGGCTGATCGTCGGCCGTCTGAAGCCGATCGACGGGCTGATCGATCTGCTTGACTGGGCGGTGGAGCGCAAGATCGGGCTCGCCGTGGTGTCAAACGCGCCGCGCCCCAACGTCGTCGACATGCTGGCGCAGATCGGCGTCGCCGACTATTTCCACACCATGGTAGTCGGCGGCGAGCTTGAACGCGGCAAGCCCGACCCGCTGCCCTATCTCACCGGTCTCGAACGGCTGGGCGTGCCGGCCGACAAGGCCATCGCCTTCGAGGATGCGCCGCCGGGCCTCAAGGCGGCGCATGCCGCCGGCATCGTCACGGTGGGGCTCACCACCACGCTCGACGCTGCGACGGTGAAGAAGAACGGCGCCGACATCGCCGTGCCGGACTACCGCGCGTCGGAACTGTGGGCGCTGATCGACACGGTGCTCGGGAACTGAGGAGAGGCCCGTTCTCTCCGAAATGGTCCGCCTCCGCGGACCATGATAAAATACAATAATTACAATGTCATCCTCCGCGAAAGCGGAGGATCTCCGGCAGGAAAAGGCGCTTCAGGCGATCAGCAGTTCGTCGTCGTCGAGCGTCTGGCCGCGGACCCGGCGGAACATAGCGATCAGGTCCTCGACCTCCAGCGTCTTGCGGCTGTCGCCCTCGACGTCGAGCACGATCTCGCCGCCGTGCAGCATAATGGTGCGATCGCCGTAGTCGAGCGCCTGCCGCATGGAATGCGTCACCATCAGCGTGGTCAGCTTCTTGTCGTTGACGATCCGCTCGGTCAGCTTCATGACGAACTCGGCCATGCCGGGATCGAGAGCGGCGGTGTGCTCGTCGAGCAGCAGCACGTCGCAGCCGGCCATCATCGCCATGACCAGCGATACCGCCTGCCGCTGGCCGCCCGACAGCATGGACATGCGGTCGGTCATGCGGTTCTCGAGGCCAAGGTCGAGTTCGGCGATCTTCTCGCGGAACAGCTTGCGGCGGCTGTGGCCGAGCGCCAGCTTCAGGCCGCGCGTCTTGCCGCGCTTGTGGGCGAGGGCAAGGTTTTCCTCGATCGACAGGGCGCCGCAGGAGCCGGCCAGCGGGTCCTGGAAGACGCGGGCGACGCGGCCGGCGCGGGCGGCGGTCGGCTGCTTGGTGACGATGGCGTCGCCGATGCGCACGCAGCCTTCGACCGGGATGACGTCGCCGGCCAGCACGCCGAGCAGCGTCGACTTGCCGGCGCCGTTGGAGCCGATGACGGTGGTGAAGGAGCCTTCCTTGATGGTCAGCGAGACGCCCGACAGCGCCTTCTTCTCCAGCGGCGTGCCGCGCCCGAAGACGACGTGGATGCTTTCGAGGGAGATCATGAGGAGAGCACTCCCCGCTTGAGACGCGGCAACACCAGCGCAAAGGTGACGAGCACGGCGGTAACGAGGTTGAGGTCGGATGCCTGCAGGCCGAGCACGTCGCTGGACAGGGCGAGCTGGATGGCGATGCGGTAGAGGATGGAACCGACGACGCAGCCGATCAGCGCGATCAGGATGCGGCGGGTGCCGAACAGCGTCTCGCCGATGATCACCGCGGCGAGGCCGACGACGATGGTGCCGACGCCCGAGGTGACGTCGGCAAAGCCGTTGGTCTGGGCGAACAGGGCGCCGCCGAGCGCCACCAGCGCGTTGGACAGCGCGATGCCGAGATAGATCTGACGGTCGGTGTTGATGCCCTGGGCGCGGGCCATGCGCGGATTGGCGCCGGTGGCGCGCATGGCGAGGCCGGCGTCGCTCTCGAGATAGCGCCAGACGACGATCAGCGCCACGATGGCCAGCACCAGCAGGAACATCGGCCGCACCATGAAGTCCCTGAGGCCATTGCCGTAGAAGGGCGTCAGCATGGTGTCGACCGACAGCAGCGCCACGTTCGGCCGGCCCATTACCCGGAGGTTGACCGAGAACAGGGCGATCATCGTCAGGATCGACGCCAGGAGATTCAGGATCTTGAAGCGGACGTTGAGCGTCGCCGTGACGAGCCCGGCCAGCGCCCCGGCCACCATCGACACGGCGGCGGCGAACCAGGGATTGACGCCGGCCATGATCAATACGGCGGTAACGGCCGCGCCGAGCGGAAAGGTGCCGTCGACGGTCAGGTCGGGAAAGTCGAGGACGCGGAAGGCGAGATAGACGCCGAGCGCGACGAAGGCATAGACGAGGCCGAGTTCGACGGCCCCCCATAAGGCAATTTGGCTCACGCGCAACGATCCTTGTGCTGGATGTCCCGCGGGCGAACGCGGGGCGGGGCATCCCTTTCTCCGGAGCGCGCCCCGCCGTACCCGACGGCGAAGGCGGGGCGCGGCGCCGTTGTTACTCGATCACCTTGGTGGCGCGGGCGACGACGGCCTCGGGCAGCGTCACGCCCATCTTGGCGGCGGCACCCTTGTTGACGACGAGGTCGGTGCCCTTGGCGATGGTCGCCGGGATGTCGCCGACGGTCTCGCCCTTCAGCACGCGCACGACGATCTCGCCGGTCTGCTTGCCGACGTCGTAGTAGTTGAAGCCGAGGGCGGCGATGGCGCCGCGCGACACGCTGTCGGTATCGGCGGTGAACAGCGGCAGCTTCGACTCGACGGCGACGCCGACGGCCGATTCGAGAGCCGAGATGATGGTGTTGTCGGTCGGTACGTAGACGGCGTCGACCTTGTCGACCAGCGCACGCGTGGCGCCCTGCACCTCGGCGGTCTTGGTGGCGGCCGATTCGACGATCTCGATGCCGGCCTTGTCGGCCTCGGCCTTGAGGGCGGCGAGCAGCGACACCGAGTTAGCCTCGCCGGAATTGTAGAGGAAGCCGAGCTTCTTCACGTTCGGCAGGATTTCCTTGATCAGCGCGATGTGCTCGGCCACCGGAGACATGTCGGAGAGGCCGGTGATGTTGCCGCCGGGCTTCTCCATGCTCTTGACGAGCTGGGCACCGACCGGATCGGACACCGCCGAGAAGACGATCGGGATGTCGTGCGTGGCGGCGGCAACGGCCTGGGCGGACGGCGTCGAGATCGGCACGATGACGTTGGGGCTCTCGCCGGCGAATTGGCGGGCGATCTGAGCGGCGGTGGCGGCGTTGCCCTGGGCCGACTTGTAGACGAAGGTCAGGTTTTCGCCCTCCTTGTAGCCGGCGGCGGCCAGCACGTCCTTGACGCCGTCGCGGACGGCGTCGAGCGCCGGATGTTCGACGATGGCGGTGACGTCGACCGTGACGTTCCCGGCATGAACCGGCAGGGCGACTGCCGCGACGCTGGCGGCGACGGCAAACAACAGGGCACGCATACAACTTCCTCCATCATTGGTCCGGACTCTTGTCCTGGACGTGGTTCCGCTCCGGGTTTTGAAGGTCTTAGGTAATCCCGGCGACCGAATCAAGCACGGCGAATGCCGGGTGTGCACGAATTGATCGTCATGCGGCATCTTGGTGACGAAAAGCGCCATGGGCGAGATTACCCACGACTCTTCGATGCTTTCTCGGCAGCGGCGGCCGCCGATCCCCGGGCATGAGAACCGCTGCGCGATTCCGAGATGTTCTGATGGGGGTTGCGAGGAGCCGATTGACGCTGACCGGGCCGCTCCCCAAGGTCGCCGCATGCTGAAGGAAGAGTGCTTCGACCTGATCCTGAAGGGCGTCGAGGGCCGCGACACCGCTTCCTGCAAGGAGTTGCTGACTATGGTCGTCGCCTTGGGCGCCACGCTGCGCCGCGATGTCGACCAGCTCTGCGAGGCTGGACGCGTCCGCAAGATGCGCGGCGGCGTGACGCCGCTCCAGGCGACCACCGGCTGGCTGGGCCTTCGGGCAGGCCGACACCTGACCGTAGCGTCCGTCGCCGGAGGATGGGCCGGGATGCGGGCAAGCTGCCTGCCGCGAGCGCTCCCGCTCTCGTGACATATTGAAAAGACGTGGTTCGTCGCCGCGGCGGATGCCGTGCTGTTTGTCCGGCGAGCGCTGCCGGCGGCCGAGATCGGAGCAGCTTGCCTGGCTGCCGCGCCCGGTCCCGGTCAGCACCTGACCATTCGTCGATGTGCTCAGGATTGTCTCTTGCCAAGGCGGGACGTTGAGTATATTTTGAGGGTCGAATTTTACCGGCGACCTGGAGGGCGCCGGAACGCATGGATCAAGGACGGGAGGGAGCGTTCTTGATGTAATCACATCAAGCAGGGCGGCCATCCGGTAGGATGAAGCGCCCCAGAGGTTTGTCGCGCCAAGGCAGGAAAAGGCGCGGCTTGGCTGATGTCGTGGGGAACCTCATGACGAAGATAGGAAATTTCTTCGTCAAATGGATGATGGCCACAACGCATCTACGCAATCAAAATGAGTTGCGCCCATCATCGCTTTGAGGCATCTATCCTCGCGTGAGGTACATTCCGAACCAACGGTGGGGCCCATGACGGGTGTTGCCGGGGGAAGTGACCGGAGGAGCAACCATCCGGTCGTGGTTCGGATGCAAGGAGGCCGCCGGGGAGGCGGCCAGGCCCGAAGAGGCCTTCAGGAGGAGTGACAATGAAACTTTCTACCATTCTTTCGAGCACGATCCTGGCCGCCGCCGTTGCGCTGCCGATGGCCGCCCAGGCGTCCGCCGACAAGCCGGTCATCGGTTTCTCGATCGACGATCTGCGCGTTGAGCGCTGGGCTCGCGACCGCGACTATTTCATTGCCGCCGCCAAGGAAGTGGGCGCCCAGGTGATCGTGACCTCGGCCGACGCCAACGAGCAGAAGCAGGTCAACCAGGTCGAGAACCTGATTTCCCAGAAGGTCGACGCCATCGCCATCGTGCCGATGAACTCGCAGGTATTCGGCGAAGTGATCGACGAGGCCCACAAGGCCGGCATCAAGATCCTGTCCTATGACCGCCTGATCCTGAACGCCGACGAAGACGCCTACATCTCCTTCGACAACGAGCGCGTCGGCTTCCTGCAGGCCGAGGCCGTCCTCAAGGCGGTTCCGGAAGGTAACTACTACCTGCTCGGCGGCGCCCCGACCGACAACAATGCCAAGCTGCTGCGCGCTGGCCAGGAGAAGGCCATCCAGGCGGCCGTCGACGCCGGCAAGGTCAAGGTCATCGGCTCGCAGTGGGTCAAGGAGTGGAGCCCGACCGAAGCGCTGTCGATCATGGAGAACGCGCTCACGGCCGCCGACAACAAGATCGACGCGGTCATCGCCTCGAACGACGGCACGGCCGGCGGCGCCATCCAGGCTCTCGCCGCCCAGGGTCTGGCCGGCAAGGTGGCCATCTCCGGCCAGGACGCCGACCTCGCCGCCATCAAGCGGGTGATCGACGGCACGCAGACGGTCACCGTCTACAAGCCGCTGCAGCTGATCGCCTCCGAGGCGGCCAAGCTGTCGGTCAAGCTGGTCAAGGGTGAGCCCGTCGAGTTCAACGCCAAGCTCGACAACGGCAAGAAGGAAGTCGACTCCCTCCTGCTGACCCCGATCCCGCTGACCAAGGAAAACGTGATGAAGGTCGTCGAGGACGGCTTCTACACGAAGGAGCAGGTCGAGGCCAAGTGATCCTCTAGACAATGGACCGGGGCGGGCTTACCCGCCCCGGCGCCGTATCGGCCGGCCGGATCGGGCGATCCGTCGGTTT
>LUYO01000108.1:0-19495 GCA_001603295.1 Rhodobacterales bacterium Alpha_02
TGATTCATCCGGCCCGAGATGATCCGCCTTCGCGGACCACGACGAGAATTATATATAAAAAACAAATATATAGGATGTTATGGTCCGCGAAGGCGGGCCATCTCGGGCAGAAAGGGCTCTGCCGGACATATCCGTCGGCTACCCCTCAATCCCGCGACAGTGCCACCACCGGGTCCAATTGCGAGGCGTTGCGGGCCGGCAGGAAGCCGAACACCACGCCGATCAGCGTCGAGCAGAGGCAGGCGGCGACGATCGACGTCGTCGAGTAGATCAGTGTGAAGTCGCTGGACAGAAGCCGCACCAGTTGCCCGAGCCCGAAGGCGCCGGCGACGCCGCAGAGGCCGCCGATCAGACAGACCAGCACCGCCTCGATCAGGAACTGTTGCAGGATGTCGCCCTGCCGGGCGCCGACCGCCATGCGCACGCCGATCTCGCTCACTCGTTCCGACACCGACACCAGCATGATGTTCATGACGCCGATGCCGCCCACCACCAGCGAGATGACGGCGATGGCGGCGATCAGCAGCGTCAGCATCTGCGTCGTCGAGGTGATGGTCTGGCGGATGTCGTCGGTGTTGAGGATGAAGAAGTCCTGGCTGCCGTGACGCTGCGTCAGGAAGCGTGTCACATCCTGCTGGGCAAGGCTGGTGTCGACGTCGTCGGCGACGCGCACGGTGATCGAGCGCAGCGACATCGAGCCGAGGAAGCGGGTCTGCACCGTCGTGTACGGCAGGAAGACGGAGAGATTCTGGCTGGAGCCGAAGCCGCCTTGCTGTGCCTCCGTCACGCCGACGATGCGGGCCGGCACGTTGCCGATCAGCAGCACCTGCCCGACCGGCGAGCGCGGGCTGTCGGCGAACAGCGTCTTGCGGGTGTTCTCGTCGATCACCACTTCGGTCGCCCGCGCCCGCACCGAGCCCGCGTCGAAGAAGCTGCCCTCGGCAAGCTTGGTACCGCGCGCCGAGAAATACTGTTCGCCGACGCCGTTGACGAGGGCGCTCGCCTCCTGCGAGCCGACGCGCAGCGTCTTGCTGGTGGAGACCGTCGGCGTGACGGCGGCAACGTAGCTCTGCCGGGCCAGCGCCTCGGCGTCGGCCGCCACCAGCGTGGTGATGCGGGCCGAACGCGTGTCGCCGAAGCTGCGGCCGGCGAAGATTTCCAGCGTGTTGGTGCCGAGGTTGGAGATGTTGGCCAGCACCTGCTGCTGCGTGCCCTGGCCGATCGCCACCACCGACACCACCGAGGCGATACCGATGATGATGCCGAGCATGGTCAGGAAGGTCCGGAGACGATGCGCCGCCATGGCCAGAACCGCCATGCGCAACGCCTCGCGGAAGCGGTCGACCAGCGAGCGCAGGCCGCCGCCGCGCCGCGCCAGCTCGACGGCGGCGGCCGGCGCCGTCGGGGCCGGTGCCGCTTGGTCCGGCGTGTTGGCGCGGTCGGAGATGATGACGCCGTCCGACAGCTCGATGATGCGGCGGGCGCGGCGCGCCACGTTCATGTCGTGGGTGACGATGATGATCGTCTTGCCCTCGGCGTTCAGCTCCTCGAGGATGCGCAGCACCTCCTCGCCGGAATGCTTGTCCAGCGCGCCGGTCGGCTCGTCGGCGAGGATGACGTTGGCGCCGTTCATCAAGGCGCGGGCGATGGAGACGCGCTGCTGCTGGCCGCCGGAAAGCTGGCCCGGCCGGTGGTCGGTACGGTCGCTCATGCCGAGCCGGTCGAGCAGGCTCTCGGCCCGCGCCCGCCGGTCGCGCGGCGCCATGCCGGCGTAGATGGCGGGAATCTCGACGTTGGCGAGGGCATCCAGTTCGCCAAGCAGATGATAGCGCTGGAAGATGAAACCGAAATGCTCGCGTCTCAGCGCCGCCAGTTCGTCGGGTTCGAGCGACGCGGTCTCGCGGCCGGAAATGCGGTAGCTGCCGGCGGTCGGCCGATCGAGGCAGCCGAGGATGTTCATCAGCGTCGACTTGCCCGAGCCCGAGGCGCCGACGATCGCCACCATCTCGCCGGCCGCGATGGTCAGGTCGAGGTCCTTCAGCACGGTGATCGTGCCCTCGCCGGAGGGAAACTCCCGTCTGAGCTTTTCGAGGCGGATCAGTTCGGCCATGGCTCACATCCCCGGCGGCGGGCCGCCGCGACCGAGCCGCACCGACGAGGCCGACGCCGCCCGCTGCGCGGCGGTCATCTCGCCGGTCACCACCTTGTCGCCCTCGGAAAGGCCCGACTTCACCTCGGCGGTGACCTTGTCGTTGAGGCCGATCTCGACGCGGCGCTCGGCGGTGCTGCCGTCGGCGTTCAGCACCTTGACGCGGTACCTGCCCTCGCCGTCGCGGTTGCCGAGGGCGGCGGCCGGCACGGTCAGTACGTTGTCGGCGCTGCCGAGCACGATGTTGACCTCGGCGGTCATGTAGGTCCGGAGGCGGCCATCGGGGTTCGGCACGTTGAATTTGCCGTAATAGTAGATGGCCGACGACGAGCTGGACGACGACGACGACGAACTGGACGAAACGATCGCCGCGTCGCTGCGGATCGTGTCCGGCGCCGGATCGATTGTCTCAAGCGTCGCGTCGTAGCGATGGTCGGGATCGCCGATGATGGTGAAGTAGACCCTCTGCCCCGGCTTGACATTGACGACGTCGGCCTCGGAGATCTCGGCCCGCACCGTCATGGTGTCGAGCTGCCCCAGCACGACAATGGTCGGCGCCGATTGGGTGGCGTTGACCGTCTGGCCGGCCTGGCTGACCACGTCGAGCACCGTGCCGTCGATCGGCGCGGTGATGCGGGTGTAGCCGAGGTTGACGCGCGCCGTCGCCACCGCCACCTCGGCCGACTGGATCTCGGCGTCGAGAGCGGCGATCTGGGCTTCCGTGGTGGCGACGTTGGCCTGGGCGCTGTCGAGATCGGCGCGGGCGACGGCGTTCTGGCTGACCATGGTCTGCTGGCGTTCCAGCGTCTGGCGGGCCAGCGTCAGCGTCGCTTCCTTCTCGTCGCGCTGGGCGTGAATGCTGGCCAGCGACGCCTCGGCCGTCTTGAGATTGTTCTGCTGGGTAACCGAGTCGATCTCGGCAATCAGGTCGCCCGCCTTGACGCGGTCGCCGAGCTTGACGTCGAGCGAGGTGATGCGGCCCGACGCCTGGGCGCCGACGGCGACCAGCGTCACCGGCCTGAGCTGTCCGGTGGCCAGCACCGTCTCCTCGACGCTGCCGCGCGTCACCGTAGCGGTCATCATGGTGACGGCCGGCGTCGTGTAGTAGCGCTCCTTGACGTAGTAGCCGGCCGCCGCCAGGGCGGCCAGCGCCAGGACGACAACGAGGCTGCGGCGGCTCTTGCGTTTGCGTGTGGCGGCGGTCATGCGCGGCGTCCCAAGACATAGGCCAGCGAGGCAAAGACGCCGCCGGCGAGGATGATACCCACCATCGGATAGACGGTTCCGTCGTGCAGCAGCCCGACCGCCGCGCTGGCGAGGCTGGCGATGGCGAACTGCGTGACGCCCATCACCGACGACGCCGTGCCGCGATACTCGCCGGCCCGGCTCATGGCGATCGCCATGGCGTTGGCGCCGATCAGCGGCCCGCTGGCAAGGCAGAGCCAGAGCAGGCCGACCAGCAGCGGCAGCGACGCCTTGGCGGCGAACACCACCAGCAGCGCCGCCATGGTGACGTTGAAGGCCAGCGCGCCACCCATCACCGCCCGCGTCGTGAACCAGCGCAGCAGCAGCCGGTTGACCTGCGAGGCGAGGATCATGCCGAAGGCGTTGAAGCCGAACAGCCAGCCGTAATCCTGCTGGCTGACGCCATGGAGCTGCATGTAGACGAAGGGCGAGCCGCTGATGAAGGCGAACAGGCTGGCCGACGCACCGGCGCCGGACAGCGCCGGCGCCATGAAGGCCCGGTCGGCCAGCACCCGGCCGAAGGCGCGGGCAATGCCCCTTGGCCCGGCGGCGTGGCGCCGTTCGGGCGGCAGCGTCTCCGGCAGGCCGCGCGTCGCGGCGATGACGCAGCCGACGCCGAACAGGGCGAGCACGACGAAGATCGCCTGCCACGGCGCCACGGCCAGGATGTAGCCGCCCATGAGCGGCGCGACGATCGGCGCCAGACCCTGCACCAGCATCATCTGCGACAGGAAGCGGGCGCTGCCGCGCTCATCGAACAGATCCGCCACCACGGCGCGACTGACCACCATGCCGGCACAGCCGCCGAGCGCCTGGACCAGGCGCAATGCGATGAAACTCTCCACCGTCGGCGCCGCGACGATGGCCGCCGAGGCCAGCGTGTACACCGCGAGGCCGGCGATCAGCGGCGGCTTGCGGCCGAAGCGATCGATCAACGGGCCGTAGATCAGCTGGCCGACCGCCAGTCCGAAGAAGAACACCGAAAGCGACAGCTGCACCCGCCCCTCGTCGGTGGCGAAGGTGTCGGCGAGGCTGGAGAAGCTCGCGAGGTACATGTCCGTCGACAGCGGCGCGAAGGCGGTGAGCGCGGCGAGGATGAAGGTCAGGCTGACGGTGCTGATGGGTACGGTATGGGTATTGGGGAGGGACATCGAATCTTGAGACTGCCGGGGAAGCGCCGGCTCGCGGCCAGAGGCCAATGAGATCAGTTGGCGGCTGCCGTCCTGAGGCGCGGGCCGGTCTGCGTGTCCACCACCTCGGGCCTGGAGGCATCGACCACGCCGTCCCAGCCGCCGCCCAGCGCCTTGTTGAGGGCGATGTAGGTGTTGGCGATGGCCACCGTGCTGGTCAGCAGCGAATCCTCGGCCGAATAGAGCGACCGCTCGGCATCGAGCACGTCGAGGAAGCTCGACGATCCCGACTGGTAGAGCGACTGCGCCAGCTCGGACGCCTTGCGGTAGGACGCGGTGGCGGCGGCGAGGCGGCCGTTCTTGATGCGCTCCTGCCGGTAGGCGACGATGGCGTTCTCGACGTCCTCCAGCGCCTCCAGCACCGCCGACTTGTAGGCGACGAAATACTGGTCGCGCGTCGCCTCGGCCGCCTCCTGCGCGGCGGCCAGCTTGCCGGCGTTGAAGATCGGCACCGACAGCGACGGCCCGAAGCTCCAGCTCACCGTCGATGCCTTGCCAAGATCGCCGATCGAGGTGGCGGTGGTGGCCAGCGTGCCGGCGAGGCTGACCGACGGATAGCGGGCAGCGGCGGCAGCGCCGATCTTGGCCGTCGCCTGCGCGTACTGGCGTTCCGCCTGCCGGATGTCCGGCCGGTTGGCGAGGAGGTCGGCCGGCAGGCCGGTCGGCACCGGCTTGCGCGGCCGCGGGATCGGCCCGCCCTTCCTCATGCGGGCGTCCAGTTCGGCCGGTGCCCGGCCGGTCAGCACCGACAGGCGATGCACGGCCTCGGCATAGGCGGTCGTAAGGTCCGGCAGCTTGGCCTCGGTGCTGGCCGCCTGCCCCTCGGCATTGGAGACGTCGACCGCCGAGGCCGAGCCGGCCTCGAACTTCTTGCGCGTCAGCCCCGCCGTCTCGCGCTGCGAGGCGGCGCTCTGGCGGGCCAGCGCCATGCGCGCCTGATAGCCGCGCGCCGCCACGTAGTTGGAGGCGACGTCGCCGACCAGCGTCAGCAGCACGGAGTTGAGATCCTCGTCGGCCGCCTCGGTGCCGTAGCGCGCCGCTTCCGCCGAGCGGGCGTTGCCGCCGAACAGATCGAGTTCCCAAGAGGCGTCGAAGCCGCCCTTGAACTGGTTGCGGACCTCGCCCTGCGACTTCTGCCGGCTGGCCGAGGCCGAGGCATCGGCCGACGGCAGCAGCGCGGCGCCGGTCTGCCGCTCGGTGGCGCGCGCCGCGCGGATCTTGGCCTTGGCGGCGGCGACGTCGAGGTTGCCGGCTACCGCCTCCTCGACGAGGGCGTTGAGTTCGTTGTCGCCGAGCCGTTCCCACCAGCGGGCCAGCTCAACCGGCCGCGCCGGCGTCTCGGCGGCCGACGAACTCCAGCTGACCGGCAGCGCGAGGCGCGGCACCATGTAATCGGGGCCGACGGCGCAACCCGACAGCAGCAGGCCGATGAGCGGCAGGGAGATGCCGGCGGCGCGCCGGAGGGAGAAGAAACCGTCGACCGTTCTGGTCATATCCGCGCGCAAGGCCATGGCTGTCCTGATCATCCGTTATCAGAGGCTGGTGGGATTTGGACCGTTCCAAAGCCGGTCGGCAAGTCAAAAGAGGTCGAAAAGTGTAACGACCGCCGACTACCAACCGGAATGTTGATGACGACCGCTTCCGGAAACACTCAGATACGATGTTTCCGCGCCGTGTCGGGAAAAGCACGGCGGTTGACGCATCGTGCGGCGTCCGGTTTTCTGGCCTTTTCCCCCGCCTGTCCGCGAGTGTGCCCGATGCCCGCCCTTCCCTCGAGCCTTGCCACCGAGCGTCTCACCCTGCGCCGCTACCGGCCGGACGACGCCGCCTGGTACGCGGCCATGGCGCAGCGCAACCGGGCACACCTTTCCCGCTACGAAAGCGGCAATGCGGCGATGAAGATATCGAGCGAAGCGGATGCCCTTGCCGCCATCAAAGGCTTCGAGGAGGTGGCGGACGCCGGTCGCGCCACCGTTCTCGGCGCCTTCCGGCGGACGGACGCGGCGTTCGTCGGGCAGGTCTACATCGGCGTCGCCGACGCCGAACTGCCCGGCTATCTTGTCGGCTATTTCTGCGACGAAGCGCATCTCCGGCAGGGCTACACCGGCGAGGCGGCCAACGCCGCCGTCGCCGCGCTGTTCCGCGACTGCGACGCCCTGCGCGTCGGCCTCTGGTGCGACGACACCAACGAGGCCAGCCGGCGCATCGCCGAACGGCTCGGCATGCGCCGCGAGGGCCACCTGCGCGCCGACAAGCGCAATGCCGACGGCTCGATCAGCGGTTCTCTCTGCTACGGCCTGTTGCGCGACGAGTTCCTGGCTCAGGCGGGCCGGCCGACCGCCGGCACGAAGTCCGAGAGATCCTCGCGCTCGAAATAGACCGTGCGCCCTTCCTCGGCCGACTTGTAGAGCGCCATCAGCATCTCGATCACCGCCACGCCGTCGGCAAACGTCTCGTCCGGCGACTGACCCTTGCGGAATCGCTCGACCATGTGGCGGTTCTCGTCGGTGTAGCCGTAGACGCCGGCCTCGTCTTCCAGCACCGGCATCAGGCCCTGCTCGGCGTTCTGCTTCTCGACGAGGTCCTCGCCCTCGCTGCCGGTCACCCGCCGCGACATGAACACCTTGAGGCCGGTGTTGAGCGAGGAGAATTCCAGCGCGTATTCCGGCCCCAGCAGTTCGAGCTGAATGCGCAGGCCGGCGCCGACATAGGCCCAGGAGGTGGTCGCCTCGATGATCACCTCCTGCCCGAGATCGTCCTCGAGGGTGATCATGCCGCGGGCGAAGTCCTCGCTGGCTCGCCGGCCGTAGTCGACCGTCGGCCCCATGCGCTCCTTGAGTTCGGCCGCATAGTTGGGTCGCGTCCACTTCAGGCTGGCGACGGCGCCGGTCGCCGACTTCAGCTTCAGCGACGAGCGCGGCGCATCCGGCCGCGTCAGCAGGAAGCGCGCCACCTCGACGGAATGGCACATCATGTCGAGCAGCACGCCGCCGCCCTGCTGGTCGCCCTTCCAGAACCACGGCTCGTGCGGGCCCGCGTGCTCCTCGGCAGCGCGGGCGAGATAGGGCCGACCGGCGGCCGGCACGGCGCGCCGCCAGATGATGTCCTTGCCGCGCGTCACCGCCGTCGAGAACACCTGGTTCTCGAGATAGCCGTGGATGAGCCCGGCATCCTCGACCAGCCGCAGCATCTCCCGCGCCTCGCCGAGCGTGCGGGCAAGCGGCTTCTCGCAGGCGACGGCGTAAATGGTCGAGCGGCCGGCCTTCCGGAGATCATGCAGGGTCCGCATCACGTCGAGGCGGGCATAGTTGGGCGACAGCACCCAGACGGCATCGACATCCGGCGCCGAGAGCAGCGCCTCCAGCGTCGGGTGGGCGGTGCAGGCGCCGAGGTCGAGGTCGCGCACGGCGTCGGCGAAGGCCCGGCGCTTCGCCTCGGTCGGCGAATAGACGCCGGTGACCTCCACGTTGCGGACGCCCAGAAGCGACTTCAGGTGGAAGTGGGCGATGAAGCCGCTACCGATGAAGCCGATGCGGAGGGTCGGACGTGGAAAGGCGGTCGTCATCTCTGGTTATCCTCCCAGTTTGGTTATCGTTGTCCGGCGGGCGCCGTCGAGGCGCGCACCACCAGTTCGGTCGGCACGACGACGGTGGCGTCGGGTGCCAGACGCCCCTCCAGCCGCTCGATCATCAGCTTCATCACCTCGACGCCGATCTCGCGCTGCGGCTGACGAATGGTGGTGAGCGGCGGATTGCAGACCGCCGCGAAGATGGTGTCGTCGAAGCCGACGACGGAGACGTCCTCCGGCACCCTCAGCCCACGCGCCCTCAGGCGGTTGATGGCGCCCGCCGCCATCTCGTCGTTGGAGGCGAAGATGGCGGTGAACGGCACGCCGCGATCGTAGAGAGCGTCGACGGCCGCCTCGCCCGAGGCGAGGCTGTAATCGCCGCGCACGTCCAGCCGCTCGTCGGGCGGGAAGCCGGCCTCGGTGAGTGCCCGCCGCCAGCCGGCGACGCGGGCGACGCTCATCACCTCCGGCACCGGACCGGACAGATGGGCGATGGCCGTGTGGCCGAGGCCGAGGAGATGGCGCGTCGCCGCGGCGGCGGCGCCCTCGTTGTCGATCCGCACGGTCGGCAGGTGGCGCGTCGTCAGGTATTCGAGGGCGACGACCATCGGCGGCAGACCGGCGTCGTCGAGTTCCACCGGCATCGAGCCGGTCATCAGGATCAGGCCATCGGCGTGCCGCTCGCGTACCATATCGATATAGTGGAGGACGCGGGCCGGATCGGAGCGGGCGTCGCCCATCAGCACCTTGTAGCCGGCCGACGACGCCACGTCCTCGACGCCCTTGAACACGTCGAGATAGAACGGGTTGGAGATGTCGCGGACCAGCAGGATCACCGTGTCGCTGGCCTGCCGGCGGAAGTGGCGCGCCTGGGCGTTCGGCACGAAGCCGAGCGCGGCGACGCAGCGCAGCACTTCCTCGCGCGTCGCCGGCCGGACGAGATCCGGATTCTTCAGCGTGCGCGACACGGTGGCGACCGACACGCCGGCCATGGCGGCGACGTCGCGGATGTTGACGGACCCGGCCATGCTGTTCACACCCTCAAGCGCGCCTGCCGGCCGTAGAGCAGCATCAGCAGCAGGAGCGTCACGCCGAAGATCACCTGCCGTCCCCAGAATTCCAGGTTGAGCGTGGTCAGTACACTCTGGAGGAGGACGAGCGCGATGGCGCCGAGCGCCGTGCCGGTGTAGGAGCCGGAGCCGCCGGCCAGGGACGTGCCGCCGATCACCACGGCGATGATCGACGGCAGAACGTACTGGTCGCCGACGCTGATGAACGAATTGCCGGTGTAGCCGATGACGCAGACTCCGGTGAAGCCGCCGCAGAGGCCGGCGAGG
The DNA here is from genome assembly GCA_001603295.1 of Rhodobacterales bacterium Alpha_02. GTDB lineage: Bacteria > Pseudomonadota > Alphaproteobacteria > Rhizobiales > Pleomorphomonadaceae > Pleomorphomonas. The sequence goes on from LUYO01000108.1 coordinate 9,490, forward strand.
CCGTAGAGCAGCACGCGGATGCGGCGGGCCGGCAGGCCGGTCAGCACGGCGGCGTTCTCGTTGGCGCCGATGGCGTAGATCGACCAGCCGAAGCGCGTACGCTTCAGCACCAGCGCCATCAGCACGACCAGCGCCGCCCAGACGAACAGGATGCCGGGGATGCCGAGGAAGGCCGAGCGGTTGACGAAAGCCATCAGCGCCGGCGCCGCATTGCCCGACGGCACGCCGCGCGACAGCACGACCAGGCCGCCCTGGATTACCCCCATCATGCCGAGCGTCATGACCAGCGGCGGAATGCGCAGATAGGTGACACCGAGGCCGTTGACGACGCCGATCAGGAAGCCGGCGCAGCAGGCGGCGGCGAAGGCGAGCGGTATCGCCGCGTTAGAGCCGCTCATCACGTTGCCGGCGATGACGGCGCCGAGCGAGATGACGGCGCCGATGGAGAGGTCGATGCCCTCGCGGCCGCCGAGGATGACGAGGTTCTGCCCGGCGGCGGCGATGCCGAGGATGGCTGACACCGTCAGCAGGCGGACGACCTGATCGCCGCGAGCAAAGCCCGGCGACACCAGTTCGCCGATGATCAGCAGCGCGAGAATGGCCGCTCCGGAGATCACCAGCGGGTTCTTCGCGATTTCGACGAAGCGGTTCATGGTCTTCCCCTCAACGCCGCGTGACGAGGACGCCGCCGGCCAGCGCGGCGAGGATGATCAGGCCCTGCACCAGCGTCTGGTACTCGAACGGCAGGCCGGCGAAGAAGATCACCGAGCCGATCATGCCGACCACCCAGGCGCCGAGCACCGAGCCGAGCGTGCCGCCGACGCCGCCGGACAGCGCCGTACCGCCCAGCACCACCGCCGAAATGGCCGACATGGCGAGGCTCTGGCCCATCAGCGGGTCGCCGCTCGCCGTCTCGCCGGTCAGGCACAGGCTGGCGAAGGCCGCGAACACGCCCGACAGCACGAAGGCGGAGACGCGCAGGGCGCCGAGGCGGAGGCCGGTCTGGTAGGCGGCGGTGCGCAGGCCGCCGGCCGCCTTGAGCCGCGTCATGAACGGCCGGGCGGCCAGGAAGGCGGCGATCAGGAAGGCGACGACGTAGATGGCATAGACGGTCGGCAGGCCGAGGATGTCGCCGGCATAGGTGCGCCAGTAAGGCTCCGGCACCGACATGCCGGCCTGCGGCAGCACCCAGAGGGCGAGGCCGGAGAAGACGATCGAGGTGGCGAAGGTGGTGACGATTGGCTGGAAGCGCAGGCCGGCGATGATCAGGCCGTTCAAAAGGCCGCAGCCGGCGCCGACGGCCATGCCGACCAAAAGGCCAAGCGCCACCGCCGTGCCGTCGCCGCCCAGCGCGGCGATCACCGAGACGGTTACGACGTTGACCAGCGCCACGATGGCCCCGACGGACAGGTCGATGTCGCCGCCGAGGATGACATAGGTCTGGCCGATGGCCACCAGCACCAACGGCAGGAAGGTGGTGAGATTGGACTGAACGACCGACGGTTCCAGGAAATTCTTCTGGAGCACGGTGTTGACGACGAGCAGGACGATCAGCGCCGCCGCCGTGACGATCCAGGTGCGGCCACCGAATTTTCTGAGGCCGATCATGCGGCGTCTCCGTAGGAAGCGCGCGTCAGCTCGAAGGGCGTCAGCCGTTCGCCGGTGAGGTCGGCGGTAACGGTGCCGCCGTTCAGCACCAGCACGCGGTCGCAGAGGGAGAGGAGTTCGCTGTCCTCGGAAGAGTAGATGATCACGGTCGCCCCTTCGTCGGCGAGCTTGCGCGCCAGGAGATAGAAGTCGCCCTTGGCGCCAAGATCGATGCCCTTGGTGGGATCGTCGAGTAGCAAAAGACCCGGCGACGGTGACAGCCAGCGCGAGATGAACACCTTCTGCTGGTTGCCGCCCGATAGCGAGCCGATCGGCGCGTCGAGGCCGGCATAGCGGGTGTTGAGACCGGCCAGCACGTCGGCGAAGCGTTCGCGGAACACGGCGCCGGGAATGACGTGCCGCCGTTCGCGCACCAGACTGGCGATGGCGGTGTTCTCGAAGATCGAACGGCCGGGCAGCGCGCTGTCGCGGCCGCGATCGCCGGAGACATAGGCGATGCGGTGGGCGATCGCCTCGGCCGGCCGGCGGGCGGTGACGTCGACGCCGTCGAGCGTCACCTGACCGGCGGTGAACGGCTCGGCGCCGAACAGGCCCGACAGAAGCGCCTTCTGCCCCTGCCCCTGCAGACCGCCGAGGCCGAGGATCTCGCCGCGCTCGGCCGTGAACGACACCGGCCCGAGCCGGGCGCCCCGAACGCCGTCCACCACCAGCCGGACATCGCCCTTGAGCGGCGCGTGGTCGCGCACCGAGGCGGCGATGGCGCCGGTCTCGCCGACCATGGCGTAGACGACGGCATAGCGGTCGGTCTCGGCGGCGGCGAACTCGGCCACCGTCTGGCCGTTGCGCATCACCGTGATGCGGTCGGCGATGGCGAACACCTCGTCCATGCGGTGCGAGATGAAGATCGAGGAGACACCGCCGGCCCTGAGTTCGCGCAGGATGTCGAAGAACACCTCCACCTGCCGGCGGTCGAGCGTCGCCGTCGCCTCGTCGAAGATGATGATCTTCGGCTTGCGGGCCAGCACCTTCAGGATTTCGGTGAGCTGGCGCTGGTCGGGCGTCAGGTCGGCGACGAGGGCATCCGGCGTCAGCCCGGCGCCGGCCACCGTGGCGACACGGGCGATCAGCGCCTCGGTCTCGCGGAAGATGGCGGCGCGGTCGGTGAAGCCGAGGGCGTTGCGCGGTTCGCGGCCGAGGAAGACGTTGTCGCCGACCGTCAGCTGCGGCACCAGCGACAGTTCCTGATAGAACAGCGCCACGCCCTGTTCCTCGGCAAGGCGCGGCGAGCCGAGCGCCGCCGGCGAGCCGTCGATCAGCACCTCGCCGGCATCGAGGCCGACGGTGCCGGCGATGATCTTGCAGAGCGTCGACTTGCCGCAGCCGTTGGCGCCGAGCAGCGCGTGGATTTCGCCGCGCTGCACCGTCAGGCGGGCCTTTTCCAGCGCGCGCACGGCGCCGAAGCTCTTGGATATGTCGGTGGCGCGGAGGACAGGTTGCATCGGGACGCATCCGGGTTTCGGATCGGCAGGACGGGTCCGCCACGCGCCCTTTCAGGCGCGCACCGGATGGAGAGGAAAAAGGACGGGCCGGTCCCGGGAGGAAGACAGGCCGGCCCGTTCAGTGGCTTGGTTCAGGAGCTTACTTGAAGAACTTCGCCGCGTCGTCGATCGACACGACGTCGGTCACCGACCAGTAGCCAGGCTTGCCTTCGGCTTCCTTCAGCTTCTCGTCGAGGTTCTCGTTGGAGACGAACGGGATCGGGATGTAGATGGCGTTGCCGTAGACGCCGCCGAAGATGCCGTCCTTGAACTCCTTGCCCTGCAGCTTCCACACCGCGACGTTCAGCGCCGAGGCCATCACGCCGGGCGGGTTGACGGAAGCGCCCGACGTCAGGCCTTCCTTCTTCCACATGTCCATGAAGTCCTTGCGGATCTCGCCGGTGGCGACGATCGACTTCTGCTTGCCGGCCGCCATGATGGCGCGCCACGTGCCGGCCGCCATGCCGTCCTGCACCCAGATGCCGTTGATGTCGGGATAGGTGGCGAGCAGCGTCTGCGCCGTCTGCTGGCCCTGCGCCTGGTCCCAGTTGGCGTTGGCTTCGTTGAGAACCTTGATGTCCGGGAACTTCTTGAACACCTCGGTATAGCCGTCGACGCGCATCTGGTTGGCCGGATGGCCGGCGACGCCGTTGATGGTGACGACATTGCCCTTGCCGCCCAGCGTGTTGGCCAGCCACTCGGCCGACTTCATCGCCCAGCCCTTCTGGTCGATGCCGACGTAGATGGCGTCCTTGGACGAGACCTCGGCGTCGGTGGCGATCACCAGAATGTTCTTGGCCTTGGCTTGCGCGAAGATCGGATCGAAGGCCGTCGGGCTGTTCGGGTTGACGATGATGGCGTCGACGCCCTGATTGATGAAGTTGCGGATGTTGCCGATCTGGCCCTGCACGTCGACGTTGGACGACTGCACGACGACGTTGACGGTGACGCCCTTGTCGGCCCACGCCTTGGCGGCGGTCTGCGCCTCCTCGATCATCTGGGTGCGCCACTCGCTGCCGACCCAGCCGTTGGACAGGCCGATGGTGTACTCGGCAGCCGAAGCCGTGCCGACCGCGGCCACGGCGATGCCGGCCGCCAACAGAACTGATTTCATTGTCGCCTCCCTGACGCGCCGCGAACCGGACCTCCGGCCCGTCGGCCTGTCGCTTGGTTTGCTTGTTTGAACTCCGCGTCGCGAGCAGCCCGCCGGCGAAAAGTTCCGCCGGGGCACTGGCCGCCCGAAACGCATGATGTAACCGGTTACATCGACGGTCAATAGGTCCTTTCGCCTATGCGAACCGGAAACGTCTGATCAAAAGGCGCTGCATGCACAGGTGGCGGGACATCTCGCCCGAAATCCCCAACCTCGCGCGGAGGGCGACGGGCTATAGTATTGTTTTATATACTATATCAGCTGTCGCGCCCCGCGGTGGCGGACTATTTGCCGGGATTTGCCCGGATCAGCCGAGCGCCTGCGCAAGATCGGCGATGATGTCGTCGGCGTTCTCGATGCCGACCGACAGGCGGAAGACGCCGTCACCGGCGATATCGCGATAGGTGGCGGCATCCTCGCCCTCAAGGCGGAAGGACGAGGCGATCAGGTCGTCGGTCGGAATGTAGAACAGCAGGCTGCGCGTCTTGCCGAGCGACACGGCATAGGCCACCGTTTTCAGGCGGTCGGCGAACTGGCGCGCCAGCGCCGGCCCGTCGTCCGGGACGAAGGACACCATGCCGGAGAAGTTCCGCATCTGGCGGACGGCGAGGTCATGCTGCGGATGGCTCTTGGCGCCGGGCCAGTAGACGCGCTTGACGCGCGGATGGCTTTCGAGGAAGGCGGTGACGGCGCGGGCATTGTCCTCGTGCGCCTTCATGCGGATCGGCAGCGTTTCGAGGCCGCGCAGGATCAGCCAGGCGGCGAACGGACTGAGTGCGGCACCGAGGTGGATCAGCGACGTCTTGCGCAGGTCGGCGATGGCGGCGGCCGGGCCGATCACCGCGCCGCCCAGCGCGTCGCCGTGGCCGCAGGCGTATTTGGTCAGAGAATGCACGACGAAGTCGGCGCCGAGGTCCAGCGGCCGGGTGGCCACCGGCGTCGCCATGGTCGAGTCGACGGAGAGTTCGGCGCCGACCGCGTGGGCGATGCCGGCGATGGCGGCAATGTCTGAGAGGCGGAGAATCGGGTTGGCCGGCGTCTCGATGTGGACCAGCTTTGTCTCCGGCCGGATCGCCGCCGCCACCTTGGCGAGGTCGGAACTGTCGACCGCCGTCGCCGATATGCCGAGCCGCGGCAGTGCGTCGTGGGCGAATTCGGCGACGCCGGCATAGCAGACGTTGGAGAGCAGCAGATGGTCGCCCGCCTTCAGCCGGTTGAGGAACAGGCCGGTCACCGCCGACATGCCGCTGGCGAAGGCCAGCGCCGCCTCGCCGCCATCGAGCGCCGCCAGCCGCGCCTCCAGCGCCGCCAGCGTCGGGTTGCTCCAGCGGGTGTAGAAATGCGGCGCCGCGTCGGAAAGATCGTTGGCCGAGAAGCCGGCGTCGGGATGGGCATAGAAGCTCGAAGCCGGCACCAGCGGGCTCAGCACCGGTTCGCCCGGCCGGGCGGGCGGCAGACCGACGTGGATGGACTGCGTCTCGATCTTCATGGCGGCTTTCTCCCGGACCTGGAGCATTTCCGGTGAAATCCGGTTCATCGGAAATGCTCCATCTCTTTGTTGAGGTGCAATTCCGGACGCAAAACCGGTTCCCACTTTTGCTGGAATTGCTCCAGGCGCCCGACCGGCGATGCGGCGGCGCCCTCCGTCGCACACTAGCGCCACCGCGATGGCGATCTAAGGAAAACCGTTCCCGTGAGGTCAGGTTTGTCGCATTTTCATCCTCCATCGCCGCAGGCGATACGCTTCCGCCGCGCCGCACCCTTGCCGGCGGCAGAATCGGGGCATATACCCCTGTCATGGACGCTACCTGCTATTGCGATCTCCTCAGGACGGCGGCGCGCAAGACGACCGCCATTTACGACCGCCACCTCGCGGCCGTGGAGCTGACGCTCGCCCAATACAGGCTGCTGAAGAAGATCGGCCGTGCTGGCCATCTGTCGATCACCGAGCTGGCCGCCGCCTGCGATCTCGACCGCTCGACCATCGGCCGCAACGTGCAGGTGCTGCAGCGGCATGGGCTGGTCGAGGAGACCGAGTGCCGGGACCTCCGGCGCTCGATGCTGGGCCTCACCGACCTCGGCCGACAACGGCTCGAAGCCGCCGCGCCGCTCTGGCAGGCGGCGCAGGCTGAGATCGAGGCGACGCTCGGCCCCGACCGTCTCGCCGTCATCGCCAGCCTGTCCGGCGCCTTTTAGCCTGCCCTCCTCCGCCTTTCCTTCCTCCAGCGAAAGCCCGCCGATGACGACGTTTTCCGCCTTCCTCGCCCGTCGCGACATTCATTACGGCTGGGCGGTGGTGGCCGTCACCTTCGTCACCATGCTGGCGACGGCCGGCGCACTCGGCGCGCCCGGCGTCATGCTGAGGCCACTGGAAGCCGAATTCGGCTGGACCACGGCCGACATCTCCACCGCCTTCGCTGTACGCCTCGTTCTCTACGGACTGATGGGGCCGTTCTCGGCGGCGCTGATGAACCGCTTCGGCGTGCGCAAGGTGGTTGTCAGCGCGTTGCTGCTAATCATCGCCGGCTTCGGTCTCTCCGTCACCATGACGATGCTCTGGCAACTGATGCTGTTCTGGGGCCTGATCATCGGCTTCGGCACCGGCATGACGGCAACGGTGCTCGGCGCCACGGTGGCGACGCGCTGGTTCGTCCACCGGCGCGGTCTCGTCGTCGGCCTGCTCACCGCCTCCACCGCCACCGGGCAGTTGATCTTCCTGCCGGTGATCGCCGCGGCCACCGAGGCCTGGGGCTGGCGGGTGGCGCTCGGCATCGTCGTCGCCCTGCTGGCCACGGCGCTTGCCGGCGTGCTGCTGCTGATGCGCGACCGGCCGTCCGACATGGGCCTTGCGCCCTATGGTGGCAGCTTCCAGCCGGCGCCGGCGCAAACCGCCGGGCTGCTGCCGCTGATCACCGCGCCGATCGTCGGGCTGAGACAGGCGGCGGGCTCCTATGTGTTCTGGGTGCTGGCCGCCACCTTCTTCGTCTGCGGCCTCTCCACCAACGGCCTGATCCAGACGCACTGGGTGTCGATCTGCGGCGATTTCGGCATCCAGCCGGTCAGCGCCGCCGGTCTCCTGGCCTTCGTCGGCGTGTTCGACTTCGTCGGCACGCTGCTGTCCGGCTGGCTCAGCGACCGCTACGACAATCGCTGGCTGCTGTTCTGGTACTACGGCCTGCGCGGTCTCTCCCTGCTCTATCTGCCGATGACTGGCTTCGACCCCTACCTCCTGTCGATCTTCGCCGTGTTCTACGGCCTCGACTGGGTGGCGACGGTGCCGCCGACCGTGAAGCTCGCCGCCGAACGCTTCGGCGCCGAAAAAGCCGGCCTGGTCTTCGGCTGGGTGTTCGCCGCCCACCAGCTCGGCGCCGCCACCGCCGCCTACGGCGCCGGCTGGAGCCGCACCGACCTCGACAGCTACGTGCCGGCGCTCTTGGTGGCCGGCGGTTTCTGCCTCGCGGCGGCGGCGCTCTGCCTCACCATCGACCGCCGGCGGCAGCCGGCCGCGCCGGCACCGCAGGCGGCGTGAGGGGCGTCACAGGCGGGCCGGCATCCCCAGCACGCGGCGGACGACGGCGTCGCGAAGACGATCGCTTGCGAGCAGCGACATCAGCCGCAGCAGGATGCGGGCGGCGCGCGGCGCCGTGTAGGACGTGCGGGGGCGACGGGCGGTGGCGGCGCGCGCCACCACGTCTGCGATCGCCGACGGCTCACCCGCCATCCTTTCCGCCTGGTCGCTGGCAAACAGGTCCTCGGCCAGCTTGACCATCGGCGCGTAGGCGCCGTTTCCCGAGGTCTTCCTGAAATTGTCGAGCGCGATCCCCGCCCATTCGGATTTGATGGTTCCCGGCCGGATCAGCACCACGTCGACGCCGAACGGCCGGAGTTCCTGCCTGAGGCTGGACGACAGGCCCTCGACGGCGAATTTGGTGGCGTGGTACCAGCCGCCGAACGGAAAGGCGCGGACGCCACCGATCGAGGTGATGTTGATCACCCGGCCCCAGCGCTGTCGCCGCATGTGCGGCAGGACGAGCCGGGTCAGCGCAGCAAGACCGAACACGTTGACCTCGAACTGGCGGCGCGCCTCGTCGAGCGGTACGTCCTCGACGGCGCCGTAGGAGCCGTAGCCGGCGTTGTTGACCAGCACGTCGATGCCGCCGCTCTCCGCCTCGATGGCGGCCACCGCCCCGGCGATCGATGCCTCGTCGGTGACGTCGAGCGGCAGGACGCGGATGCCCTTCGCCTTCAGAGGCTCCATGCGGTCGAGCCGCCGCGCGCCGGCGTAGACGCGGAAGCCCTCCGCCGCCAGCCGGATGGCGATCGCTTCGCCGATACCGGCCGATGCGCCGGTGACCAATGCCGTTCTCGTCATGATCAGCCCTTTCCTGCGCGCCCCGAGCCACTCCGGCCCTGTTGCCGTCACCGGGACGTCACGCCGTTGAGAAACACCGAGAATCCCCTGTCGATCAGGACGTCGAGCGCCGCGCCGCTTACCCCGCCCTCACGGGCGAGCGCGATCACCACGTCGGCCTCCGCCTCGGCCAGCCGGACGAAATGCGTAAATCCGATCGCCATCAGCCTGCCTGCCGCCATTTCCGCCTCGACGAACCGGCTCACCTCGGCAAAGACCTGCTCGCCTTCCGCGACGGCGGCCGGCGAAACCGCGCCGCCGCCCTTGAGGAGATGCATGACCCGGTGCCGGTCGGGGGCCGACACCGCCCAGAGAACGTAGCTGCGCCAGGCGCCGCCCATCGCGGCAACGAAGTCGCCGCCGGCAAGGTCCAGGCTGCCGAAGGTTGCCGTCATCTCGTCCTTCAGCGTGACATAGACCCGGTCGAGCAGCGCCTGCTTGGTCGGAAAGACGTTGAACAGCGTGCCGTTGGCAACCCCGGCGGCGCGGGCGATGCGCGCCGTGGGAATGCCGAGTCCTTCCTCGGCAAGGAGGCCGATGGTGACCTCCAGAATGTGTCGCTCCCTGTCGTCCATGGTGTAGAGATGACTCCGACTGACTAGTCAGTCAAGCGGACGGGGCAAGGATGACGGGGAGTTGATCGCGGGGTCGGGACGGATGGACGGCCATGGCAAGGGATATCGCCAACCGATCGGCGCGAAGCCCCCTCGCCGTGGCGCGGGTCCGGTCAGAGCACGAAGGTCACCACGATCATCAGAACGAGGATCAGGCCGCCGATGACCGCCGCGACGGCGCGGCCGCCGCCCGGCGCCTTGCCTGTCGCGCCGTTCGCCTTGGCGGCCTCGGCCTTGCGGCGCGCCTCGCGCGCCTTCCTGTCCAGCTTGACGACTTCGCCCATGCTGCCCTCCGTGTTCCTTGATCAGCCGACGAGGCCGCCCAGCGCCCCCGTAACGCGGATTTCGCCCACCGTTTCGCCGGCCCAGGACTTCACCGGCGGATTGGCGAGCTGCCGCATCTCGTCATAACCCGGATCATCGGGGGTGAGTTTCAGGAGATCGATCAGAATGGCGGCCATCGCCGCTTCCGAGGCGCGGCCTGCGCCGTCGTCGATCTTCAGCGCGATGCCGAGACCAAGCTCCTTGACGGCACCGATGAACACGCCCTCGGCGCCGGTCTTGACCAGCACGCGCGTGCCGAGCGCCGTCATCACCCGCGTGCAGAAGCGGCCGGTACCGGCCACCATGAACGGCTCGGCGGCAGCTGCGAGCCGTAGCCGCTCGGCGGCGCGGGCGCGCG
>LUYO01000109.1:0-26499 GCA_001603295.1 Rhodobacterales bacterium Alpha_02
CCAGCCGGTCGCCGATCACCAGCACGACGCGGGCATCGTCCTTCTTGATCGGCGGCTGCGGCTTGGCGGCGACCGCCGGCGACGGCTTGCGCCGCTGCGGCGCCGTACCGGCCGGCGGTACCGTGATGATGCGCGGGCCGCCGGACGGCGGTGGCTGGACATCGTCCGGCCGCCCGACACCGAACAGGCGCATCAGGAACGGTCGGTTGTCCGGCTTGGCCTGTTGCTGCTGCGGCTGGGGCTGCGACTTGAAGAACTGCGCCGATGTCGGCGTTGCCAGCGGCACGGCGGCGACGAGGATGGCGACGGCCAGCAGTCTCGCATAGTTCCCGAACACGCCTGGACCTCCAGCCGAACGCACCGGCCGCCGGCCTCAGCCGCCGCGGAGCAGCGTCAACAGCTCCAGCGACGCGTGGCCGGTGACGGCAAGGCCGCGCTGCGCCTCGTAGGCGCGGATGGCGGCAACGGTTTGCGGGCCGACCTTACCATCGATCTTGTCGAGAGGGAAACCGATCGCCCGGAGGCGCGACTGCAACTCGGCGCGGCCGTCTTCGTCGAGCGGCGTGTAGCCGCGCGGCCAGGGCGTGACGAAGGGGCCGCCGCCCTTCAGGCGGTCGGCGAGATGGCCGACGCCGAGCGCGTAGGCGTTGGCGTTGTTGTAGCGCTTGATCGCCTGGAAGTTCCGGAGCGTCAGGAAGGCCGGGCCGCCGGGGCCGGCCGGCAGCAGCAGCGTCGCCTGGTCGCCGGGGCGCGGGAAGGCGCCGCCGGCGGCGCGCACGAAGCCGCGCGCCGTCCAGTCGGCGAGCGTTGCCGACCGGCCTTCCAGCGAGGTGTCGAAGCCGGGCGGCAGGATCACTTCGTAGCCCCAGGTGGCGCCGGCCTGCCAGCCGGATTTCTTCAGATAATTGGCGGTGGAGGCGAGGGCATCGGGCACCGAGGTCCAGATGTCGCGGCGGCCGTCGCCGTCGAAGTCGACGGCATAGCCGAGATAAGTGGTGGGGATGAACTGCGTCTGGCCCATGGCGCCGGCCCAGGAGCCGGTCATGTGGCGGGCGTCGACGTCGTGATGCTCGAGGATGCGCAACACGGCGTTGAGCTGCTGCCGGCCGTAGGCGGCGCGCGAGCCGCCACGCCAGCCGAGCGTCGCCAGCGCCCGCACCACGTTCTTCACCTTGGTCGGATCGCGCAGGATGGCGCCGTAGCTGCTCTCCATGCCCCAGATGGCGACGACCACCGCGCGGTCGACGCCGTAGGTCGCCTCGATGCGGTCGAGCAGCGCGCGGTGGCGGACGAGCATGTCGCGGCCGGTGGCGATGCGGCTCTCGGCCGCCATGTCGTCGAGGTAGTCCCAGATGGCGCGCGAGAATTCCGGCTGGCTGGTCGCCCTGACCAACACGTCGTTGTCCGGCCCGACGCCCTGGAAGGCGCGCACGAAGGTGGCGCGGGAGACGCCGCGCGCCTCGGCGGTCGGCCACTGGCTCTCGACGAAGGCGGTGAACTCGGGCGGGATCGGTCCGTCGGCGAGCGGCGGCAGGCCGGGCTCGCCCGACGGGCCGAAATCGCCGAGGATGGCGCAGCCGGCGATCAGCCCGGCCAGCGTCAGGAGGGCGACGCCCCGGCCGATCCGTGACAGGGTCCGCATGGCACGCTCCTTTGTTCCATCCGACATTCCCCTTCAGAGACGGGACTCATGGTAAACGACCGGTTAATTTGGGCATGGATTTGTCAGCCTCCGCACCGGCCCGATCGTTTCGCCGCCGGTTGCACGCGGCGGAGCCCGTCACCGGTTTCCGCAATCCCAAATTAGACATTTTTGCGCTATTGATGGTGCCGCCCACGCGGCCGACGTCCGAGGGTCCGGATCGTCATCGAGATTGCCGCCCAGGAGTGCTCCATGTCAAAACGCATTCGCAAAGCCGTCTTCCCCGTCGCCGGCCTCGGCACGCGCTTCCTTCCCGCCACCAAGGCCGTGCCGAAGGAGATGATGACCGTCGTCGACCGGCCGGCGCTCCAGTATGTGGTCGACGAGGCCAAGGCGGCCGGCATCGAGCATTTCATCTTCGTCACCGGCCGCGGCAAGGAGGTGATCGAGAATCACTTCGACCTCGCCTACGAGCTGGAGGCGACGCTGGCCGCCCGCCACAAGACGGCGGCGCTTGAGGAACTGCGCGCCGAGCGGCCGGCCGCCGGCACCACCTCGTTCACCCGCCAGCAGGAGCCGCTCGGCCTCGGTCATGCCGTCTGGTGCGCCCGCGACATCGTCGGCGATGAGCCGTTCGCCGTGCTGCTGCCGGACATGCTGATGAAGCACACGGTCCCCTGCCTGAAGAGCATGGTCGACGCCTATGAGGCGAGCGGCGGCAACATCGTCAGCCTCGAGGAATGCGATCCGGCCCAGACCTCGTCCTACGGCATCGTGGCGCTCGGCAAGACGCTCGGCCCGGATGTCCACGAGATCACCGGCATGGTGGAAAAGCCGAAGCCGGCCGAGGCGCCGTCCAACTTCTACATCTCCGGCCGCTACATCCTGCAGCCGCGCATCTTCGATCTGCTGGGTACGCAGGCGGCCGGCGCCGGCGGCGAGATCCAGCTCACCGATTCCATGCTGCGGCTGGCCGAGGAAGACGCCTTCTACGGCGTGCGCTTCCGCGGCACCACCTTCGACACCGGCACCAAGCTCGGCTTCCTGAAGGCCAACATCGCCTACGGCCGCGAGCGGATGGACATCCATCCGGATATCGCGGGCGAATTGAAAGCCGCCCTGGAGGGGTGATCAGCCCGATACGGCAAAACAAATAGGGGCGCCCCGCGGGACGCCCCTTCTTCTTTTCGGGGGAAGCCGATCAGAACTTCAGCGCCTTCACCTGGCGCACCACCGGAATGGCCTTCACCTTGTCCAGCACTTCGGCCGGCACGTCGCCGTCCACCTCGACGAGGCAGATGGCGTCGGCGCCCTGTTCGAGGCGGCCGAGGGCGAAGGTGGCGATGTTGATGCCGGCGTCACCCAGAAGGCCGGCGAACTTGCCGATGAAGCCCGGCTTGTCCTCGTTGGTGACGTAGATCATCGACGGCGCGAACTCGGCGTCCATCTTGATGCCCTTGATCTCGACGATGCGCGGGTGGCCGTCGGCGAAGACGGTGCCGGCGATCGACCGCTCCTGACGGTCGGTGGTTAGCGTCAGGCGAATCAGGCTCTCGAAGTTGGCGGCGGCGTTGTTGCGCACCTCGGCGACGGCGATGCCGCGCTCCTTGGCCATCACCGGCGCCGACACCATGTTGACCGACTGCAACAGCGGCTTCAAGACACCGGTGATCGCCGCGGCGCTGAGGGCGCGGGTGTTCATGCCGGCCACTTCGCCCTCGTACTCGATGCGGATCGCCTTGAGGCCGGTCTCGGTGAGCTGGCCGGCGAACGAGCCGAGCAGTTCGGCGAGCTTGACGAACGGCGTCAGGCGCGGCGCCTCCTCGGCGGTGATCGAGGGCATGTTGAGGGCGTTGGAGACGGCGCCCTTCATCAGATAGTCGGACATCTGCTCGGCCACCTGCAGGGCGACGTTTTCCTGCGCTTCCGTGGTGGAGGCGCCGAGATGCGGCGTGCAGACCACCTTCGGGTGGCCGAACAGCGGATGGGCGTTGGCCGGCTCGGTCTCGAACACGTCGAGGGCGGCGCCGGCGACATGGCCGGAATCGAGGGCGGCCTTGAGGTCGGCCTCGACGATCAGGCCGCCGCGGGCGCAGTTGATGATGCGGACGCCCTTCTTCATCTTCAGGATGGCGGATATGTCGATGATATTGCGCGTCTTTTCGATCAGCGGCACGTGCAGGGTGATGAAGTCGGCGCGGCGGAACAGCTCGTCCAGTTCCACCTTCTCGACGCCCAGCTCGACGGCGCGCTCGTTCGACAGGAATGGATCGTAGGCGATGACGCGCATCTTCAGGCCGACGGCGCGGTCGGCGACGATCGAGCCGATGTTGCCGCAGCCGATGACGCCGAGCGTCTTGTTGGTCAGCTCGACGCCCATGAAGCGGTTCTTCTCCCACTTGCCGGCGTGCGTCGAGGCATTGGCCTCGGGAAGCTCGCGGGCCAGGGCGAACATCAGGGCGATGGCGTGCTCGGCGGTGGTGATCGAGTTGCCGAACGGCGTGTTCATGACGATGACGCCGCGCGCCGTGGCGGCGGGCACGTCGACGTTGTCGACGCCGATGCCGGCGCGGCCGATCACCTTGAGGTTCTTGGCATTGGCGAGCAGCTTCTCGGTGACCTTGGTGGTCGAGCGGATGGCGAGACCGTCATAGTTGCCGATGATCTCGGCCAGCTTCTCCTTGTCCTTGCCGAGGTCGGGCTGGTAGTCGACCTCGACGCCGTGGTCCTTGAAGATCTGGACGGCGGTGGCGGACAGCTTATCGGAAATGAGAACGCGAGGAGCCATGATGTGTCCTTGCCTGGGGTGTCCGATGGTGTCCTGCTCTCCCCGTCCCCGAGAAAGGGGAGACGGAAGCATTCCATCGACGGATTGATGCTGTGGCTGATGACTGAAGGTCGCCTCCGTTCACGGGAGGTGGGGAGAGGGGCTCGCCCCTCTCCGGCAATATCGTCAGGCGGCCTTGGAAAGCCCGGCCAGCGCCTTGTCGAAGGCCCAGTCGATCCAGGGCGTCAGGGCGGCGACGTCCGATGTCTCGACAGTGGCACCGCACCAGATGCGCAGGCCCGGAGGGGCGTCGCGGTAGGAGGCGATGTCGTAGGCGACGCCTTCCTTCTCCAGAAGGCCGGTCAGCGTCTTGACGAAGGCTTGCTGTCCCTCGACGTCGAGCGCGGCAACCTCCGGATGGACGAACGACAGGCAGACCGAGGTGTTGGAGCGGATCGCTTCGGTCTTCGCCAGGAAGGCGACGGCCGGCGTCTTGGCCACCCAGTCGGCGATCGCCTTGGTGTTGGCGTCGGCGCGGCCGATCAGAGCGTCGAGGCCGCCGACCGCTTCGGCCCACTTCAGCGCGTCGATATAGTCCTCGACACAGATCATCGACGGCGTGTTGATGGTGTCGCCCTTGAAGATGCCCTCGATCAGCTTGCCGCCGGAGGTGAGGCGGAAGATCTTCGGCAGCGGCCAGGCCGGCTTGTAGCTCTCGAGGCGGGCAACGGCGCGCGGCGACAGGATCAGCATGCCGTGGCCGCCCTCGCCGCCCAGCACCTTCTGCCAGGAGAAGGTGACGACGTCGAGCTTGTCGAAGGGCAGGGCCTGCGCGAAGGCGGCCGAGGTGGCATCGCAGATGGTGAGGCCCTGACGGTCGGCCGGGATGGCGTCGCCGTTCGGCACGCGCACGCCGGAGGTGGTGCCGTTCCAGGTGAACACCACGTCACGGTTGAAATCGACCTTGGCGAAGTCGACGATGTCGCCGTAGGGCGCCTCGAAGACGCGGGCGTCGAGCTTCAGTTGCTTGACGACGTCGGTCACCCAGCCGGCGCCGAAGGATTCCCAGGCCAGCATGTCGACCGGCCGCTCGCCAAGCAGCGACCACAGCGCCATCTCGACGGCGCCGGTGTCGGAGGCGGGCACGATGCCGATGCGATAGTCGGCCGGCACGCGCAGCACCTGACGCGTCAGGTCGATGGCTTCGGCGAGCTTGGTCTTGCCGATCTTGGCGCGATGGGAGCGGCCAACCGGCGCCCCCTTCAGTGCCTCGACGGTCCACCCAGGGCGCTTGGCGCAGGGGCCGGAGGAAAAACGGGGATTGGCCGGCTTCAGAGCCGGCGCGGCGGGGGCGTCAGTCATGTAACTATCCTCTCAGATAGGTGCTCCTCGGTGGGGAGGAGTGTCCCGCCGTCTGAGCTATCGGAAAGGTGGTACGCCGTCAAGCCGGGTCGAGTGCGGCGAGGCGAGGGTGTTGCCAAAAAGCAAACGGCGGGAGGACAAGGTCCTCCCGCCGCCGGACGGTCAAGTTGGTTCGATCTCAGTTGAGATAGTAGCGCAGGCCGACACGCACCTCGTGGGCGGTGATGTCCTTGTAGTCCATGTGGGTCACGTTGCCGGAACCGTCTGTGACGCTGCCGGTCCGGGCGTCGCCGAGGTTGAGGTAGCGGTAGCCGAGGTCGAGGCTGAGGCGGTCGCTGATCGGATACTCCACGCCGGCCATCAACGCCCAGGCGAAGTTCCACTTGCCGTCGCCCTTCATCTTGGCGCCACTCGTATCCTCGTTGCTCGACTGGACGCTGCTGGTCTTGAGGTAGGACGCACCAGCGCCGGCACCGATGTAGGGCTTCAGGCCATGGAAATCGCCGAGGTCGGCGTAGACATTGGCCAGCGCGCTCCAGGCGCTGATCTTGGCGTGCTCGCTGTTGAGCCAACGACCAGGATTACAACTGCCTGCATCTAGGCAGTAGAGCGAGCCCTTGAATTTGGCCGGTGTCTCGTAGTCGAGCGTCAGGTCGGCGCGAAGATAGTCGTTGAACTTGTAGCCGGCGCCGACGCCGATATCGGCTGCGCCGAGCATCTTCTCGTTGGCAAGCTGGCCACCATTGCCGATGCTGCCCCAGCCCGGATTGCTCGCCGAGCCCTTGGGCGCCTGATAATACTTGTAGCCGATGTCGCCGCGGAGATACCAGCCGCCGACGGCCGGCAACGGCATCGGCTCGGGCGCCTCGATGATCGGCGGATATTCCACCGGCATGTCGGCGGCACGGACTGAGCCGGAGAGGGCCGCGAGGCCGAAAGTCGCAGCCACGGCCAGGGAGAGGTTTGTTGTGAGACTGCGCATCGTTCGATCCTTCCGCAGAAGCATGATCGGGAGGCGGCGAACCGCCGGACATCATCGCTTTCGGATCGATGTTTAGGGCAAGCCGGTTAATCCAGACTTAACTACGTTGCTTAACCTTGACGGAAAGTGAAATCGACCATCGGCGGCGCGCCGTCGCAAGGAAAACGCCCCGGCCGCGTTCGGCTGCCGGGGCGTTTTCCATCGTGGGAGCGTCGGTTGCTCAGGCGGCGGCCTTGCCAATCGCCTCGACAATGTCGCCGACCGCCGTGGCGACGAGATCGGCGTCATCGCCTTCGCCCATGACGCGAATCAGTGGCTCGGTGCCGGAGGCGCGGACCAGAATGCGGCCGCCGGCGCCGAGCCGGCCCTCGGCGGCGAGGATCGCCGCCTTGACGTCCTCGTCCTCAAGCGGCTTGCCGCCCTTGACGCGGACGTTCTTCAGGAGCTGCGGCACCGGGTCGAAGCGGTGGCAGACTTCGCTGACCGGCTTGCCGGAGCGCTTGACCACGGCCAGCACCTGCAACGCCGCGACGAGGCCGTCGCCGGTGGTGGCATAGTCGGAGAGCACGATGTGGCCCGACTGCTCGCCGCCGACGTTGTAGCCGCCGGCCCGCATGGCCTCGACGACGTAGCGGTCGCCGACCTTGGTGCGGACGAGTTCGAGGCCGATGCCCTCTAGGTAGCGCTCGAGTCCGAGATTGGACATGACGGTGGCGACGAGGCCGGGCCGCGTCAGGCGGCCGTCCTCCTTGAACGAGGCGGCGACCACGGCCATCAGCTGGTCGCCGTCCACCACCTGGCCCTTCTCGTCGATGATGATGACGCGGTCGGCGTCGCCGTCGAGGGCGATGCCGATGTCGGCTCTCACCTCGCGCACCTTGTCGGTGATGGCGGCGAGGCTGGTGGAGCCGCAGTCGCGGTTGATGTTGAGGCCGTTCGGCTCGACGCCGAGCGACACCACCTCGGCGCCCAGCTCCCACAGCACTTCCGGCGCCACCTTGTAGGCGGCGCCGTTGGCGCAGTCGACCACCACGCGCAGGCCTTCGAAGGAGATGTGGCGGGAAAGCGTGCGCTTGGCCGATTCGACGTAGCGGGCGCGCTCGCCGTCGACGCGCTTGGCGCGGCCGAGGTCGGCGGGAGCGGCGAGGCGGCCGGTGAAATCGCCGTCCAGCATGTCCTCGATGGCCAGTTCCACCTCGTCGGACAGCTTATAGCCGTCCGGCCCGAACAGCTTGATGCCGTTGTCGGCGAACGGATTGTGGGAAGCGGAGATCATCACGCCGAGGTCGGCGCGCAACGAGCGCGTCAGCATGGCGACGGCCGGCGTCGGTACCGGGCCGGTCAGGAACACGTCGACGCCGACGGCGGTGAAGCCGGCGGTCAGCGCCGGCTCGATCATGTAGCCGGAGAGACGGGTGTCCTTGCCGATGACGACGCGGTGGCGATGGTCGCCGCGATGGAAGGCGAGGCCGGCCGCCATGCCGACCTTGAGAGCGATCTCCGGGGTGATCGGCCAGCTGTTCGCCGTGCCGCGGATGCCGTCGGTTCCGAAAAATTTGCGTGCCATGTCGTCCGTCCGCGCTTTCCTCAAAAGGCGCACGCCCGGCGCCTGACCATTTCTGCGGGCAGGATGATAAACGGCCGGTGAACGCTGTCCGGTCAAATATTGTGAAAGACTGTTACGCCGGTTCAGCGCTCGGTCAGCTTCAGCTCGATGCGGCGGTTCTTGGCGTTGGCCTCGTCGCTGTCGCCCGGCTCCAGCGGCTGGAACTCGCCGAAGCCGGCGGCCACCAGATGGTTGGGCGAGATGCCCTTGCCGATCAGGTACTTGACCACGGAAATGGCGCGGGCGGCGGACAGTTCCCAGTTGTCGCGGAAGCGGCCAGAGCCGCTGAGCGGCCGGGCATCGGTGTGGCCGTCGACGCGCAGCACCCAGGCGATCTCCGGCGGGATCTGGCCTTCGAGCTGCAACAGCGCCTCGGCCAGCTTGTCGAGTTCGCCCTGGCCGGCCGGGTTGACGTCGGCGGCGCCGCTGTCGAACAGCACCTCCGACTGGAAGACGAAGCGGTCGCCGACCACGCGGATATCGGAGCGCTGCGACAGGATTTCCCTCAGGCGCCCGAAGAAATCGGAGCGGTAGCGGGCCAGCTCCTGCACGCGCTGGGCCAGCGCCACGTTGAGGCGGCGACCGAGGTCGGCGATCTTGGCCGAACTCTCGCGGTCGCGCGATTCGGAGGCGTTGAGGGCGTCCTCCAGGGCGGCGATCTGGCGCCGCAGCGCGGCGATCTGCTGGTTGAGAAGCTCCACCTGGGCGAGCGCCCGCTGGCTGGCGCGCTTTTCGTCGGAAAGTTGGGTGGTCAGCGCCTGCACCTTGGTGTCGGCAACATCAGCGGCGCCCGACTGGCTGGCGATCAGGCCCTGGAGATTGTCGCGGGCGGCCTGGGCGTCCTTGAGGTTCGATTCCAGCAGCGCCACGTTGTCCTGCAGGTCGCGGTTGGAGGCGCGCTCCATGGCCAGCAATTCGGTCAGCTCGGCGATCTGGGCGTTGAGGCGGCCGAGCACGGTGTCCTTGTCGGTGATCTGCTGGCTGAGGAAGAACTGGGCGAGCGAGAACACCGACAGCAGGAAAATGATCGACAGCACCAGCGTGGTGAGCATGTCGACGAAGGCCGGCCAGTAGTCCTGCTGGGTCGTGAAGCGGCGGCGTCCGAGGGCCATGGTCGGTCAATCTCCCCGTCTGCTATCCGCGGTCCGACCGCTCGACGGCACCGGTGAGCAGTTCGAGCAGCCGACGGATCTCCTTCTGCTGCTCGCCCTGGCTTTCGGCCCAGGCGCGCACCAGCTGCTGCTCGGCGCGCATGTGCTGCACCAGGCCCTGGATGCCCTCGGCGAGGTTGGCCATCGCCTGGCTGGAGCGACCACCGCCGCCGCCGCCCTCCTGGATCTGCCTGGACAGCCGGTCGAGGGCGCCCCGGAGGTCGTCGAGGTTCTTGGCATCGCGGATGCTGGCGCCGACGTCGCCGGCCGAATCGAGTTCGGCCTGGGTGGACAGCCAGTCTTCGAGGTCGAGGTAGAAGCGGTTCTGCGCCTGCCCGGCCTGAAGGTCGAGGAAGCCGACGATCAGCGAACCGGCGAGACCGAACAGCGATGACGAGAAGGCGGTGCCCATGCCGCCGAGCGGCGCCTGCAGGCCGCTCTTGAGGTCCTCGAAGATGACGCTGGCCGTGCCCGAGCCGACGTCGAGGTTCTGGATGGTGGCGCCCACCGAGTTCACGGTGGAGATCAGGCCGTAGAAGGTGCCCAAGAGGCCGAGGAAGACCAGGAGGCCGGTCATGTAGCGCGAGATGTCGCGCGCCTCGTCGAGGCGGGTGGCGATCGATTCCAGGAGCGAGCGCATGGCAGAGGCGGAGATCGCCCGCTGCCCCAGGCGGTCGCCGAGCAGCGTCGCCATCGGGGCGAGCAGCACCGGCTGCTTTCTCACCTCGAGGCCGGGCTCGCCGAAGCGGTAGGTGTTGACCCAGCGCACTTCGGGAAACAGGCGGATCACCTGGCGGAAGATCAGCAGGATGCCGACCAGCGCCACCGAGAAGATCAGGCCGTTGAGGCCGGGGTTGGCCATGAAGGCGGTCTTGAGCTGCCGCGACAGCAGCAGGCCGACGAAGGCGGCGATGACCAGGAATACCGCCATCCGCCAGAGATACACCTGGGGGCTGGTGAGCTTGATACCGGACGCGTCTTTGGCCATGGTTCTGTCGCTTGCTCTTGTCTGTCGCGGCGCACAGTAAACGCGATTTAAGGCAAAAAGAGCAAGGTGCCCGGCCTCGTCCCCCGCATTTTTCGGGGGAAGCCGGGGCGGTCGCGGTCAGGCCTTGCGCAGCGCGGCGAGAAGCTGGGCGTGGATCGCCTCGTTGCCGGCCACCAGGGTGCGCGAGGCGTGCATGTCGTCCTTACCGGCCTTGTCGGTGACGAAGCCGCCGGACTCCTTGATCATCAGCCAGCCGGCCGAGGTGTCCCAGGGGTTGAGGTCGTCTTCCCAGAAGCCGTCGAACTTGCCGGCGGCGACGTAGCAGAGGTCGAGCGCCGCCGAGCCGAGCCGGCGGACGCCGGCGCAGTTGGCCATCACCTGCCGGAGTTCGGCGAGATAGCGCGGGTGGTTGCCGCGGCCGAGATGCGGAATACCGGTGCCGATGACGCATTCGGGCATGTCGCGGCGGGCCGAGACGCGCAGCCGGCGATCGTTGACGAAGGCGCCGGCGCCGCGCTCGGCGGTGTAGAGTTCGTCGGTGGCCGGATTGAAGACGACGGCGGCCACCGGCACGCCATTCCTCTCCAACGACACCGAGATCGAGAAGATCGGGATGCCGTGCAGGAAGTTGGCGGTGCCGTCGAGCGGATCGACCACCCAGCGGTGCTGCTCGTCGTCGCCGGCCACCTCGCCGCGCTCCTCCATCAGGAAGCCGTAGGCGGGTCGGACGCGCTTCAACTCGTCGAACAGCACCTGCTCGGAGCGCTTGTCGGCGGCCGAGACGAAGTCGCCCGGTCCCTTCAGCGACACCTGCAGGTTCTCGACCTCGCCGAAATCGCGGGTGAGACCGCGTCCGGCCTTGCGGACGGCCTGGACCATGACGTTGAGGAGGGCGGAACGAGCCATTTTCGGGATACCTTCAGGGAAAAGCGCTTGCTCGCGTAGCCATCACAAACGGCCGTGAAGCGCAAGTGCGGTTTTTATGCCGCTCAGTTGCCGGCGTCGACGCCGGGCAGGTTGGGAGGCTTGTCGTCGGCCTTGGGCGCGCCGTCGGCGAGCAGTTCGTCGAGCCAGCGATCGGCGAGACCGGCGGCGGCGGCGCGGGCGTGCCAGCGACGGGCGGCCTCGAGGTCGCGCGGCACGCCCTCGCCAGTGGCGTAGAGGCGGGCGAGGCGGCTCTCGGCCACCGGGTTGCCGGCGCCGGCCGCCAGCTTGAACCAGGCGGCGGCGGTCTTCTGGTCGCGGACGACGCCGGTGCCGTTGAACATCATGATGGCATATTCGACCTGGGCGGCGACATGGCCGGCGCGCGCCGCTTCGCCCATCAGCCGGGCCGCCTCGGTGTCGTTCTTCGGCATGCCCTGGCCCTCGCGGTTGAGGGCGGCGAGGGCGTAGACGGCGTCGACGTTGCCCTCGTCGGCGGCCGCCTTGAACAGGGCGGCGGCGCGGGTGAAATCGGTGATGCCGGAGGAGGGATCGATGCAGAGAAGGCCCAGCCAGTAGTTGGCCTCGACCACGCCCTTGCCGATCGCCTCTTCGAGGTAGCTTGCCGCCTGCTTCTTGTCGACCGGCATGCCGATGCCGAGGGCGGCGAGGTTGGCCAGCTCGACCAGCGCCTGCGGGTCGCCGTTGCGGGCGGCGAGCTTGTACCAGATCACCGCCTCCTCGGGCTTCTGCGGCAGGCCGAGGCCGTTGGCGTAGAGATAGCCGATTAGGCTCTGCGCCTTGGCATCGCCGAGCTTGGCGCGCTCGACGGCGATCTCGAAGGCGGTGAGGTAGAAGCCGCGCTGGAAGGCGCCGAAGGCATAGTCGATCTTGTCGCTGTCGGGCAGCGCGGCGAGCAGGTCGGGGACGGCGGCTGCCGTGGTGGCCGGCGCGGCGGGCGGTGCCGGCGGCACCGGCGTGGACTCCGCCGCCGCCGGCGCGGCGTAGAGGGCGAGGCCGAGTGCGGCGGCAAGACGGGCAGCGCGGACTTCAGGCGGCATCGGCATCGCGGGTTTCGGCTCTGGTGGCTCGTGAGGCAGCGTTAACGGCCAAGTTGGCCGGGATTGCGGCGGTCACACCTCGGGAACATCGAGGGCGACGCGGTCGAGCACGGCGTTGGCCTCGGCGACGGCGGCGGCCGGCCCGTCCGGGTGCTCCCAGACGGCGGCGCGGACGGCGACGAAGTCGGCGTCGGTGCGGGCGCAGGCCTCGACCGAGGCCATGGAGCGGCCGGCGAGCAGCACGCAGGGCGGCTCGAACAGCTCGGCCCACCAGGCGCCGAGATCGAGCGTCTTGCGGTGCGTCTCCTCGCCCTCCTCAAGATCGATGAGGCCGAAGAAGACGTAGTCGGCGCCGGCCTCGCCGGCTTCCATCGCCTCGTGGCGGACGCGGAGGTTGCCGGCGCCGACGATGGATTTCGGCTGCAACGCCTCGATCGCCTCCTTCAGCGCCGCTTCGCCGGCCTCGATGTGGATGCCGTCGGCATGGGCGCGGCCCATGACGCGGCTGTCGCCGAGCACGAGCGCGGCGACGTCGTGGCGCTGGGCGATCGGCACCAGCGCCTCGGCGATCGCCTGCAACTCGGCGGTGGTGGCGACCTCGGGGGCGATCAGCAGCGAGGCGACGTCGCCGGCGGCGAGCGCCGCTTCGAGCTGGGGCGCGAAGGTCGCGGCGTCGACGGCGCGGGGCGTGATCAGGAACAGGCGGGCGCGCAACTTGACCTCCGGAAAAGGAAAACCCCGTGCCCGAAAGGGCACGGGGCGCTTCATAGCACAAAGACGTTCACGAGGAACCAATCAGTCCGGCTCCCCGCCTACGACCGAGGCTCAGCCCTCGAGCGCCTTGACGCCCGGCAGCTCCTTGCCTTCCATCCACTCGAGGAAGGCGCCGCCGGCCGTCGAGATGTAGGTGAAGTCGTCGGCGACGCCGGCGTGGTTGAGGGCCGAGACGGTGTCGCCACCACCGGCGACCGTCAGGAGCTTGCCGGCCTTGGTGGCGGCGGCGGCATGCTTGGCGGCGGCGACGGTGGCCTTGTCGAAGGGCTCGATCTCGAAGGCACCGAGCGGGCCGTTCCAGACCAGAGTCTTGGCCTTGTCGATGGCGGCATTGACCGCGTCGACCGACTTCGGGCCGGCGTCGAGGATCATGGCGTCGGCCGGAACGGCGTTGACGTCGACCACCTCGTTGGCGGCACCGGCCTTGAACTCGCGGGCGATGACGGCGTCGACCGGCAGCACGATCTCGCAGCCGGTCTCCTTGGCCTTGGCCAGGATGCGGCGGGCGGTGTCGGCAAGGTCGTGCTCGCAGAGCGACTTGCCGACGTTGACGCCCTGGGCGGCCAGGAAGGTGTTGGCCATGCCGCCGCCGATCACCAGGATATCGACCTTGGCGACGAGATTCTCCAGGAGGTCGATCTTGGTCGACACCTTGGCGCCGCCAACCACGGCCAGCACCGGCCGCTTGGGCGTGCCGAGCGCGGCGCCGAGGGCGGTCAGTTCGGCCTGCATGGTGCGGCCGGCGTAGGCCGGCAGCTTGTGGGCGAGGCCCTCGGTGGAGGCATGCGCCCGGTGGGCGGCCGAGAAGGCGTCGTTGACGTAGAGGTCGCCCAGCTTGGCGAGCGAATCGACCAGCGCCGGGTCGTTCTTCTCTTCGCCCTTGTAATAGCGGGTGTTCTCGAGCAGCAGGATGTCGCCGCCCGAGAGCGCGGCGATGGCCTTTTCGGCCACGTCGCCGATGCAGTCGTCGGCGAAGGCGACCGGCTTGCCGATGGCCTTGGCCAGTGGGGCGACGATCGGCTTCAGGCTGTCCTCGGCCTTGCGCTCGCCCTTCGGGCGGCCGAAGTGGGCGAGCAGGATGACCTTGGCGCCCTTGGCGGAGAGGTCGCGGATGGTCGGGACGATGCGGTCGATGCGGGTGGTGTCGGTGACGACGCCGTTCTCGATGGGAACGTTGAGGTCGACGCGGACGAGGGCGCGCTTGCCGGCGACGTCGGCGTCATCGATGGTCTTGAAGCTGCTCATGGGGGGTCCTCGCTTCGTGCGCCGCCTGCCGGATGCGCAGGTTCGCGCATGTGGCAAAAGGGCGGCCGGCCGCGGTAAGAGGCGGTCGAGCCCGCCCTCCGGTGGCGGCCCCGCACGGGGGCGGCCGGAGAGCGGGCTCTTAGCGGTTCGGTCTAACTCAGAGGGTCTTGCCGATGGCGACGGCGGTGTCGGCCATGCGGTTGGAGAAGCCCCACTCGTTGTCGTACCAGGTGAGGATGCGAACGAGCGTGCCGTTCATCACCTTGGTCTGGTCGAGGTGGAAGATCGACGAGCGCGGGTCGTGGTTGAAGTCGCTGGAGACGTTCGGCTGGTCGGTGAAGCCGAGGATGCCCTTCAGCGGACCGGCGGTCGCAGCGGCCTTGATCGCCTCGTTGATCTCGGCGACCGAGGTGGCGCGCTTGGCGTTGAACACCAGGTCGACGACCGACACGTTGGGGGTCGGCACGCGGATGGCGACGCCGTCGAGACGGCCCTTCAGCTCGGGCAGAACCAGGCCGACGGCCTTGGCGGCGCCGGTCGAGGTCGGGATCATGCTGAGAGCGGCGGCGCGGGCCCGGTAGAGGTCCTTGTGCAGCGTGTCGAGCGTCGGCTGGTCGCCGGTGTAGCTGTGGATGGTCGTCATGAAGCCGGTGTCGATGCCGATGACGTCGTTCAGCACCTTGGCGACGGGCGACAGGCAGTTGGTCGTGCACGAGGCGTTCGACAGGACGATGTGGTCCTTGGTGATCTTGTCGTGGTTGACGCCGTAGACGACGGTGAGGTCGGCGCCGTCGGCCGGGGCCGAGACCAGCACGCGCTTGGCGCCGGCCGTCAGGTGCATCGACGCCTTGTCCTTGGCGGTGAAGATGCCGGTGCACTCCATCGCCACGTCGACGCCCAGGTCCTTCCACGGCAGCGTCGTCGGGTCCTTGATGGCCGTGACCTTGATCTTGCCGGTGCCGACGTCGATCCAGTCGGCGCCCGTCGTCACTTCATGCGGGAAGCGGCCGTGCACGCTGTCGAAGCGGATCAGGTGGGCGTTGGTCTCGACCGGGCCGAGGTCGTTGATGCCGACAACCTCGATGTCGTTGCGACCCGACTCGACGATCGCCCGAAGAACGTTGCGACCGATGCGACCAAAGCCGTTGATGGCGACCTTTACTGCCATTGTCTGTCTCCCAGATACGTTGGTTGTCCTTGCGACGCGCGGCGACGCTCCGCAAAAGAGCGTGCGATCCTCACGGGATCGACGTCGAGGGCCTTCGGGGCCAACCCGATGCCGGTGGTTTACGCCCCAGCCCTTCGGATGTCACTTCAGAAGCTGTGAAGCCTCCCGAAAGCAAAACGGAGGCGGGATTGTTCCCGCCTCCGCTGTTTGTCGTGCCGGTATTACTCGGCGGCCTTCTTGCCCTTGCCGGACTTGGCCTCGGGAGTCGGAGCCAGCTCGGCGGCCGGGGCGAGCCCCGCGTCGCGCTCGGTCGGCTCGACGTAGGCGCGGCCGTAGTAGCTGTCGACCAGGATCGCCTTCAGCTCCGAGATCAGCGGGAAGCGCGGGTTGGCGCCGGTGCACTGATCGTCGAACGCCTCGACGGCGATCTTGTCGACCTTGGCCAGGAAGTCGGCCTCGGGAACGCCCGCCGCCTGGATCGAGGCGGGGATGTCGAGCTGACGCTTCAGGTCCTCGACCCAGCCGATCAGGTTGTCCACCCGCTGCTGGGTGCGCTCGGCACCGAGACCGAGGTGGGTCGCGACCTCGCCGTAACGCGCCCGGGCCTTCGGACGGTCATACTGCGAGAAGGCCGTCTGCTTGGTCGGGTTGTTGGTGGCGTTGTAGCGGATCACGTTGGCGATCAGCAGGGCGTTCGACAGGCCGTGCGGCAGGTGGAAGGCCGCGCCGAGCTTGTGCGCCATCGAGTGGCAGACGCCCAGGAAGGCGTTGGCGAAGGCGATGCCGGCGATGGTGGCGCCGTTATGCACCTTCTCGCGGGCGATCGGATCGTTGGCGCCTTCCTTGTAGGCGGCCGGCAGGTAGTCCTTGAGCAGCTTCAGCGCCTGCAGCGCCTGGCCGTCGGAATACTCGTTGGCCAGCACCGACACGTAGGCTTCGAGCGCGTGGGTGACCGCGTCGATGCCGCCGAAGGCGGTCAGTGCCTTGGGCATGTTCATCACGAAGTTGGCGTCGACGATCGCCATGTTCGGCGTCAGCTCGTAGTCGGCCAGCGGATACTTCATGCCGGTGGAGTCGTCGGTGACGACGGCGAACGGCGTCACTTCCGAACCGGTGCCGGAGGTGGTCGGGATGGCGACCAGCTCGGCCTTGATGCCCAGCTTGGGGAACTTGTAGATGCGCTTGCGGATGTCCATGAAGCGCAGCGCCAGGTCCTCGAAGTGGACTTCCGGATGCTCGTACATCACCCACATGATCTTGGCCGCGTCCATGGCCGAGCCGCCGCCGAAGGCGACGATGACGTCCGGCTTGAACGACACGGCCCGCTCGGTGCCCTTGCGGACGGCCGAGAGCGTCGGATCGGCCTCGACGTCATAGTAGGTCTCGACGTCCATGCCATGCTGCTTCAGCAGCTCGATGACGCCGTCGGCATAGCCGTTCAGGAACAGGAAGCGATCGGTGACCACCAGCGCCCGCTTCTTGCCCTCCAGATCCTTGAACGCCTCGGCGATGGCGCCGCGACGGAAGTAGATCGACTTGGGGAGCTTGTGCCAGAGCATGTTTTCGGCTCGCTTCGCGACGGTCTTGCGGTTGATGAGGTGCTTCGGACCGACGTTGTCGGAGATCGAGTTGCCGCCCCAGCTACCGCAGCCAAGCGTCAGGGACGGCGCCAGGTTGAAGTTGTAGAGGTCGCCGATGCCGCCGAGCGCCGACGGCGTGTTGATCAGGATGCGGGCCGTCTTCATCTTCTCGCCGAAGGCGGCGACGCGGTCCTGGTGACGGTCCTGGTCGGTATAGAGCACCGAGGTGTGGCCGATGCCGCCGAGAGCCACCAGAGCGGCGGCGGCGTCGCAAGCCGACGCGAAGTCCGGACGGCGGTAGAGCGCCAGCGTCGGCGACAGCTTCTCGTGGGCGAAGGGCTCGTTCTCCTCGACGCTGTCCACCTCGCCGATCAGCACCTTGGTGCCGGCGGGAACGGTGATGCCGGCCGAGGCGGCGATCTTGACGGCCGACTGGCCGACGACGTCGGGCGACAGGTGGCCGCCGGGGAACACGACGTTGCGCACCGCGCCCAGCTCGTTACCGGAGAGGATGTAGCCGCCGTGGTCGTTGAAGCGCTCGCGCACCGCGTCGTAGACGCTGTCGACGGCGATCACCGCCTGCTCGGAGGCGCAGATCATGCCGTTGTCGAAGGTCTTGGACATCAGGATCGAGGCGACGGCGCGCTTGATGTCGCCGAACTCGTCGATCACCACCGGCGCGTTGCCGGCGCCGACGCCGATCGCCGGCTTGCCGGAGGAGTAGGCCGCCTTGACCATGGCCGGGCCGCCGGTGGCGAGGATCAGGTTGACGTCGGGGTGACGCATCAGCGCGTTGGAAAGCTCGACCGACGGCGTGTCGATCCAGCCGATGATGTCGGCCGGGGCGCCGGCGGCGACGGCGGCGTCAAGCACCAGCTTGGCGGCGGCGCAGGTCGACTTCTTGGCGCGCGGATGGGGAGAGAAGACGATGCCGTTGCGCGTCTTCAGGGAGATCAGCGCCTTGAAGATGGCCGTCGAGGTCGGGTTGGTGGTCGGCACGATGCCGCAGATCAGACCGATCGGCTCGGCGATGGTGATGGTGCCGCCAAGCTCGTCCACTTCGAGGACGCCGCAGGTCTTCTCGTCCTTGTACTTGTTGTAGATGTACTCGGAGGCGAAGTGGTTCTTGATCACCTTGTCTTCGACGACGCCCATGCCGGTCTCTTCCGCCGCCTGCATGGCGAGCGGGATACGGGCCGCCGCCGCGGCGAACGCCGCCTGGCGGAAGATCAGATCGACCTGCTCCTGGGAAAACGTCGCATAAACCTGCTGGGCGCGCTTCACACGCGCAACCAGCGCGTCGAGGTCGGCCGGATTGTTGATGGGCATCTTGTTCTCCTGTCTTCCAAGCATTCGTCCCGAAGGCATTTTCATTGTTGCCGCCGGTCTTGCGCCGTTGTCGGGCGTCTGGCCGGTGGGTGCCTGATCCCGAGGACGAGGTGATCGGCGGATGAGCCGCTTTATTCTGTCCTGCTGCATATGGGATCGTTTTCAGGCCATCGGTCAAGCGTTGAACCGATTAATGTCCTCGTGCGTAGTGGTACTACAGACCGGCCAAAATTCTTCTTAAGGTCATTGATAGAAAAGGTGAAATCCGAAAACACCAGGAAATCCCGCCGCTCGCTTCTCCGAGGCGCCTGAACCGTCCGGGAATCCTATCAGAAAAACTACTGATTTCAAATTGAGGCCTTTGCGCGAGCTTCATGTAATCCTTTTCATCGGTTTTGAATGGCGCTGAGGACGCCGAGGCGAGACCGGGGCGAGGGTCGCGGGACCTTTGAAAATGACAGTTGGTATCAAGGACGTGGCCCAGCGGGCCGGTGTATCGGTGGCGACCGTGTCGCGCGTGTTCGGCAACGGGCCGGTCAGCCCGGAGCTGCGCGAGCGGGTAGAGAAAGCTATCGCCGCTACCGGCTATCGGCCCAATCTCTCGGCCCGCCGGCTGCGCTCGCAGCACTCCCAGACCATCGGCCTGATGGTGGCCGACATCCGCCGGCCGTTCTTCACCGCGCTGAGCCGCGTGGTGGAGGACGAGGCCTATCGCCATGGCATGCGCCTCATCCTCTGCAACACCGACGAAAGCCCCGAGCGCGAGGCGATGTACCTGCGCCTGATGGAGGAGGAGCGCGTCACCGGCCTGATCTGGGCGCCGAGTCGCGGCAGCCTGGAGCGACTCTCCGACGACGACCCACCGTTCCCTCTGGTGCTGATTGACCGCGGCAGCCCGTCCGGCCGCTACGATTGCGTCGGGCTCGACAATCATCAGGCGACGGCGACGCTGGTCCGCCATCTCCACGCCATCGGCCGCAGCCGTATCGTCGGCATCTTCGGCAACACTTCGTCGACGGCGATCGACCGTCATCTCGGCTATCTCTCGGCCACCGCCTCGCTGGGCCTGTCGTCGGAGGCCTTCTTCGTGGCGCCCAACGCCGAGGCGGCCGAGCGTGAGATCCTCAAGGTATTCTCGCGGCCCGACCGGCCGGACGGCGTCATCGCCTCGAGCAACCTGATGCTGCTCGGCGTCGTCAAGGCGATGCGGCGGCTGGAACTCAGGACGCCTGACGACGTCGCCATCGCCGGCTTCGACAACGAGACGTGGTCGGAACTGGTGGGACCGGGCCTTACCGTCATCGAGCAGCCGGTCGGCGACATCGGCCGCATGGCGACGACGCTGCTGTTCGACCGCCTGAAGGCGCCCAAGGCGCCGGCCCGCAAGGTAATGCTGACCGGCCGGCTGATCGTGCGCGGCTCGACGGCGCCGGTGACCGGCCTCGTCGACGAGCCGGTTGACTGAAGCATTCGCCCGAAAAGTTACAGACTTTTCGGAGAAAGTGAATGCGATAAAACAAAGGCTTGTAGCCTACTCCTCGTCCAATGGATGAAAATGCACGTGGTCGTGCCGGTGCTGATGCCGGTGCGCCACCGCCGGCTTGAGCTTGCCGTCTTCCAGGAGTACCGCCCGCGTCGACAGCGTGGCGAGGAAATGCGCGTCGTGCGACACGAGGATCATCGCCACCGGCAGTTCCGCGAGGATATCGGTGAGCCGGGCGAGATGCGTCTCGTCGAGGGCGTTGGTCGGCTCGTCGAGCAGCAGCACGTCCGGGTCCATGGCCAGCACGCCGGCCAGCGCCACCAGGCGCTTCTCGCCGCCGGACAGATGATGAGTGACCCGCTGATCAAGAGTCAGCAGGTCGAGGTCGGCCAGCACCGTCCGCGCCCGCTCGATCGCCTGCGCCGGCGTGAAGCCGAGGTTGAGCGGGCCGAAGGCGACGTCCTCGATCACCGTCGGCGCAAACAGCTGATCGTCGGAATCCTGGAACAGGAAGCCGACCCGCTGCCGCAACTCGCGGAAATCGTCCTCATTGCGACGGGCACGGCCGAAGGCGGTGATGCCGCCGGATTCGAGCATCTCCAGCCCGACGATGGCGCGCAGCAGCGTCGTCTTGCCGGCACCGTTGGCGCCGGCGAGCGCCAGCCGCTCGCCGGCGTCGAGGCGGAGATCGACCCGGTCGAGCACCAGCCGGCCGCCACGCCGGACGCTGATGCCTTGGAGATCGAGGAGAGTGGTCACGACAGGCGATCCAGAAAGAGGGCAGCGGCAATGAGCAAGACGCTCAGCCCGGCGGCGGCTAGGTCGGCAGCACCGAACCGCTCCAGAGTAATCAGCGGGAAGCGTCCGGCAAAGCCCCGGCAGCGCATCGCCTCGTCGATCCGCTCGGCACGCTCGACGGCGCGCACCAGCAACTGGCCGATGAAGTGGCCGTAGCTCCTGAGCGTGTGGAGATCGGTGCGGGCGACGAACCCTCTGAGGCGCATGGCATCGTGGAGGCGCCGCGCCTCGGCGCGCAGCAGTTCGACATAGCGCACGGCGAACAGGAACACCTGCACCAGACGCGGCGGCAGGCCGAGCCGGCCGAGCGCGTGGCCTAAGCGGATCGGCGTCAGGCCGGCGACCAGCGGCAGCACGACCAGCGCTGCCGCCGTGATGCGCAACACCAGCGTCACCGCCCGCTCGACGCCGGGCAGCGACAGCGTCAGCGGCCCGACCGCGACGAAGGGCGGCAGTCGCGTGGTCAGTGGCAGCGCTACAAACAGGATCAGCAGGAAGCCCTCGACATGCAGCAGCCGCCGCAGCGTCTGCCGCGCCGGCACGCCGGCGAGGACGGTGAGCAGCAAGCCTAGGCCGATGCCGGCGCCGAGCAACGCCCATGAGCGGACGCTGGCTAGCGTCAGCACCAGCGCCACGGCAACGGCGAGGCGGCTGCGGGTATCGAGCCGGTCGAGACGGGAGAGCGGAGCGGCGAGGTCGGCCGCGTCAGTTGCCATGCCGGTCCCGTCGCGATCGCATGAAGGCCCAGAGGCCGGCCAGGCCGACGATCCAGCCGAGGCCACCCAGCAGGTCGTTGAAACGGACGCGGCCGTCGGCGGCGTCATAGGCTTCGAGCAGCGGCCGGATCTGCCGTGCCACGGCCGCCTCGATGCGGGCGTCGAGATCGGCCGGAACGCTCGCTTGCGGTGTCGTCACGGCTGGCGCGGCAACCGTGCCGTCGGTCGAGATGTCGAGTTCGGCGAAATGGCCGTCGCCGGCGGCCAGCGACAGATGATAGTGGCCGGGCGCCGGGGGTGCGAAGCTGAAGCCGCCGTCGGCGCCTGTCTTGAGGCGGCTCACCTCCTTGCCATCCGGTGTCGTGATGAGGAGATCGGCACCCTGCGGCCGGCCGCCGCCGATGAAGAAGCCGTAGCCGGCTATATTCTCCCCGGTCGCCTGCGCGAACAGCTTCAGCCGGTGCGCCTCGGCCGGCAGGGCGAACAGCAGCAATGCGGCGAGGGTGGCGACAAGGCGGTTCATGCGACGGTTCCGAGCGAAGTGGGCGCCGCGATCATCTCCGGCTTCACCTTGAGGAGATAGAGCGTCACGAAGGCGGTCACCGCCGCCTCGATCGCCGCAAGTGGCAGGTAGGCCGCCGCCATCACGCCGAGGGCCGGCGCGAAGGCCGGCTCCGACAGGGTGATCTCCCCGCCGACCAGCACCGCCGTGGCGATGACGGCCAGCGCCGCCGTGATGCCGGCCACCACCGCCGAGCGGAGGGGATTGCCGGCGTCGACGAAGCGGCGAGCGAGGGCGGCCAGGACAACGCCCGGCAGCGCCATGTTGACGAGGTCGACGCCGAGCGTCGTCAGCCCGCCGAAGCCGAACAGCAGGGCTTGCAGCAGCAGGCCGACGAAGATCGCCGGAAACGCCTTCCAGCCAAGCATCAGGCCGACGAGCCCGCCGAGCAGCAGGTGGACGGAGGTCGGCCCCAGCGGAAAGGCCAGCGACGAGGCGATGAAGAACACGGCGGCCAGCAGCGCCGTGCGGGGGATGTCGCGGTCGGCAAGCCCCCGGACGCCGAGGGCGAGGCCGCCGGCGCCGGCCAGCGTGCCGGCGGCGAGGATCGGCAGCGACAATACGCCGTCCGGGATATGCGCCATGGTCGTTTCCGTCCGTTATTGGCCGCCCATGTCGGTCGCCTTCACCCACATCAGCGCGCCGAGTTCGGTGGCCGCCGGCTTGCCGTCGGGTGAAGTTGCCTCCGGGCCGTCGATCAGCGCCGCGAAGCCCCACCAGCCGGCCTTCGGCATGGCATAGGAGAACACGCCCATGTCGTCGGCCTTGATCACCTGGGTGATGAAGGCCTCGTTGGGTACCGTCACCGAGCCGTCGTTGACCCACTCCACCTCGATCTCGGCGCCCGGCACCGGCTGGCCGTCCTGAAGGACCACGCCGCGAAACAGGTTGCCGGTCCACAGGCCGGTCGGCCGCACCAGCGGCGCGATCTCCACCGGCAGGCCGGCCAGCTGGTCCCAGCACTCGCCGGAAGCGAAGCCGTCCACCACCACCTTGGCGTAATGGACGATGTACTTGTTTTCGGCCGGCTCCCAATAGGGCTTGGGCTCGACGAACAGCACCTCGGCGCCCGGTGCGGCGATTGTCTGCTCGAAGCGCCAGGCCGCCTTGCCGTCCACCGGCGCCTCGACGAGCGAGGCCGTCAGATCCTCGACGCCCTTGTCCGTGACCGCACCGACGCGGACCGGCTTGACCATATCCATCGTCGGGCCGCGCTCCATCGGATGGGTGAAGACGAGTTCGACGGTGACCTTGCCGCCCTCCGGCAGCACGTCGGTCGAAGGCAGGATCTCCTGGAAATGCGCCAGGGCGGGCGAGGCGAGGGCGGTCAGCGTCAAGGCGGCGAGAAGCGTGCGCATCAATCCGTTCCGTATCTGTTGGGTATGAGGAAAATACAATTTCATCATACTGGCGCAATACGGCAAACGGCCTACACCGCCGACGGCATCAAGTTCAATCGTGATTGTGGGTGTGCGCCGCCGGCTTATCGCCCTTGCCCTCGATCGGCACCACCACCACGCGGCCGTAGCGGACGCCGCGCTCGGCGGTGAGATGCTCGGCGAAATGGCTGATCTCGCCGACCCGCCCCTTGAGCAGCGTCACCTCCAGGCAATTGGCCTCGTCGAGATGGACGTGCGTGGTGGCCAGCGACAGGTCGTGGTGATGGTGGTGCACGGCGGCAAGCCGCCGCGCCAGCTCGCGCTTCTCGTGGTCGAAGGTGTAGACGACGGCCGCCACGCATTCCCGATCGGGATCAGCGGTGGTGGCCAGCTCGCCGAGGCCTGTGCGGGCAAGATCGCGGATCGCCTCGGAGCGGTTCTGGTAGCCGCGCCGGGCGATGAAGGCATCGATCTCCTCGACGAGGTCGTCGTCCAATGTGATGGTCACCCGCTGCAAGTCGCTCTCCGTCGGTTGTCGCGACGGCGAGGTTAGCAGGGTGTAGCCTGGGCCGCTACACCCGCCCCAGCTCGCTGGCGAACGACGAATAGCTCGCCGAGGACAGCGGCAGATAGGTCTTGTTCATGCGGCCGCACAGCGTCTTCAGCTTCTCGACGGCGGTGTGGCTGACGCAGTCGACCGGGAACATCACCACGTCAGCGCGGCCCAGCACGCCGTCCAGCGCCTCGGCCGACTGCTCGGCGCCGCCGTCGTGGTGGATCAGCGAGCCGCGGCAGCGCTCGACGAGATCGCGCATGCGCGACACCGTGCGCGGCCGGCCGCCGATATAGGCGATGCAGCGCCCTTCGAGGTTGAACGGGCAGTCGGGCGCGCAGGATGCGACCAGCGGCGCGTCGGCCAGCCGGTCGGCCAGATCGTCCGCCCGTGCCTCGGCGGCGGCGAGCCGGCTGGTCAGCGTATCCACCTCGGAGGCGAGCCGGTCGTTGCGACGCTGCGCGAGGTCGAGCCGGCGGGCGAGATCGCCGGCCTCATCGGCGAGGCGGGCGGTTTCGCCGCCGCCTTCCAGCTCGGCGACGCGGGCGCGCAGGCTGGCCGCCTCGCGCACGAACGGCTCGATGCCGGATACCAGCCGGTTCAACCGCTCGATCTCCCGGTCGCGGCCGGCCAGCGCCTCCAGATGGCCGAGGTTCGCCTGTTCCAGCCGGCGGGCGAGGGCGGCGGCCTGCTGTTCGGCCAGCGAGCGGGCGCGGGCATCGCCGCGATGCGAGGCGCCGCAGAGATGCGACATCATGTGCACCTCGCCGAACACCCGCACCTCCAGCGCGCCACCGAGATGCACATGGCTCATCACCGCCCAGAAGGCGCCGGCGATCTGGCCCTCGGCGACCTCGCGATCCCAGAAGGCCGACAGCTCCTCCTCCGAGCGACAGCGCGACGCCTTGCGCACCGCGCCGGCGTGGTTGGCGTCGAGCAACTTCTGCACGGCGCCTGAGGCGCGGTTGCGGCTCGACATGGCGTGCACGAAAGCGCCATGCAGCTCGTAGTCGGTCATCCCCTCGATGCCGTGGAACAGGCCGAGGCGCTTGGCCGTCTTGCGCAGTTCGGACAGCGTCAGGCAGGTGCCGAGCGTCACGCAATGGCAGCTTTTCGGCAGTTCCCAGATCTTCGGTCGCTCGTGGCGCTGCGGCCGCAGCGGCGGCCGGTCGGGAGAGAAGGAGGACAGCGACGTGGCGGCCTCGATCGGTCCGGGCAGCGAGAAGACGGGCTTGCCCAGCATGTCAGTTTCCCTTGGGCAGCAGGACGCAGAGGGCGCGATCGAGGGCGTCGGCCGTCACCTCCATCTCGAAGGGGCAGCCGCGCCCGGCGCAGAGGTCGGCGTGGACGCAGCGGAAGACGCCGGCCCGCATTTCCACCAGTTCGGCGCAGAGCCGCGCCTCCACCTCGCCGCGGTCGGGCGGGTCGAGCGCTTCCAGCAACTCGCGCCGCACCTCGATCTCGCGATCGATCGGCAGGTCGGGCGCCGCGCCGACCGGCGCATGCACGAAGCGGTAGAGCCTGGACATGCCGACCAGGCTGACGGCGTGGCCGCCCGGCGCCCGCAGCTTCGGCACCAGCGCCGCCCGCTCGACCAGCCGGCGGCAGGCGAGTGCTTCGTTCCGGTGGTCACCGTCTACCCGTCGTTTGCCGCCGCCGATGAAGCGGATGAGGACCAGCAGGTCCTCGACGTCCTGAGCAGGCCAGCTTTCGGGCAAGGGGTGGAGAGCGTTCATGATCGGCATCCGATGATTGGATTCCCTTATAGGGAGCATAACTTGAATTAATGAGTCAAGTATAAGTGAAAGTGACTAGACGTCCGGCCTTTCGCCCTTGCCCTCCGGCGACCGACGCGCCAATCTGCCGGCGTCCCGCGCATCCCTTTCCGGAGTTGCGATTGTCCGATTCATCTTCCGCCTTCGAGGTCCGTCTCCACCATTCCGGCGGCGACGGTGCGCCGTTGTTGCTGGTCCACGGCTTCGGCGCCGACCGCCGCACCTTCACCGCCAACCAGCCGGCCCTGTCGGCGGTCGCCGACGTCTGGTCGCTCGACCTGCCGGGGCACGGCGCCTCGCCATGGGCGGAGGGCGAAACGCCGTCGGCCGCCGCTTTCGCCGACGCCATCCTCAGGGCGCTCGACGCGGCGGGCGTCGACCGCGTCGATCTGGTCGGCCATTCGCTCGGCGGCGCCGTGTCGGGCGTGTTCGCCGCCCGACATCCGGATCGCGTGCGGTCGCTGACGGCGGTCGCCGCCTCCGGCCTCGGCCGGCCGGTGCCGCGCGTCTTCGTCGAGACGCTGCCGACGCTGACCGACGTCGAGGCGGCCGAGCATCTGTTGCAGCGCCTGTTCGTGAGAAAGAGCCTCGTCAACCGCCGTCTCGCTCTCTACGTGCTCGACGACCTCGAAAAGCCCGGCCGGCGGGCGGCGC
>LUYO01000110.1:0-3944 GCA_001603295.1 Rhodobacterales bacterium Alpha_02
GCGCCAATGCGGCGGCGACCGGGGCCGACGCGGCAGCCGGGGTCAACGCGGCAGTCGGGGCCGAGGCGGCAACGGCAACCGGCGCGGGCGCCTCGGGGCGGTCGCCGCCAGTCATGAAGGAGAACAGCCGGGAGATGGCGCCGGCCCGCTCCTGCTCGACCGGCTCGGCCATGGCGACGGCGTGGATCGCGGCCCCACGCGGATCGGCGATCGGCACCGGCGCGCCGGTCGGCGGCACGATCACCGGTCCCACCGTGATGCCGGCATCCGGATTGGGCTCGGCGCCGAACAGGCGGGCGATGGCGCCCGGATTGCGCTCGGCCTCGATGCGGGCCAGCTCGGCGTCGGCCTTGGCCTTCTCTTCCTCGGCCTTGCGGCGCTCGGTGGCCAGCGCGATCTGGATGCGCTTGTCTTCCTCGGCCTTGCGGTTCTCCTCCAGCTTGGCGAACAGCACCTCGGCCTGGGCGTAGTCGGCCTTGGCCTTGGTCTGGAGCGAGGCGAGCAGCTCGCGCGGCTGGCCGAGATCGGTCGGGCAGGCCTCGGCCGCGTTGAGCGGCTGGGCCGGATTGGCATTGAACACGTATTTGCGGCCGCAAACGTCCACCTTCGGCTCGAGCTTGGTCATCTCGAAGGTGTCGTAGCCCTCCTTCAGCATCTTCCAGAAGGCCATGTTGGGATCGTCCCAGTGCTTGGCCATGTTCTTGCCGTCGAGGCGGAACGGGTAGGCCTGGAGCTGGAAGGCCCTCTGGCCGCCGCGGAACGCCTCGCGGGCCAAGGCGTAGATCTCCTGGATCTGCGAGTCGCTCATGGCGTAGCAGCCGCGCGACGAGCAGGAGCCATGCACCATCAGTGCCGAGCCGCTGCGGCCGTTGGCGCGGTCATAGGCGTTGGGGAAGCCGGTGTTGAAGGCGAGGTACCAGTCCGACTTGGGGTTCATCAGGCCGGGCGTGATGGCGTAGAAGCCCTCCGGCGCCTGCCGGTCGCCCTCCTTGACCTTGGGACCGAGGCCGCCCGACCAGCGGCAGATGTCGTAGCTCTTCAGCAGCGCGTAGCGGCCGCTGGCCGTCATCTTCCAGACCTCGAACTTGTTCTCCTCCTTGAAGATGCGCATCAGCACCGGCGAGGACAGCTTCATGTCGAGCTTCTGCATCAGCGCCAGCGTCTTCGGCGACACCGGCCGCTGATCCTTGGGGCCGTAGCCGTAGCCGATCTCGTCGGCCTGACAGGCGGCGAGCAGCGCCGCGACGCCGAGGGCGCCGACAAGACGCGCGAGGCGGCCGGCGGTCGGAGCGGCGAAGAGGGGCGGATTCGGGCGGGTCATGCTCTCCGTTTCACTGCTGGGCGCCACGTCCAGGCGCTGGCGGGGCCGGCCGGCGGCCCCCCGGCGCCGGACAGCATATCACGAAGCAATCCTCGGCGGCGATGGTTAGCAAACCATTACCGCCGGCACACGCGAGCTACACCTTCAGGTCGCGGCCGATAGCCAGGAACTTGCGGCGGCGGTCGGCGCGGATGTCGTCGCGGCTCTTGCCGTCGAAGGTGGAAAGCGCCGCCTCGACGACGCCGCCCACTGCCTCGATCACCTGGTCCGGCGCCCGGTGGGCGCCGCCGACCGGCTCGTCGATGATGCCGTCGATGATGCCGTAGCGGGAGAGGTCCTGGGCGGTGATGCGCATGTTCATCGCCGCGTCCTGCGCCTTGGCCGAATCCTTCCACAGGATGGAGGCGGCGCCCTCGGGCGAGATCACCGAATAGATGGAGTGCTCCAGCATGAAGACGCGATTGGCGGTGGCGATGGCGATGGCGCCGCCGGAACCGCCCTCGCCGATCACCACCGAGACGATCGGCACGCCGAGGCGCAGGCAGGCCTGCGTCGAGCGGGCGATGGCCTCGGCCTGGCCGCGCTCCTCGGCGCCGATGCCGGGATAGGCGCCGGCCGTGTCGACCAGCGAGATCAGCGGCAGGTCGAAACGGTCGGCCAGCTCCATGATGCGGATGGCCTTGCGGTAGCCTTCCGGCCGGGCCATGCCGAAGTTGTGGCGGATGCGGGTCTGGGTGTCGTGGCCCTTCTCCTGGCCGATCACCGCCACCGGACGGCCGCGGAAGCTGCCGAGGCCGGCGATGATCGCCGCGTCCTCGCCGAAGTTGCGGTCGCCGGAGAGCGGCGTCCAGTCGGCGATCAGGTGCTCGATGTAGTGGACGGCGTGCGGCCGGTCGGGATGGCGGGCGACCTGCGCCTTCTGCCAGGGGGTGAGGCGGGTGTAGATGTCGGCAAGCGCCTGGGCGGCGCTCGTCTCGAGCTTGGCGATGTCATCGTCGATGGCGAGGGTGTTGCCGCCCTCGGCGAGGGCCTTCAGCTCCTGAACCTTGCCTTCAAGGTCGGCGATGGGTTTCTCAAAGTCGAGATAGCTTCTCATCCGGCTCTCTTCATGGTGCCCCGGCCGCCGTCTCGTCCCTCGGTGTCTCCGAGAGTGCGGAGGCCGCGCACACTTGGCTTCCGAACCGCCGCCTTGTCAACGCCCATCGCCGCAAATGCCGGCAATTCTGTGGCCATCTCCGTGCCAATACCAAGGAAATCAACGCTCGGACAGCGGATGGTGGTCGGCGACCAGGGCGGCGAGGCGATGCTCGAGAACGTGGGTGTAGATCTCCGTCGTGCCGATGTCGGCGTGGCCGAGCAGTTCCTGCACGACGCGGAGATCGGCGCCGTTCTGGAGGAGATGGCTGGCGAAGGCGTGGCGGAGCACGTGCGGCGACACCTTGTCCGGCCCGATGCCGAGCCGGGCGGCGGCGTCCTTCAGCTNNGCCTTGAGCAGCCGCCGATAGGCGAGGACGGCGGCGCGCGCCGTGTCGCCGATCGGCACCAGCCGGTCCTTGGCACCCTTGCCGCGCACCGTGACGGCGGCCGTGCCCTCGCGGATGGCGCCGGCCGGCAGGGCGACCAGCTCGGAGACGCGCAGGCCGGAGGCATAAAGCGTCTCCAGCATGGCCGAGAAGCGGGCGCGGCGCAGCGCCTCGGCGGCATCCTCGACCGATTCTGCCGCTGCCGCGGCGACGGCGTCCATCAGCCGGCCGACCTCCTCCACCGACAGCACCTTGGGCAGCGGCCGGCGAGTGCGCGGCCGGTCGACGCGGGCGGTGGGATCGTCGGTCCGCCGGCCCTCGGCGTAGAGGAACTTGTGCAGCTGGCGGACGGCAGACAGGCGACGGGCTTGCGTCGCCGCCGCATAGCCCTCGGCGGCGAGGCCGGCGAGAAAGGCCTCGACGTCGTCCGTCGCCGCGTCGAGAAGGCAGCGGCCGCGGCCGGTCAGGAAGGACAGATAAAGATCGAGGTCGGCGCGGTAGGCGAGGAGCGTGTTGTCGGAGGCCGCGTCCTCGATGCTCGCCGCCTCGAGATAAGCCTCGACGAGGGCGGCGTCGCTCATCGCTGGCCGTCCACGGCTTCGTCCGGGGTCTCGTCGGGAGCCTCGTCGGGCAGCGCGGCGTCGGTCGGCTCGGCGGCGGCCGGCGGCGGCGTCAGCGGCCGGGCGCCGGCCAGCACCGACGGATCGATCGGCACGCTGAAGGTGCGCGTTTCCGGCTGTACAAGATGAGCGAGTGCCAGCACGGCCGCCATGGCGAGGGCGGCGAGGGCGAGCAGGAAACCGAGGAAACGGGTGATGGTGGGCATGGGTCCGCTTGGGGTGTCCGCTCTCACGCGACGGCGGCCGCTCGGCGGTGCTAACTGCTTGACAGACGCGCCTCCTCAACCCATGAGACTTCTCATGGCCGACGTCAAGACCAACCGCAGCCGCGATCCCGACGCCGCCGCCCGGCGCGGCGGAGCCGGTGCACGCATCATCGATCTGCTGGGCAGCCGCTCGGTGGTGCTGGTCGGCATGATGGGGGCGGGCAAGACGTCGGTGGGCAAGCGCCTGGCCGGCCGTCTCGGCCTGACCTTCGTC
>LUYO01000110.1:4021-31520 GCA_001603295.1 Rhodobacterales bacterium Alpha_02
GCCGCGCCAGATCATCGCCACCGGCGGCGGCGCCTTCATGAACGCCGAGACGCGGGCGGCGATCCGCGCCGCCGGGCTGTCGATCTGGCTGAAGGCCGACTGGGAGCTGCTGTTCGAGCGGGTGCGGCGGCGGCCGACGCGACCGCTACTGCAGAACGCCGATCCCGAGGGCACGCTGAAGGCACTCGTCGACCTGCGCTATCCGGTTTATGCCGAGGCCGATCTCACCGTGCAGTCGGTGGACGTGCCGCACGAGGCGATGGTCGACGCGGTGATGGCGGCGCTGGAAGCGTGGCTGGTCGACGAGGCGGAACAACGGGCACGGATGCCGTGATGGCATGGGACGGGGGAAGACATGACGGCAGAAGGTGAAACGGACGGCATCGTCAAGGTGCCGGTGTCGCTCGGCGACCGGTCCTACGACATCCTGATCGGCGAGGGGCTGGCCACCGACGCCGGCCGCTGGTTCCGCGCCGTGCTGCCCAAGGCGCGCGCCTGCATCATCACCGATTCCAACGTCTCCGGCCGGCATCTCGTCGCCTTCGAGAAGTCGCTGCGGCGGGCCGGCGTCACGGCCAGCGCCGTGGTCATCCCGGCCGGCGAGGCGTCCAAGTGCTTCGACGTGTTCGAGCAGGTGGTCGATCAGGTGGTCGGCGGCCGCTACGAGCGCGGCGACGCGGTGGTGGCGCTGGGCGGCGGCGTGGTCGGCGACCTCTCCGGCTTCGTGGCCGGCGTGGTGCGGCGCGGCATGCGCTTCGTGCAGGTGCCGACGACGCTGCTCTCCCAGGTCGATTCCTCGGTCGGCGGCAAGACCGGCATCAACAGCCGCCATGGCAAGAACCTGGTCGGCGTGTTCCACCAGCCCGACCTGGTGCTGATCGATACCAAGGTGCTCGACACGCTGTCCGAGCGCGAGTTCCGCGCCGGCTATGCCGAGGTGGTCAAATACGGCCTGATCGACAATGCCGATTTCTTCGCCTGGCTGGAAAAAGGCTGGCGCGACGTGTTCGCCGGCGGCCCGGCCCGCACCGAGGCGATCGCCGTCTCCTGCCGCTCCAAGGCGGCCATCGTCGGCCGCGACGAGCGCGAGACCGGCGACCGCGCCCTCCTCAATCTCGGCCATACCTTCGGCCACGCCATCGAGACGGCGGCCGGCTACGACGGTTCGGTGGTGCACGGCGAGGCGGTGGCGCTCGGCATGGTGCTCGCCCACGATTTCTCGGTGCGGCTCAACCAGATGTCGCGCGACGATGCCGACCGCATCCGCGCCCATCTCGACGCCGTCGGCCTGCCGACCCGGCTAAGCGACCTGCCCGGCGGCGCGCCGAGCGTCGCCACCTTCATGGAACTGATCGGCCAGGACAAGAAGGTGCAGAACGGCGAACTGACCTTCATCCTCAGCCGCGGCATCGGCGAGGCCTTCATCGCCCGCGACGTGCCGGCCGAGGCGGTGCGCGCCTTCCTCACCGACAAGCTCAGCGAGGGGCAGGCCTGATGGACGACGGGGGCGGAGCGGTCGTCGATCTCTTCGTCGCCGGCGTGCCGGTCGCCCTGTTCGTCGTCGTCACGGTGGTCCTGTCGGCGGCCGGCTCGGCGCTGCTCGCCTGCAACCGCACCAAGCTGCACCATATGGAGCGGCTCGGCGACCGCCGCATCAGCCGCCTCGTCGAGCTGACCGCCGACCGGGCGCGGGCGGTGTCGGCCATCCGTCTGGCCCGGCAGGTGTCGACGGTGGCGCTGACCATCTTCGCGACGCGCGCCGTGCTGGCCTTCGAGCC
Source organism: Rhodobacterales bacterium Alpha_02 (assembly GCA_001603295.1). Lineage (GTDB taxonomy): Bacteria > Pseudomonadota > Alphaproteobacteria > Rhizobiales > Pleomorphomonadaceae > Pleomorphomonas. The sequence continues at coordinate 5,800 of LUYO01000110.1, forward strand.
CGACCCGTGGCGGCGTGCCGGCTGGGCGATCGGTGGCATGCTGATCGCCATCCTGCTCGACGCGGTGCCGCGCGTTCTGGTGTCGCTGCGGCCCGAGCGGTCGGCGCTGGCGCTGCTGCCGGCCATCGAGGCGCCGGCGCGGCTGTTGGAGCCGCTGATCGCCGGCATCGAGAAGGCGGTGATCGCCCCGCTCCGCCTCGCCGCCAAGGCACCGCGCGACAGCGCCTGGACGGCGCACGAGGAGATCCGCGAGGCGGTCGATCTGATGCACCGCGAGGGCGACGTGGTGAAGGACGACCGCGACATGGTCGGCGGCGTTCTCGACCTCAGCGAACTGCCGCTGTCCGACATCATGATCCACCGCACCAAGATGCGCACCTTCGACGTGGACATGCCGGTCGGCGACCTTTTGAAGGCGGTGATCGCCAGCCCGTTCACCCGCCATCCCCTCTGGCGCGGCGTGCCGGACGACATCGTCGGCGTCTTGCATTCCAAGGAGCTGCTGCGGGCCGTCGACCGGGCCGGCGGCGACGCCGGCAAGGTGTGCGTCGAGACGCTGATGACGCCGCCCTGGTTCGTGCCGGACACCACGCTGGCCGCCGACCAGCTCCGCGCCTTCCTGAAGCGAAAGATCCATCTGGCGCTGGTGGTCGACGAATACGGCGAGGTGCAAGGCCTCGTCACGCTCGAGGACATCCTGGAGGAGATCGTCGGCGACATCGCCGACGAGCAGGACGTGGTGGTGGAAGGCGTCCGCCCCTATCCCGACGGCTCGGCGTCGGTGGACGGCGCCGTGCCGATCCGCGACCTCAACCGGATGATGGACTGGCGCCTGCCCGACGACGAGGCGACCACCATCGCCGGCCTGGTCATCCACGAGGCGCGGATGATCCCCGATCCTGGCCAGTCCTTCACCTTCCACGGCTTCCGCTTCCGCGTGCTCAGGCGGCAGCGCAACCGCATCACCGCGCTGAAGGTCGGCCCGGTGGAGCCGCCGGGCGCGCCGGTCACTCCCCCGGCGCGCGGGCGGTGACCGAGAGGGCGTGCAAGCCGGTCGCGAACTCGGGCTTCAGCGCGTCCATCACCAGCCGCTCGCGGGCGAGACGGTTCTTGCCGGCGAAGGCCGCCGACACCAGCTCGACGGCGTAATGGGTCTCCCCACCCTCGCGCCAGCCGGCATGGCCGCGATGGCGTTCGCTGAGGTCGGTCACCGTGAGCAGGGTGGGCGACAGGACGGCGAGCGCCGCCTCGATGCGGCTCTTGCGGTCGGGGGCGGGCGGGATCATCGAAGCCATCGGGTATCCTTCTCAGCTTGAGCAATAGCGCATCGGGGTCTTCCGAAAAGTGCCGACACTTTTCGGCCCGATGCGATCGAACGAAGCAACCCGGCATCTGGCGACCGCGCGAGCCGATTGTCAACGCCTTGCCGGCGCGCCTCCCAATGCCCATAATCGGCGAACCATGGACTCCACTTCCAAGCTCTTCGAGAAAATCCGGATCAAGCCGGACAAGGAAAGCGTCGCCCGCGACCAGTTCCCGCCCTGCGAGTGGGAGGGTTGCAGCGGCGCCGGCGCCTATCGCGCTCCGAAGGGCCGCGGCCGTGAGGGGCAGTATCACCACTTCTGCCTCGAGCACGTGCAGCTCTACAACAAGTCCTACAACTACTTCTCCGGCATGGGCGACGACGCCGTCATCGCCTTCCAGAAGGACGCCATCACCGGCCACCGGCCGACCTGGACGGTGTCGGTCAACCGCTGGGGCCAGACCGACCCTAACGCCGGCCGCGGCGGCCGGCCGCTTGACCCGACCTACAACGACCCGTTCGGCGTCTTCCACGGCTCGCGGGCCGGCGGCATGCGGGCCGAGCCCGAAGAACCGCGCCGCCACCTGTCGCCGATGACCCAGCGGGCCTTCGAAACGTTGCATCTCGAAGCCGGCGTCTCCCGCGAGGAGATCAAGGCGCAATACAAGACGATGGTCAAACGCCACCACCCCGACGCCAATGGCGGCGACCGATCCTCAGAGGAACGGTTGCGGGAGATCATCCAAGCCTATAATTACCTGAAGACCGCCGGTTTCTGTTGATCGGCCGCGCTTTCCCGTTTTGACGGAGCGACTTTTTCCCTCCGCTTGGTCGCTCCAGGAGGTCTCATGGTTCAGCAGACGTATGCCGCGCCGCTGCCCGATATCCGGGTCTCGGTCCGCGAGGTGTTCGGTATCGACACCGACATCGAGGTTCCCGCCTATTCCCAAGCCGACGAGCACGTGCCCGATCTCGACCCGGACTACCTGTTCGACCGGGCGACGACGCTGGCCATCCTGGCCGGTTTTTCGCACAACCGCCGCGTCATGGTGTCCGGCTACCACGGCACCGGCAAGTCGACGCATATCGAGCAGGTGGCCGCCCGCCTCAACTGGCCGCTCGTCCGCGTCAACCTCGACAGCCACATCAGCCGCATCGACCTGATCGGCAAGGACGCCATCGTGCTGCGCGACGGCAAGCAGGTCACCGAATTCCGCGACGGCATCCTGCCCTGGGCGCTCCAGAACAACGTGGCGCTGGTGTTCGACGAATACGATGCCGGCCGTCCCGACGTGATGTTCGTCATTCAGCGCGTGCTGGAGGTGGCCGGCAAGCTGACGCTGCTCGATCAGAACCGGGTCATCCGGCCGCACCCGGCCTTCCGCCTGTTCGCGACGGCCAACACCGTCGGCCTCGGCGATACTTCGGGCCTCTACCACGGCACGCAGCAGATCAACCAGGGCCAGATGGACCGCTGGTCGATCGTCACCACGCTCAACTACCTGCCGCACGACCACGAGGTGGGCATCATCCTGGCCAAGGCCAAGAGCTTCACCGGGCCGGAGGGCCGCGACGCCATCTCCAAGATGGTGCGCGTCGCCGACATGACGCGCTCGGCCTTCGTCAACGGCGACATCTCCACGGTGATGAGCCCGCGTACGGTGCTGACCTGGGCCGAGAACGCCGCGATCTTCGGCGACGTCGGCTTCGCCTTCCGCCTGACCTTCCTCAACAAGTGCGACGAGACCGAGCGGATTCAGGTGGCCGAGTTCTACCAGCGCTGCTTCGGCAGGGAACTGCCGGAGAGCGCCGCCAACATCCTGCTCGGCTGACCGGCGCGGAGACGGCGACATGGCGCATCCCGACACGCAGAAGGGCGGCCCGCCGGCCGTCGAGCCGTTCAGAAAAGCGGTGACGACGGCGATGCGGGCGATTTCCGGCGATGGCGAACTGGAGGTGGTGTTCGCCGCCGACCGGCCGTCGCTCGCCGGCCACAAGGCGCGCGTGCCCGATCCGCCGCGCCGGCCCACCGCCTTCGATGTCGCCGTGACGCGAGGCGCCGGCGACGCGCTGGCGCTCAGGCTCGCCTGCCATAACGAGGCGGTGCATCGCACCTACGTGCCGGAGGGCGCCAAGGCCAAGGCGGTGTTCGACGCCGTCGAGCAGGCCCGCTGCGAGGCGCTCGGCGCCCGCGCCATGCCCGGCGTTGCCGGCAATCTCGCCGCCATGCTGGAGGAGCGCTATCTCCGGCCCAACCTGCAGCATATCGAGAGCCGCGACGACGCGCCGCTGGCCGAGGCGGTGGCGCTCATTGTGCGCGAGAAGCTGACCGGCGCGCCGCCGCCGAAGAGCGCCCAAGGGGTGGTGGAGGCCTGGCGCGAGTTCATCGAGGCGCGGGCCGGCTCCGATCTCGATGGCCTCGCCGATGCCATCTCCAGCCAGCAGGCCTTCGCCCGCGCCACCCGCAACCTGCTCGCCAGCCTGGAGATGGGCGACGAACTCGGCGGCGACCCCGACGAGGACCAGAACCAGGAGGGCGAGCGGCAGGAGGCCGAGGACGCCGAAGCCTCGGCCGAGCCGAGCGAGGACGCCGAGGCCGACCAGACGGCCGCCCGCGAGCGCGAAGTGGCCGGCGACGACGAGGAGTCCAGCGAGGGCGACGCCGAATCGGAGATGTCGGACGATCCCGGCGACTTCGACGAGGACGACGAATCGCGCGATCCCGGCGAGGCCAAGCGGCCGGAGCTGCCGTTCTCCAACCAGCCGCCCACCAGCGACTACAAGGTGTTCACCCAGAAGTTCGATGAGGTGACGCGGCCGGAGGATGTCTGTGACGGCGCCGAACTCGACCGGCTGCGCGGCCTTCTCGACAAGCAGCTCGCCAATCTGGCCGGCGTGGTGGCGCGGCTGGCCAACCGCCTGCAGCGCCGCCTGATGGCCCAGCAGAACCGCGCTTGGGACTTCGACATCGAGGAAGGCATTCTCGACACTGCCCGCATCACCCGCGTCGTCACCGACCCGCTGGCGCCGCTGGCCTTCAAGATGGAGCGCGACACCGATTTCCGCGATACGGTGGTGACGCTGCTGATCGACAATTCCGGCTCGATGCGCGGCCGGCCGATCACCGTCGCCGCCGCCTGCGCCGACATCCTGGCCCGCACGCTCGAACGCTGCGGCGTCAAGGTGGAGATCCTCGGCTTCACCACCAAGGCCTGGAAGGGCGGGCAGTCGCGCGAGGCCTGGCTCGCCGCCGGCAAGCCGGCCGGTCCCGGCCGCCTCAACGACCTGCGCCACATCGTCTACAAGCCGGCCGACGCGCCCTGGCGGCGGGCGCGGCGCAATCTCGGCCTGATGATGCGCGAGGGGCTGCTCAAGGAGAACATCGACGGCGAGGCGCTCGACTGGGCGCACCAGCGCCTGCTCGCCCGGCCGGAGAACCGTCGTATCCTGATGATGATCTCCGACGGCGCGCCTGTCGACGATTCGACACTGTCGGTCAACCCCGGCAACTATCTCGAACGCCACCTGCGCTACGTCATCGAGGAGATCGAGGAGCGCTCGCCGGTGGAGCTGATCGCCATCGGCATCGGCCACGACGTGACGCGTTTCTACAAGCGCGCCGTCACCATCGTCGACGTCGAGGAACTGGCCGGCGCCATGACCGACCAGCTCGCCGCGCTGTTCGAGGAGCAGCCGACGCAGAAGGCGATCCGCGCCGGCGGCAAGCCGAAGCGCCGCCGCGTCTCGACGCTGGGCCTTGCATGAGGGGCGGCCGGGCGTTTCTCGCCGCCCTTCTTCTTTTCGCCCCGGCGGCGGCGGCCGCCGCCGATCTCGCCGCGAAGATCATTGCCCGGCCGCTGGCCGGCTTCTCGGTGACCGAGCCGGGGCGGACGCGCTTCGGCCGCCTCGACTTCGTCGGCGGCTTCGAGATCCGCTCCGACCGTCGCGAGGTGGGCGGCCTCTCCGGCCTGGTGGTATCGGGCGGCGGCCGGCGCCTCCTGTCGCTCAGCGACGACGGCCTGATGCTGCTGGCCGGCATCGACCGCGACGCGGCCGGCCGGCCGGTCGGGCTGTCGGAGGCGCGCATTCGCCGCCTCGCCACCACCAAGGGGCCGCTGCCGCGCAGCAAGGTCCAGTCGGATACCGAGGGGCTGGACGTCTACGTCGGCCCGAACGGCCGGCGGTTCGGTGTCGTCTCCTTCGAGCAGCGGCCGGCGGTGATGGTCGGGCCGGTCGATGCCGACGGCTTCATCGGCGCCGTCTCGGCGATCGACCTGCCGGCCGAGGTCCGCCGGCTTCAGCCCAACCGCGGCCTCGAATCGGTGGCGGCGCTGCCCAAGGGCAGCGGTCTTGCCGGCAGCTTCGTCATCCTCGGCGAGGAGGCCGAGCGGGGAGCGGGCACCGAAAATCCGCCCGGCTGGGTGATCGGCGGCAAGGCGCCGCTGGCCTTCCGCGTCCGCCGCACCGGTGGCTACGATCTCACCGACGCCAAGGTCGGACCGGACGGCCGGCTCTACGTGCTCGAACGCAAGTTCTCGTTCGTCGGCGGCTTCGGGGCGCGCATCCGCGCTTTCCGCCTCGCCGACATCCGGCCGGGCGCCGTCATCGACGGCGAGGTCATCATGGAGGCCAGCATGGCTGAACAGATCGACAATATGGAAGGGCTGTCGATCTGGCGGACCGACGGTGGCGAGACGCGGCTGTCGCTGATCTCCGACGACAACCGGCTCTTTCTACAGCGGACGCTCTACCTCGAATTCCGCCTGCGGACGCCATGAGCGACCGCCGCCTGCCCCCGGCGCTGGCCGCCGCCGTGGCCGAGCGCGCGCAGCCGTCCGACCTCGGAGCAGCCGCTGCCCGGCTGTCTGCCGGCTATCGCGCCAACCGGCCGTCGCGGCAGGCGGTGCCCGACGCGGCCGGCGTTGCCGCCTACGCGGCGAGCCGCATGCCGGCCACCTTTGCGGCGGTGACGGCCGCCCTCGATCGTCTCGATACGGCGCGGCCGGATTTCGCGCCGCAAAGCCTGCTCGACCTCGGCGCCGGACCGGGCACGGCGAGTTGGGCGGCGGCGAGCCTGTGGCCGTCGCTCGCCACGGTGACCATGGTGGAAGGCAGCGCCGACTTCCGGGCTCTCGCCGTCGATCTTGCCAGCGCCGGGCCGCCGGCTATCGCGACCGCCGATATCCGGCCCGGCGACATTAGCCGGCCGGCCGGTCTGCCGGACGGGCGGTTCGACCTGGCGGTCGTCGCCTATGCGCTGACCGAGCTGGATCTTGCGGCCGCCGAGAATCTGGTGGCGGCGCTGGTCGGCCGGGCCGATCGCATCGTCATCGTCGAGCCGGGAACGCCGCGCGATCACGGCCGGCTGATGGCGGTGCGGCAGGCAGCGCTCGCCAGCGGTGCCCGCATCCTCGCGCCCTGTCCGCACGCCGGTCCCTGTCCGCTGCCCGATGGCGACTGGTGCCATACCTCGGTGCGCGTCGAGCGGAGCCGCGTCCACAAGCGCCTCAAGGGCGGCACGGTGCCCTTCGAGGACGAGCGCTACGCCTATCTGGTGCTGGAATCGCCCGCNNCTTCAAGCACGAGATCGTCTTCACCCTCTGCCGGCCCGACGGCACGCTCGGCGAAGCGCGCGTGCCGAGCCGCGACCGGGCCGCCTTCAAGGCGGCCGGCAAGCTCGGCTGGGGCGATTTCTTACCGGACGACCTCAGTTCCTGACCGGCTGATAGGGCTTCACCCAGTTCATCAGGCTGGCGTAGGGCAAGAGCGAGGCGATCGCCACGATCATCTTCACCGAGAAGTCGCCGAGCGCCCAGGTGGTCCAGGGCAGGCCGGAGCCGGCGAAGGCGATCGAGAAGAAGATCGCCGTATCGAGCGCCGAGCCGATCGACGACGAGACGAGCGGCGCCCGCCACCAGGAGCCGCTGCGCAGCCGGTTGAAGACGGTGACGTCGAGCAATTGCGCGCACAGGAAGGCGGTACCGGAGGCGAGCGCGATGCGCGGCTCGGACAGCCAGACCGACAGCAGCACGGCGATGGCGAAGCCGACGTAGACGACGCGGCGGGTCTTCGCCGGTCCGAACCATCGGTTGGTCAGGTCGGTCACCAGGAAGGCGAAGGGGTAGGTGAAGGCGCCCCAGGTGAGGAGGTCGCCGAGCCCGAAGGGCGTGAAGGGATACTGGACGAGGATATTGGAGGCGACGACGGTGGCAACCATCGCCAGCACCGAGGGTAAGAGGCGTCTATCGAGCATGTCCCAAAGTCTCCGGCAGAACAGACCAGGCTTCTGGAGTCAGGAAACGGAGACAGGGCCGCGAGGCCGGGCTCCGCGCGAGGTGTACCATCACAGGCACACATAGACAAAGCCGCGATACCGTTCCCGGCATCGCGGCTCTGAACAGGTTGGCGTCGTCGGCCGATCAGGCAGCGGCGGCGGCTTCGGCGGCCTTCTTCTCGATCTGCTTCTTGATCAGGCGGGCGCGCGGCGACAGCTCGTCGTCGCCGGCCTTGGCCAGGAAGGCATCGAGACCGCCGCGGTGCTCGACCGAGCGCAGGGCGTTGGCGGAAATGCGCAGACGCACCGACTGGCCGAGCGTGTCGGACAGGAGCGTCACCGCCAAGAGGTTCGGCAGGAAGCGCCGCTTGGTCCTGTTGTTGGCGTGGCTGACGTTGTTGCCCGTCAGCACGGCCTTGCCGGTAAGTTCGCAGCGCCGGGCCATCATACCCTCTTTTTCTGTTGGCGCGGGATCGAGGCCGTCGGGCCGCTCCTCGCGACGAAATAAACCAAGGCACCGCTTGCATGCTGCCGGCGGCGCCGTTTCAAGTCGCGTTCCTATAGTCGCTCGCGGTCGGCTCCGTCAACCCCCGGAAGCGGCGCGGCGCCGGCAAAAATGCCGCCCGATGGCGGCGAGGGGCGGCCGATGCCGGTCACATTTCGCGCCTGGGGAACATCGAGGCTTCCGTCGCGTTAACCATCCGGTTACCATGACGACCGATCATCGGCGACGAGGCGGCTGGCGGATCGGCCGCCGCTCTGCGGAAAGCGGGCGGGATCGCCTGCGGAAAATGGTCTTCAGAAGCGTTGTTCCGGCCGTCCGACGGCGGCCGAGGGGTGAGGACGGTGCGCCGTCCGCAAACGGAGGTTCCGTGGTGGCTCGTGTCGAAACTCTCCCGCGTCGCTCGAAGGGCGCCCTGGCAACGGCGGCCTTCGCCGTCGCACTTGCCGCCGCGGTGCCGTCCGGCGCGGCGTCGGCGCGCGAGGGCGAGGTGCAGGCCCTCTACGCCGCCTCCTTCATGGGCATCGGCATCGCCAAGGGCTCGCTGTCGGTGAAGGTAGAGCGCGGCGCCTATGCCGCCAAGCTGCACATCTCGACCGCCGGTCTCGCCCGCATCGTCAGCTCCGAGGAGAGCTACATCGACGCCAAGGGCTATGTCGGCCGATCCCTGGTGCCAGCCACCTACGAACTGATGAGCCGCGGCGACAGCGTGACGCAGGTGTCGATGGCGCTCGGCGGCGGCAACGTCCGCAGCCTCCGGGCCATCCCCGAACTGATCGAGCGCGACGACCGGGTGCCGGTGACGTCGGCGGCCAAGCGCCACGTCGTCGATCCGCTGTCGGCGGCCATCCTGCCGATCGTCCGCGACGACAAGGACGTCTGCGATCGCACGCTGCCGATCTTCGACGGCTGGACGCGCTACGACATCAAGCTCAGCTACACCGGCACCGAGCCGGTCAACGTTCCCGGCTACAAGGGCGACGCCGTCCGTTGCTCGGCCCGCTGGGTGCCGGTGGCCGGCCACCGCGAGGGCACCAAGTCCACCGAATACATGCGCGACAACCGCGACCTCGACGTCTGGTTCGTGCCGATGGCCGAGGGCAAGGTGATGCTGCCCTCGAAGATCTCGGTGAAGACCATGCGCGGGCTGCTGCTGGTGGTGGCCACCCAGTTCGGCGATCCGGCCAAGCTCGACAAGGTGGAGCAGGCCGCCAACTGAACGCCGGCAACCGGCGACCGATCTCGATGGAAGCGTCCTCCGGGGCGCTTTTTTCGTTACTGCTTCCGCCGTCCTTGCCGTCGTCCGTGCCGATCCGGGACAGAAGCGTTAACGCTTCGGTGACCGTGGCAAGCGATAAGAACCGCGGCCGGCCGATATCTTGTGCCGGCTTCAGGGGCTTCCGGCATATCTCGTCGGGGCAAAGCGGGAACATTGCCGTGTCGGCGATTCGGACCGCCTTCGTTCCCGCTTCGTCGAAGGCGTTAACGCACCCGCCATTCTACTTCCGCGACATAGTATAATTGGTTAACCATGATTTCGTTTTCGAGTCTTGGTCCTGTTCGGGGCTTGACATCGATTCCGGCGCCGAATCGATCGACTCCCGCGCCAGAGTCGCGCGATTCAAGATGGTGCATCGAAGACTCCGGTGGGCGCGATATCTTGTAGGGAACGAATCCGGAATCTCTTGAAAATTGCGATTCGCCCCGCATTCGTTCCTGTTTGATTCCTTTCCGGTTCGATCGCCATGCTTCTGCCGGTTTTTTCTGGCCTCTCGGCGACGCTTTCGTATAGGGAAGACCACGCCCTCGCCGATCAACCGAACGGGACGCCATGAACATCGCCCGAGAGGCCCCTCTTTCCTCGCTCGCGCGCGCCCGGACGGTAACGGCGGTGCTGGGGCCGACCAACACCGGCAAGACCCACCTCGCCATCGAGAAGATGCTGTCGCACGGCTCGGGCGCCATCGGCCTGCCGCTGCGCCTTCTGGCGCGCGAGGTCTACGGCCGCGTCGTCGCGCGGGTCGGCGTCAATGCGGTGGCGCTGGTCACCGGCGAGGAGAAGATCGTGCCGCGCGGCGCCCGCTACTGGGTGGCGACGGTGGAGGCGATGCCGCGCGATCTCGACGTCGCCTTCGTCGCCATCGACGAGGTGCAGCTGGCCGGCGACCTCGAGCGTGGCCACGTGTTCACCGATCGCATCCTCAACGTCCGGGGGCGGCAGGAGACGATGCTGCTCGGTTCGGCCACCGCCCGGCCGCTGATCGAGCGCCTGTTGCCCGGCGTCGCCGTCACCTCGCGGCCGCGCCTCAGCCATCTCGCCTACAGCGGGCCGAAGAAGATCACCCGCCTGCCGGAGCGCTCGGCCATCGTCGCCTTCTCGGCCGACGAGGTCTATGCCGTCGCCGAGTTGATCCGCCGTCAGCGCGGCGGCGCGGCGGTGGTGATGGGCGCCCTTTCGCCGCGCACCCGCAACGCCCAGGTGGCGCTGTTCCAGAACGGCGACGTCGATTTCCTGGTGGCCACCGACGCCATCGGCATGGGCCTCAACCTCGATGTCGGCCACGTCGCCTTCGCTCAGGCGCGCAAGTTCGACGGCTACCAGTATCGCGGCCTCTCCGCCGCCGAACTCGGCCAGATCGCCGGCCGGGCCGGCCGCTATCTCAACGACGGCACCTTCGGCGTCACCGGCCAGGTGATGCCGTTCGACGAGGACATCGTCAGGGCGATCGAGGGGCACGATTTCGAGCCGGTGCGCGTCTTCCAGTGGCGCAACGGCAACCTCGACTTCGCCTCCGTCGAGGCGCTCAGGGCGTCGCTCGAGGCGACGCCCGGCGTCGAGGGGCTGACGCGGGCGCTGCCGTCGGACGACCAGCGGGCGCTCGACTTTGCAATGAGGTCCGAAGACGTGGCGGCGGCGGCCGTCGGCCGTGAGCGGGTGGCGCTGCTCTGGGACGTTTGCCAGGTTCCCGACTTCCGGAAGATTTCGCCGGCCCAGCACGGTGATCTCATCGTCGCACTTTACCGATTCCTCATTGCAAAAGGCGTGATTCCGGATGATTGGTTTGCACGGCAAGTCGGGTTGTCTGACAGGACGGATGGCGATATCGATACGCTGTCGCGGCGTCTGGCGGACATCAGGACCTGGACCTTCGTCGCCAACCGGCCGGACTGGCTGTTCGCGCCCGGCCATTGGCGGGACAGGACGCGCGCCATCGAGGATCGGTTGTCGGATGCGCTGCATGACCGGTTGACCCAGCGTTTCGTGGATCGCCGGACATCGGTATTGTTGAAGAGATTGAGAGAGAACACCATGCTCGAAGCTGAAATCACCGGTACCGGCGGCGTGCTCGTCGAGGGGCAGGCGGTCGGCGAACTGCACGGCTTCCGCTTCGTGCCCGATCCTGGGGTAGGCGGCGACGGTTCCGAGGCCAAGGCGCTGAAGGCCGCCGCCCAGCAGGCGCTCTCCGGCGAGTTCGACAAGCGCGCCGAGCGCATCTCCAAGGCGCCCAACGAGGAGATCGTGCTCTCCACCGACGGCAGCTTGCGCTGGCTCGGCCAGCCGGTCGGCCGCATCGTCGCCGGCGACGACACGCTCAGCCCGAAGGTGATGCTGCTCGCCGACGATCTGCTGGCCGGCGCCGCCCGCGACAAGGCGCAGGACCGGCTCGACCTCTGGGTCGGCGCCCATATCCAGACGCTGCTGAAACCGCTGTTCGACCTGCGCACCGCCGCCGACCTCGAAGGCATCGCCCGCGGCGTCGCCTTCCGGATGGTCGAGGCGCTCGGCACCGTCGAGCGGCACGACATCGCCGACGACGTCAAGGCGCTCGACCAGACGCAGCGCGCCGTGATGCGCAAGTACGGCGTCCGCTTCGGCGCCTACCACATCTACGTGCCCGCCCTGTTGAAGCCGGCGCCGGCCGCCCTGGTCGCCCAGCTCTGGGCGCTGAAGCACGGCACGCTCGACATGCCGGGCCTCGCCGAGCTGCCGCAACTGTCGGCCTCCGGCCGTACGTCGATCAAGGTCGATCCGGCCTTCGACAAGACGCTCTATCGCCTGGTCGGCTTCCGCGTCGCCGGTGAGCGGGCGGTGCGGCTCGACATCCTGGAAAGGCTCGCCGACATCATCCGGCCGCTGATCGCCTTCAAGTCGGTCGACGGCGTGCCGCCGCCGGAAGGCGCGCTGCCGCAGGGCGGCGGCTTCATGGTGACGGTGGCGATGACTTCGCTGCTCGGCTGCTCGGGCGAGGACTTTGCCTCGATCCTGCGCGGGCTCGGCTATCGCTCCGAGAAGCGGACGATCAAGGTGCCGGTCAAGCCGCAGAAGGCCGAGGCGCCCGCCGCCGAGGCGACGGCCGAAGTTGCCGCCGATCCGGCCGCCGAGGCTGCTGTTGAGCCGGCCGCCGAGGCTGCTGTTGAGCCGGCCGCCGAGGAAGCTCCGGCCGAATCCGCCGAGACGCCGGCCACCGAAGCTTCGGCCGAGGCGCCGGTGGACGCGCCCGTGACCGAAGCCGCGCCGGCGGAACCGGCCGCCGAGGAAGCTCCGGCGGTCGAAACCCCCGCCGAGGCCGAGGCTGCGGCGGAAGTCACTCCTGAGGCTCCGGCCGACGCCGTCGCCGTCGAGGAGCGGGAGGTCGACGTCTGGCGGCCCGGCCGCGGCGATCGTCCGCGGCATGGCGAGCAAAGGGGCGAGCATCGAGGCGAGCACAGGAACGAGCATCGCGGCGAACGTCACGGTCAGGGGCGTGGTCCGCATCGCGGCCCGGCGCGCCCGGCCGAAGGCGGCGAGGCGCCGGCCGAGGGACGCGCTCCGCGGCCGCAGGACGATCGCCGGCAGGACCGTCGGCCGCAGGGCGACCGGCAGGGCCGCGAGGAGCGTCGCTTCGGCGACCGTCCGGGCCGGCCGCCTGAGAGGGATGCCGAGCGGGCACCGCGTCGCGAGAAGGTGGCCGATCCCAATTCGCCTTTCGCGGCGCTGGCTGCGCTGAAGGCGTCGCTCGAGCAGCAGAAGAAGAAATAGGAGATCGGGCGCCTCGTGTCGGACAGGCAGCGGATCGACAAGTGGCTGGTCTACGCGCGGGTGGTCAAGACGCGGACGCTTGGCCAGGCGCTCGCCATCTCCGGCCACGTGCGCCTCAACGGCCGCAAGGTCGACGATCCCGCCCAGCCGGTGAAGGCCGGCGACGTGCTGACCATCGGCCTGCACGGCCGGGTCAGGGTACTGAAAGTACTGGATTTTGCCGAGCGGCGCGGCTCGGCGACCGTCGCCTCGGCGCTCTACGTGGATCTGACGCCGCCCGAGGCGCCGTCCGCTGCGGGCGCTCAGCCAGTCGTCGAGGCCGGCGAGGGGCGGCCGACCAAACGTGACCGCCGCCGCTTCGACAAGCTGACCGAACCGGACTGAAAGGCCGCCGATCGGCCTTGAATGGCGGGGGGAACTCCGCTACGCCAGCGTTCGACCGTGGAGATCAGGGTTTTCGCTCATGACCTATGTCGTCACCGACAATTGTATCGCCTGCAAATACACCGACTGCGTCGAAGTCTGTCCGGTCGACTGCTTCTACGAAGGCGAGAACATGCTCGTCATCAATCCCGACGAGTGCATCGATTGCGGCGTCTGCGAGCCCGAATGCCCGGCCGAGGCGATCAAGCCGGACACCGAGCCGGGCCTCGACAGCTGGCTGAAGCTGAACGCCGAGTATTCCGTCGTCTGGCCGAATCTCTCGGCCCGTCGCGATCCGCTGCCGGAGGCCAAGGACTACGACGGCGTCGACGGCAAGCTCGCCACCCTGTTCTCGCCGAAGCCCGGCAAGGGCGGCTGACGCGGGCCGCCAGGGCGGCGCCTCGACATGGCAAGGCCGGTTTCCGGCCGATCGCCGGCGGTGCCGCCGCGTTTTTCCGCCCGATGCCTTCCAAAGCGCATTGAACGGGAAAGGCCGCCCGGCGCGAAAAAGCCTCTGGCGGCGCGAGGCGATCGCCCTGATTCTCTCCACCGCGAGCCCGCGAAACAGGCAATGCAGCCATGTGGGAGCGTGTTTTTACGCTATCCGGCGTCATATTGCTTTGTTTTTTGTGGTTTTTGTGCTACAGCTAACGTTGACAGTCGACGAATTCTTCCGGTCGCTCGCGGGGCCCTGCACGGGGTCTTTTTTATGATCCGCATAGGGGCACTCGCCCTGATGGGGATCTTGGCATGTGTGCAGCAAGCACGCCGCGATCGGAGGCGCAACCCCAGTTCGACTGGAAACAACGCGAAAGCGTGCCGGCGGAGCGGACCGAGCGGTCCGCAGATCACGATTGCCCCCGAGTTCTTGCTGCCTCCCGGCAGGAGAGGGTGATTTTGTCGTCGCCGGCGCCAAGGAGTGGATGGACTGAATGGCCACTGCGAAGAAACCCGCCGTCCGTAATGGGTTCAAGACCAACGAGCACATCGTCTATCCGGCCCATGGGGTCGGCCAAATCGTTGCCGTCGAGGAACAGGAAATCGCCGGCATGAAGCTCGAGCTGTATGTCATCGTCTTCGAGAAGGACAAGATGACGCTGCGCGTGCCGATGGCCAAGGCCGAACAGGTGGGCATGCGCAAGCTGGCCGAGGATGACATCGTCGACAAGGCGCTGGAGATCATCAAGGGTCGCGCCCGCGTCAAGCGTACCATGTGGAGCCGCCGCGCCCAGGAATACGAGGCCAAGATCAACTCCGGCGATCTCGTGGCCATTTCCGAGGTGGTGCGCGACCTGCACCGCGCCTCCAGCCAGCCCGAGCAGTCCTATTCGGAGCGCCAGCTCTACGAAGCGGCGCTCGACCGCATGGCGCGCGAGATTTCGGCGGTGTCCCGCATCACCGAGACCGAGGCCATCCGTCGCATCGAGGACAGCCTGAACAAGTCCCCGAAGCGCGTCGCCGCCCGTGGCGATGCCGCCGAAGACACGGCCGACGAAACCGAAGACGAGGCCGAAGCGGCCTGATCCACGCGCTTCGGCCGGAAGACGTTCAAGGCCCGGCGGGGAAACCTGCCGGGCCTTTTGCCTTGAAAGGGCGCGGCGCGGGGGAGCGCCGGACGACGATCATGGGGGCGAGGATGACAAGGCCATCTTGCATGTGGCTGACGGTCGCTGTCCTGGCGACACCGGTCCTGACGGCCACCGCCTTCGCCGGGGAGACCGGGGGGATATTTCATCTCGTCGCGGCAAGGGACTGCGCGGCGGCGACATCCAGAACGGTATGTCTCACCGCGCCGCTCGTTTCGGGCGCGCCGACCACGGCGCTCGATGTTCTGAGCGACATCTATCCCGGTCTCGCCCCTGATGGCACCGGCAATCATTTCGCCGGCGCCGAGGCGGTCGAGGCGGCCAGCGACCCTGATGCCGGCGAGCCGGCCGAGCGCGCCGTGGACATCACGACGCATGACTTCGCCGACATCGCGGTGATCGAAGCGGGCGACAAGGCTTTCGCCGCCGCCGTGAGCGGGGGCGTGGTAACGGTGGCCGAGGTAAAGCCGGCTTATCGGCCGTTCGGGCGGCTTCTGGTGGCGACCGATCCCGGCGGACCGACCACCGGTTATCGGCTGCTGCTCGCTGCGCCGGGCAGTCCCGTGGCGGTGACGGCGAGCGGCCACTTCAACTCGCAGGAGCAGTTCAAGTCGTTTCAGGTGGTCGGTGTGGCCGGCGGCCAACTGGTGGACCTTTATGACGGTCCCTATCTCTATTCGCTCGACGAGGTATCGGACCGGTGCGACTTCCTGGACCGCGAGGAAGCCGTGGACGTCCTCGAAGCCCGGAAGAAGAGCCATCACGGCCTGGCCGATATCGACATCGTCGTCGGCTACACCGCCACCTGTGTCACAGGCGATACGGGGCGGCAGGTCGAGAAGAAGTCCTTCCCGCTGCGGCTGAGCTATGACGGCGCGCGCTACGATGGCGACTCGTCGGCCCTCGACGACTTCAACTCGGGTTTCATGGAGTAGGCGCCGCCGGCAAGCGGCGGCGCCCGTTGGCGATCTCCGGAGCAACGCGCATCCCGAGGGATGCGTCCTGTTGTCCTGGCCATTTATTCGCGCGTCGGATTCTCCCGAGAAGTGCGCGCACCCTTCGGCTCCGTACTCTAGCGGGCCATGTCGAACAGCAGGATCTCGGCGTCGCCGCGCGCCGTGATGGTCAGTGCAGACTGCCGTTCGATGGCGGCGCCGTCGCCCTCGTCGAGGTTCTGCCCGTTGAGCGTGACACCGCCCTTGGCCACCTGCAGCCAGCCGAGCCGACCGGGCGCGAAAGCGTGGCCGACCTCGGTGCCGTCCGTGAGGCGGCCGGCGTAGAGGTCGACGTCGCGGTTGATGGTCAGCGCGCCGTCGCGGCCGTCGCGGCTGACCACGAGGCGCAGGCGGTTCGCGAGACCCTCGTCGCCGAAGGTGGCCTGATCATAGGACGGCGCGAAGCCATCGGCTTCCGGCAGGATCCAGATCTGCAGGAAATGCACCGGCTCGGTATCCGAGGCATTGAACTCACTGTGACGAATACCGGTGCCGGCGCTCATGCGCTGCACCTCGCCCGGCCGGATCACCGAGCCGGTGCCGAGGCTGTCGCGGTGCTGGAGGGCGCCGTCGAGCACGTAGGAGACGATCTCCATGTCGGCGTGCGGATGCGGCGGGAAGCCACCGCCGGCGGCCAGGCGGTCGTCGTTGATCACCCGGAGCGGGCCGAAGCCCATGGCATCGGGATCGAAATAGTGGCTGAACGAAAAGCTGTGCCGGCTGTCGAGCCAGCCGGCGTCGGTGCGGCCGCGGCTCTCGGCCTTGCGGATGGTAATCATCACGGGTCTCCTGATCGGGCAGCGACGCGCCACCCGCTTGCTGACCCGAACATGGGCACCGCCGCCCCGCCTGTCAGGAGAGGAGACGGCGATCTCACCGTTCTCGCATCGTGAACAATCTGGCCGGCTGTCAGCGATCGACGATGATCTTGACGCGGGTGCCGGGGCGCGGCTCCTCGTTGGCGGCGAGGCCGTTGAGCGCCCGGAACAGGATGACGCCGCGATCCATCGGCACCATGCGGCGGGTCAGCGTCTCGGCGGTATCGCCGGCGCCGACAGTAACGACGCGGATGCGCAAGGGAGCGAGCGACGCCTTCTCCGCCTCGGACAGCGAGCGGAAGGAGGCGACGGTGGCGGTGAAGGTGCTGTCGAGGGTGGGGACGTCGCCGCGCGTCGCGAACAGGAAACGGAAGGCCTGCTCGTTGAAGCGGATGACGGCGATTCGGTAAGTGAAGCCGCGCGCCGCCGCCGAGGCGACGGCGGCCGGCAGGCCGGCGATCGACACGGTGCGCACCGACGCCGCGTCGAGGCCGTTGACCCAGCCGGAGTTGAGATAGCCGACAAGATCGCCGCCGGCCGGCACGTTGGCGCCGTCGAAGCGCATGGCGACGCCGTCGGCGTTGGTGGCCAGCACCGCCTTCGACGTGTTGTCGATCAGGAAGCCCTCCGGCACCTGGAAGGCGAAGCCGAGCTTGGCATGCAGGAACTGCCGGCCACGCACGTAGCCCTCGACGGGGTCGTCGCCGTACATGATGCCGTCGATGCGCGTGAGGTAGCCGTCGCGGTCGACCTCGCCGTCGGTGACGCCAGCGGCCTTGGCCACCTCGCGCGCCTGGGCGAGGCGTTCGGGCGTCGAGGGATGCGACGATAGGAAGTCGATGGAGCCGGTGTCGTCTTCGGGCAGGCCGTTCTTCCAGGCGGCGAGGCGCGACATCGAGGTGAGGAAGCGCGGCGAGCCGAAGGGATCGAAGCCGGCCTTGGCCAGCGTGGCGATGCCGATGCGGTCGGCCTCCAGCTCCTGGATCTGCGAGAAGCGGGCGAGCGACACCTGCGTCGAGGCGAGCGCCACGCGCTGCACGGCCGGATCCTGCACCACGTCCTGCACCGCTTGGCTGGCGACGGCCGCCGCCTCGGCCTTCTGGGCGCGCAGGAAGGCGTGGCGGGCGGTGACGTGGGCCATCTCGTGGGAGATGACGGCGGCCATCTCGGCGGTGTCGCTGGCCAGCGCCAGGAGGCCGCGCGTCACGTAGACGTAGCCGCCCGGCAGGGCGAAGGCGTTGACGGCCGGCGAGTTCAGGATGGTGACACGATAGCTGCGCCAGGGTTCGGGGCTGGCCGCCACCAGGCGGCTGACCACGCCGGCGATCATCAGCTCGGCTTCGCGGTCCTCGTAGGTGCCGCCGAAGGCGGCGACGATCTTGGGATGTTCGCGCTCGGCGACCGCCACCTCGGCCGGATCGACCTTGCCTTGCGGCGCGGCCTGGGCGAGCTGTTCGGCGGTGGGGCCGTCCTCACCGGAAAGGCCCATGCAGCCGGCAAGCAACAGGCCGAGCACCAGCGCGGCGGCCCGGAGCCCCCTCCGGCGAAAATTGCCCGTCACACCCAACCGTTCGGCCATTCTGTGTCCTAATCCCTTTTCCCGTCCGCCCCGTCCGCCAGCCGCAAGGCCAGCGGTTCGTCGATCTTGAGGTCGAGGCCGTTGCGCGAACTTGCCCAGCCGCGCACCTCGACCCTGCGGCCGGCGAAACTCTCCGGCGGCCGGCCGGCGGCGACGAGCGCCGTAGCCACCTTGTCGCCGAGGCGCAGCGTGGCGTCCGTGCTGAAGTCGCGGCCGAAGTTGATATAGGTGGTGCGACCCGACCGGCCAACCGAGGCGACGCGGCCACGACCGAGCACGAAGTCGGGCAGGCCGGCGGCCGCCGCATTCAAATCCGTCCATATCCGGCTTTGGCGCCAAATGCCACGCTTTTCCGCGCGCGCCGCGGCCTCGGCGGCGAGAAAGCGGCTGGCACAGGGCGGGAACGACACATCGGCGAGGCCAGCGCCGGCGGCGAGCAGTCGCTCGCCGAGGCTGTCGCCGGCCGCAAGGCGCAGCACGCCGTGGCGGCGGCCATGCCGGTCGGGCGCCTTGTCCGAGGCAATCAGCACGACGGCGGCATCCTTGAGGCTGGCCATCGTTGCGGCAAAGGCGGCGCGGGCGTCGTCGCCGGCTCTGGCGGGCATGACGACGCCGTCGAGGACGACGGTGAGGGTGGTGGCAGATTGGTTGTCCGCGAGCGTCACCTCGGGTCGGCCAGTGCCGTCGGGAAGATGTCCTGCACCGACATGACCGGTGGCGGCCTCCGGTCCATCGGCGCAGGCTTCGGTCGCCCTGCCGTCGGCGACGGCGAGCAGCAGCGACGCGAGAAGCGCGGCAAGGGCGGGGGCGGCACGGGGCATGACGGTCTCCGGTCGTGCCGAATTCTAGCCGAGAGCGTGTCGTTCGCCTATCCGCCAGCTTGGCAGGGCAGCCTTTCCGGCGCGGCATGCGGTGCCGCGAAAGGGGCTGTCAAAGCCGTCGCCGATTTGCTAGATGAGCCGAAGCGGCCGGACACCATCGGCCACGCCCGCGTCCCGGTAGCTCAGCCGGATAGAGCAACGGTTTCCTAAACCGTAGGTCAGGGGTTCGAATCCCTTCCGGGACGCCAGTTTTCTTCTCTGCCGATGCATTGTTGCCGCGCCGGAACGACGAGGGCACCCCCGCGTCGGCGGGAGTGCCTTCGTCGGCAAGGCGGCGGCGATTCAGCGCTGAACGGCGCGGACGCCACCGATCAGGATGCAGGCGCCGATGACGCCGGCGATCAGGTAGCCGATCCAGCCGCCGAACGACACGCCGAGGATGCCGAACAGGAAGCTGGCGATGGCGGCGCCGATGATGCCGAGCACGATGTTCAGGAACAGGCCGGTGTTGGTCTTCATCAGCCCGGAGGCGATCCAGCCGGCAAGGCCGCCGATGATGATGGCTGCGATCCAGCCGATACTTGCGTCGTTCATCTTTCACCCCGATGGAGTTGTGCGAAACGGATGCCGTTGAGGCTCCGGCCCCGGCCGCCGCTCCATGCAGCTAATCTCCCGGGGACCGATGCAGACATAACGAAGCATCGCGCGGCCGGTTCCCGCACAGGATGTCGATCTATCGGCTATCGCGCCGCCGGGGTGACCCGGACGGACGGCGGCGTTTCAGGGAAAGCGGGCGCGGAAGTCGGCCAGCGTGGCATAGGACCGCTGGGTGCCGCGGCGGGTGATCGAATCGGCGGCGTATTTCGCCGCCTCGCCCAGCGCTTCGAATACCGGCAACCCCTCGGTATGGAAATGGGCGAAGGCGCCGATGAAGGCGTCGCCGGCGCCGGTGGTGTCGACCGGCTCGACCTTGACCGGGGCGATGTGGCGGGCGCCGCCGGCATCGACCAACAGGGCGCCGCGGCCACCCATGGTCACCACGACCGTGCCGATGCCGCGGGCGATCAGTGTGCGGGCGGCGGCCTCCGCCTCGGCCTCGGTGTTGACCGGCAGGCCGGTCAGCGTGGCAAGTTCGGTCTCGTTGGGCGTCAGGAAGGCGAGGTCGGCCAGCCGCGCGACGTCGAGGTCGGCGGCGGCCGGCGCCGGATTGAGCAGCGTCGGCACGCCGAGCGTCTTGGCGACGCGAACGGTGTGATAGACCGTTTCGACCGGTACCTCCATCTGCATCAGGATCAGCTGGCAGCCGGCAAGCAGCGGCGCGGCGGCATCGACGTCGGCCGGGCTGAGGTCGGCATTGGCGCCCTTGACGATCAGGATGGAGTTTTCGCCCGACGGTTCGACGAAGATCGGCGCCACGCCCGACGAGCGGCCCGGCGTGCGCAGCACGTGGCTGGCGTCGATGCCGTTCCTCTCAAAATTGGCGATGGTGGCGTCGGCGAAGGCGTCGTCGCCGACCCGCGTCACCATGGCCACCTCGGAGCCGAGACGGGCGGCGGCGATCGCCTGGTTGGCGCCCTTGCCGCCGTGCCCCATCTCGAAGGTCGGCGCCTCGATGGTCTCGCCGCGCAGCGGCATGCGGTTCACGTAGGTGATCAGATCCATCATGTTGGAGCCGACGACGGCGATCTTCGACATCTGTTCCTCCGGGTGTCCGGTTATCAGGGCGGGCTTGGCCGACTGGCTCGGCGCTCAGCCCGCGATGCGTTCGGCTTCCCGGCGGCATTCGCCGGCGTCGAGATGGCCGAGTTCGACGGTGAAGCGGGCGGTCTGGCCGGCGGCGAGGCTCCGGACGTTGCCCTTGGCCTTCTCGGCCGTGTAGCCCTCCGGCTCGCAGGTCGACGGCAGCGCGAAGGCGGCGACCTGCTGGTCGTGGCCGGTGAGGATCCAGCGCACCGTCTTCGGGAAGTCGGCGGTGTTGTAGCGGGCGAAGAAGGCATCGCCTTCCGGCCGGCGCAGCAGCAGGCGGGTGTCGCCGGCCGCGTCGGTGCCGAGGTTGCGGAGATAGAACACCTGCTCGGGGTCGTAGCCGTCGGCGCGGCGGAGAACGCGGCTTTCGGAAGGGTCGGCGACCAGCGCCGCGATACGGGCGAGATAGGCGGCATTGGGCCGGACATGGGCCGGCACCGCCTGGCGCACCTCGGTACAGTCGGGCGTGAAGGGTGCCGGCTGGACGATCTCGGCGCCCTCGACGAAGGCATAGTTGACGTGGCACATGTACATCAGGTCCATCGGGTCGCCGACCGACAGGTTGGTCACCTCCATCGCCATGTCGAAGCGGGCCGAGCCGGCGCGGAGCGTTACCGATGGCCGTGCCAGGTAATGCGAACCGAAGCCCATGGCGTATTCGTAGGCACCGACGATACGGAGATAGTCGCCGCGCTCGTCGCTGCCCGCCTCGATGCCGGCCCAGTCCATGGCGGCGCAGGGCATTTCGCCGTGCGACGGATGATTGTCGGTCGGGCCGGGCACGCCGTTCCTGAGCAGGCCGGAGTGGAAGGCGAAACAGCCGTAGGTCTCGCCGATGGTCGGCACGCGGCGCGGCGCCTTGAAGATGCTCCGCATGGTCAGGTCGACGCCGTCAAAGGCGGCCTGCCAGATCATCTGGCCGAGATAGGGCAGGACGATCAGCGCGCCGCGGCCGTTTTCGAGGCGGATCGCCTCGACGCCGGTCGGGTAGCGATAGAGGCCGGCCTTGAGGGTGCCGTGCTCGACGGCCGGGCGTTCGACCTCGTCGAAGGCGGCGCGGGTGAGATGGAAGAGGGTCATTTGCCGCGATTCCTCAGGACGTTGATCACCATGACGAGCAGCAGGAAGCCGCCCCAGATGAAATCGATGAGGTGGTTGGAGAAACGCATCATCTGGAAGCCGGAGGCGAGCAGCATCAAGGCGATGACGGCGATGGAGACGCCGAGCACCGTGCCCTTGCCGCCGGCCGGATTGGTGCCGCCGAGCACCGAGATCAGCACCGCCTGGAGGAGGTAGGAGGTGCCGTAGTCGGACTTGGCGGCGTTGGTGCGGCCGGAGAGCACGATGCCGGCGAGCGCGGCGAGCGTGCCGCTCAGCATGTAGGAGTAGATCACCATGCGCTCGGTGCGGAGGCCGGCGAACACGGCGGCGCGCGGGTTGGTGCCGATCAGGAACAGGTTGAGGCCGAAGGGCGTCCGGGTCAGCATGACGGCGATCAGCACCGCCACCACCAGGAACAGCAGGAGCGGCACGGCGATGCCGAGGATCTTGCCGTTGCCGATGAAGCCCCACCAGGCCGGGAAGCCGACGATGGCCGGGCCGCCGGTCAGCACCATGCAGAAGCCGGTGAAGATCTGGCCGGTGCCGAGCGTGGCGAGGATCGGCGTGATCTTGCCCCTGGCGATCAATAGGCCGTTGAGCGTGCCGGCCAGGAGACCAACGCCCAGCGCCAGCACCACGCCGGCGGCGACGCGCATCAGCTCGGCGGCGGTGCCGGCGTCGGGAGCGGCCGGGTAGAGGCGGGTGAAGAACACGCCGGCCAGGATGCCGGCCAGGTTGGCGATGCCGATCACCGACAGGTCGATGCCGCCGGTCAGCATGGCCAGCATCATGGCGATGGCGACGATGCCCAGCTCGGGGAAGATGAAGCTGATCGACTCGAAGTTGTAGTAGCGCAGGAACTTGTGCGGCTCCAGCGCCGACATCAGCAGGAAGATCACCGCGGTGATGATCAAGAGCTGGACGATGTTGTTGTCGCGGTTGATGAAGCGACGGAGATCGGTGAGCTTGTTCATGGTCTCTCTCACACCAGCGCCTTGCGGTCGCGCCAGGCGGTGAGGGCCGTGGCGATGACGATGACACAGCCGACGACAACGCCCTGCCAGGTGTTGTCGACGCGCATGATGATCAGGCTGTTCTTGATCAGCGTCAGCATGAAGACGCCGAGGATGGTTCCGAACACCGAGCCGCGGCCGCCGAAGATCGAGGCGCCGCCCAGCACCACGGCGGCGATGACGTCGAGTTCGTAGCCGACGAAGTCGCGCGGGTTGGCGAGCCAGATCATCGAGGCGTGCAGCAGACCGGCAAAACCGGCCAGCGCTCCGGCGAGGCCATAGACCAGGTAGACGGTGCGGCGGGTGTTGAAGCCGACGCGCTTGGCCGATTCGGCGTCGTCGCCATAGGCGAATATGCCGCGACCGGCCATGGTGCGGGTCTGGAACAGCCACATCACCAGCGCGATGCCGAGATAGATGAAGACCATCAGCGACAGCTTGCTGCCGCCGATGTCGACGGTGCTGCTGCCGAAGGCGATCAGCGACGGCGGCATGCGGTCGATGTTGATGATCGACGTGCCGACCAGGCCGAGCAGCAGGCCGCGCACCACCGAGGCCGAGCCGAGGGTGACGATCAGCGGGATCATGCGGAAGGTGTGGATGAACACGGCGTTGGCGAGGCCGCAGAGGAGGCCGATCAGCGTCGCGCCGATGAACGGCAGCACCACGCCCTGGTAGCCCCAGGCGTTCATGGCGATGACCGTGAGGTACATGGCGGCGACGGCGAAGGCAGGGAACGAGACGTCGATGCCGCCGGAGATCATCACGGTCAGCACGCTGAGCGCCATGATGCCGATCACCACGTTGGCGCGCAACAGGTTGAACAGGTTGTCAGCCTGCCAGAAGGCCGGGTTGATCACGCCGATCACGATCATCACCACGATCAGGATGGCGAGCACCGCCGTTTCCGACCGGCGCAGAAGTTTGGCAAGAGCGGTCATCAGCGCAGACCCTTCAGGCGGCCATGGATGTCGTCTTCCTCGACGCCGCGGGCATCGAGACAGTCGATGATCTCGCCCCGGTGCATCAGCAGGATGCGGTTGCAGTTCTGGATCAGCTCGGGCACGTCGTCGGAGATCATCAGCACGGCGAGGCCGGTGCCGGCGGCGAGGTCGCGGATGCGGCGGTGGATCTCCGCCTTGGAGCCGACGTCGACGCCGACGGTGGGGCCGTTGAGGATCAGCACCTTCGGCCCGGTGAGCAGCCAGCGGCCGATCACCACGCGCTGCTGGTTGCCGCCGGACAGCTGGCCGGCCAGCTTCTCGACATCGGGCGTGGCGATGCGCATGTCGGCGACGATGTCCCTGGCCAGCTGCATCAGCCGGCCCTGGTCGAGGAACGGCCCGCGCGTCGCCCTGCCGATGGCGCTGGCGATGACGTTGCGGGCGATCGACTGCTGCATGAACAGCCCCTCGGACAGCCGGTCCTCGGGCACGTAGGCGATGCCGGCGGCAACGGCGTCCTGCACACTCGACAGGCGCAGCGGCGTGCCGTCGAGGCGGATTTCGCCGTCATGCGGCTCCATGCCGAACAGCGCCATGGCAAGCTCGGTGCGGCCGGAGCCGAGCAGGCCGCTGAGGCCGACGATCTCGCCGCGATGGAGGTCGAGATCGATGTTGCGCACGGTGTCGCCGACGTTGAGGCCGCGCACCGACAGGCGGGGCGTCGCGGCGGCGTCGCCGGCCCAGACGTGGCGCTCGTGGCCGATGTCGTGGCCGGTCATGGCGCGGGTGATGCGCGCCTCGTTGAACTCGGCCGTCGGGCCTTCCTCGACCTTGCGGCCGTTGCGGAAGACGGTGATGCGCTCGGAAATCTCCAGCATCTCGCGCATCTTGTGGCTGACGAACAGCACGGCGATGCCCTTGGCCTGGATCTCGCGGACGATGGCGAACAGGCGGTCGACCTCGCGGCCGGTCAGCGCGGTGGTCGGCTCGTCCATGATCAACAGGCGGGTGTCGCTCATCAGGGCGCGGGCGATGGCGACGATCTGGCGGTCGGCGGTCGACAGCCGGCCGACGGTGGCGTCGAGGTCGATCTCGACGTCGAGCCGGGCCAGAGCCTCGGCGCCGAGGCGGCGGCGATGCTCGGGGTCGACGAAGGTTTTGCTCTCGCTGAGCAGGCGGTTGAGGGCGAGATTCTCGGCCACCGTCAGGCTGGGGAACAGCGAGAAGTCCTGGTAGATCACCTGGATGCCGGCGGCGATGGCGTCGCGCGGCCCGAAGGCGGCGACCGGCTTGCCGTCGATGAGGAGTTCGCCCTCGTCGAAGTCGTAGATGCCGGAGACGATCTTGATCAGGGTGGACTTGCCGGAGCCGTTCTCGCCGGCCAGGCAGACGATCTCCTCGGGGAATATGCGGAAGTCGACGCCGTCGAGCGCTTTCATGCCAGGAAAGCGCTTGGTGACGGCGCGGAGTTCGATCAGGGGTTCGGCCATGATGTGCGCTTCGATTTCGGGACGGGACGACCTGCGGGAAAGACGCGGGCGGCACGGAACGGGCGGAGAAGCCCGCCGTGCCGGTTCATGGGGCGAGACCCCCACG
>LUYO01000001.1:0-6709 GCA_001603295.1 Rhodobacterales bacterium Alpha_02
CCCGCCTTGTCGACCATGTCGGCGCGCTCGGTCCGGTACGGCTGGCCGGCACCGCCGCCGGTGATCTCGCGACGACGCTGACCGACGCCGTTGCCGGCATCGAGCCTTACTGGCGGCAATGGCTGCCGGCCACCGCCACCGTCGCCGTGCTGCCGGTCGCCATCCTGCTGGTGGTGCTGCCGGTCGACTGGCGCTCGGCGGCGATCTTCCTGGTGACGCTGCCGCTGTTGCCGCTGTTCATGGTGCTGGCCGGCCGCTCGGCCGAGCGGGCCAACCAACGCCAGTGGGCGACGATGGCCCGGCTGGGTGGCCATCTGCTCGATGCCGTCGCCGGTCTCGCCGACCTGGTGCTGCTCGGCGCGGCGAAGCGCGAGGCGGCGCTGGTTGCCCGGACCGCCGACGACTACCGGCGCGAGACCATGAAGGTGCTGCGCCTCGCCTTCCTGTCGGCGCTGGTGCTGGAATTCTTCGCCACCGTCTCCATCGCCGCGACGGCGGTGCTGGTCGGCTTCCGTCTGATGTGGGGCGAGATCGCCTTTGTCGACGGCCTCTTCGTGCTGCTGCTGGCGCCGCAGTTCTACGCGCCGCTCCGCACGCTGGGCGTCGAGCGCCATGCCCGCATGGAAGCGGTGGCCGCCGCCGAGCGCCTCGCCGATCTGCTCGACCGGCCGGCGCCGGCGCGGACCGGCGGCGAACGCCTCTCCGCTGGCGCGGCGGTATCGCTCCGCTTCGATCACGTGTCGGCCGGCTACGGCGACGGCCGGCTGGCGTTCGACGACGTCAGCTTCGAGGTGCGCCCCGGCGAGCACGTGGCGATCGTTGGCGAGAGCGGCGCCGGCAAGTCGACGCTGCTGTCGCTGATCGCCGGCTTCCTGGAACCGAGTTCCGGCTCGATCCTGATCGACGGCCGGCCGCTCGCCGGCCTCGACCTCGACGACGTCAGGCGCCATATCGCCCTGTTGCCGCAGCGGGCGGCGCTGTTCGACGCCACGGTGGCCGAAAACGTCGCCATGGAGCGGCCCGGCGATGTCGGCGCGGCGCTGCGGGCGGCGCGGGCCGACGGTTTCGTCAGCCGCCTGCCACATGGCGAGCATAGCCGGCTCGGCCAGGACGGCGCCGGCCTGTCCGGCGGCGAGGCGCAGCGGCTGATGCTGGCCCGCGCCTTCCTCGCGCCGGCACCGCTGGTGCTGATGGACGAGCCGACCGCCCATCTCGACGCCGCCACCGAAGCGGCGGTGGGCGAGGCGATCGCCGCGCTGTCGGCCGGCCGCACCCGCCTGACCATCGCCCATCGCCTCGGCACCGTCGAGTCGGCTGACCGGGTGCTGGTGCTGGCGGCCGGACGGCTGGTGGAACAGGGAACGCCGGCCGAACTCAGGGCGGCCGGCGGCGCCTATGCCGGCATGCTGGCGCGGCTGGCCGGTGGGAGCGCGACATGAAGGATTTCCTGCGCCTTCTCCGCCTCTACCGGCCGCATCTTGCCTGGATCCTGTTGTCGACGCTGGTGTCGCTGGTCGCCACGCTGGCCAACGTCGGGCTGATGGCGGTGTCCGGCTGGTTCATCACCGCCATGGCGGCGGCCGGTCTCGGCGGTGCCGCCATCAACTATTTCACGCCGGCGGCGATCATCCGGGCGCTGGCCATCCTGCGCACCGGCGGCCGCTACGTCGACCGGGTGGTCAGCCACGACGCGACGCTGCGCCTCGTCGCCGACAGCCGCGCCCATCTGTTCGCCAGAATGGTGCCGCTCGCCCCGGCCGCACTCGACGATCTCCGCTCCGGCGATCTGCTGGCCCGCCTCAAGGCCGATATCGACCGGCTGGAACTGACCTTCCTCAGGCTGATCTCGCCGGTCGCCGTGGCGGTTCTGACGCTTGCGGCGGTCGGCCTGCTGCTCGCCCTCCACGACGGCAGCCTGGCGGCCGGCGTGCTCGCCGTGCTCGCCCTCTGCGGCCTGGTGGTGCCGGCCTTGGCGGCCATCGCCACCACGGCGCCCGGCCGGCTGCTGACCGCCCGCGCCGCCGATCTCCACCGCCTCGTCGTCGACGACCTCGCCGGCCTCGGGCCGTTGTTGATGACCGGCGCCTTCGCGGCCCATCGCGACCGGCTGGTCCAAACCATGGCATCGCTTATCGAGGCGGAACGCCGGCTCAACCGCCGGGCAGCGCTGGGGCAGGCGCTCGGCCGGCTGTCCGGCGATCTGGCGCTGATCGTGGCGCTCGCTATCGGCGTGCCGCTGGTCGCCGGCAGCCGCCTCGCCGGACCCGACCTCGCGATGGCGGCGCTGTTGTCGCTGTCGGCGGCCGAGGCTTTTATGGGCCTGCCGGCCGCCTTCCTCGGTGTCTCCGCGACGCTCGCCTCGGTGCGGCGGCTGTTCGCCATCCTCGACCGCCGGCCGCCGGTCACCGAGGCGGCGTCTCCCGCGCCGCTGCCGGACGGCCGCGACATCGCCCTCGACAACGTGACGCTGCGCTACCGCGACAACGGCCGGCCGGCGCTTGACGGCATTTCCCTCGGCATCCCTTTCGGCAGCCACGTGGCGCTGATCGGCGGCAGTGGCGCCGGCAAGTCGTCGCTGGCCGGCCTGCTCGTCCGCCTGCGCGATCCCGACGCCGGCCAGATCCTCCTCGGTGGCGTGCCGCTCACCGCACTGGCGCTCGCCGACCTTCGTCACGCCATCGGCGTGGTGCCGCAGAAGCCGCATCTGTTCACCACGACGCTGGAGGCCAACCTCAAGCTCGGCCGTCCCTCGGCGACGGCCGAGGAGCTGGCCGCGGCGATTGAGGCGGCCGACCTCGCCGAGTTCATCGCCCGATTGCCCGAGGGGCTCGGCACGCCGGTCGGCGTCGCCGGCACGACGCTGTCGGGCGGCGAGGCACGCCGCGTCGCCATCGCCCGCGCCCTGCTCGTCGATCCCGACATTCTCATCCTCGACGAGCCGGGCGAGGGGCTCGACCCGGAGACCGAGGCGGCGGTGCTCGACCGCGTGCTGGACCGGATGGCCGGCCGGACGGTGATCCTGATCACCCATGCCCGTGCCGCGCTGTCGCGTATGGACCGGGTGATCGAACTCGACGCCGGCCGCATCGTCGCCATCCGAGGCGGCTCGGCAGTCTGACGGATGCCCGCCCGGCTTGTGCGCCGGCGGCCGCCGTGCTAAGGGGCGGCGAACCTTTTCGGAAGAAGCCTAATGCTCCTCGGCCACGATCAGCGACGACGACGCGACGCACGCGCTTTCCCGCGCGCCGTCACGCCTTCCTGCGCCTGATCGGTCGATCCCAAGGGGTCCGCGGATCGATGGCGCCGCACCCCGCTTCTTCACGGTTCGACATGACCGCCATCGATCTCTCGCTCGCCCGCTCCCTCGATGCCTTCCGGCTCGCCGACGTCGTCTTCCGCCCGGAGACGGTTGAGGACGCCGCCGCCATCGACGCCATTCACGACGTGACCTTCGGCCCCGGCCGCTATGCCCGCACCGCCTTCCGCATCCGCGAGGGACATGCCGCCGACGGTCCGACCAGCCTGGTCGCGGTCTACCGGGGCGACGTGGTCGGCTCGGTGCGGCTTACCGCCATCGCGGTGGGCGAAACGCCGGCGCTGCTGCTCGGCCCGCTGGCCGTGCTGCCGGCGCTGAAGAATCTCGGCGTCGGCAAGGCGCTGATGCGGCTCTCCAAGGAGGCGGCGCGGCAGCGGGGCCACCGGCTGGTGGTGCTGGTCGGCGATCTTCCCTATTATCAACCGTTCGGCTTCGGCACCGTGCCGGCCGGCCGTGTCATCCTGCCGGGGCCGGTCGATCCGGCCCGCCTGCTGTGGGCGGAGCTGGTGCCCGGCGCTGCCGATGGCGTGAGCGGCCTGGTGCGGGCGACCGGTCCGGCCGCCTGAGCCGATCAGCGGCTTTCCCGCCACCAGAGGCTGCCGATCGCCAGCAGCAGCAGTGCCACGGCGAGAAGGCCGAGATGCACCGGTAGCCGCTCGACGCCGGCCACCTCGTAGGACTCCGATGCCTTGAAGCCGATCCAGCCGTCGCCGGCATAGGAGCCGGCCGCCGACCGCCTGAGGGCGACGGCGGGAATGTCCAGCCCGCCGCCCGGCGTCTGCCTCAGACGGATCGACGAACCGCCGGTTGCCGTGGCGATCGGCGCGGCCGGGCCGGTGGTCGACACCAGGGTGCGGAACTCGCGCGGGTTGGCCGGTCCGACGTGGACGAGGGCGGTGAGCGTGCCGTCGGTGGCCTTGTAGAGGCCGGTGAGCGGCGCCGGCAGGCTGGCCCGGAAGCGGCCGGGGCCGTCGGGCGTCAGGTTGGCGACGATTTGCGAACCGTC
Source organism: Rhodobacterales bacterium Alpha_02 (assembly GCA_001603295.1). Classification (GTDB taxonomy): domain Bacteria; phylum Pseudomonadota; class Alphaproteobacteria; order Rhizobiales; family Pleomorphomonadaceae; genus Pleomorphomonas. The sequence continues at coordinate 4,323 of LUYO01000001.1, forward strand.
GGGGAAGGTGACGGTGACCGGCGGTGCGGCGTCCTTCAGCGTCCGCCGTTCGACGGCGAGCCGGCCGCCGTCGCCGGAAAGGCGCAGCGCCTCCTCCTCCAGCTCCGGCTCGGCCATCAACCAGTGGGCGACGTTGCGCAGCAGTTCGGCATGCGGGCCGCCGCCCTCGAAGCCGCGCGCCCACAGCCATACCTCGTCGGACAAGAGCATGGCGACGCGCCCCTTGCCCTCGCGGGAGAGGACGAGCAGCGGCTTGCCCTCCGGGCCGGACATCAGCGCGTCGCCGTGGTTCTGGGTCGTGCCGACCAGCCGGAACCAGCGCGACCAGCCCGGCGGATCGCTGTCGCTGCCCGGCAGGCCGGCGGTCACCGGGTGGCGGGCGCCGAGCGGTGTGACGGCCGGCTGGAACGGCGCCTCGACGACGCTGCCGTCCGGCACGGCCGGCAGGATCGGGGCGAGCGGACTGTCGTAGACGCTGTCGGCGCCGGACGGGTCGGGACCGGCGGCGATCAGCAGCGCGCCGCCGTCCGCGACGTAGCGGGCGATGTTGTCGAAATAGAGTAGCGGCAGCACGCCGCGCTGCTGGTAGCGGTCGAAGATGATCAGGTCGAAGTCGGCGATCTTCTCGTCGAACAACTCGCGGGTCGGAAAGGCGATCAGCGACAGTTCGTCGATCGGCGTGCCGTCCTGCTTCTCCGGCGGCCGGAGGATGGTGAAGTGGACGAGGTCGACCGAGGCGTCGGATTTCAGGAGGTTGCGCCAGGTGCGCTCGCCGGGATGCGGCTCGCCGGACACCAGCAGTACGCGCAGCGCCTGCCGCACGCCGTCGATCACCGCCACCTCGGCGTTGTTGAGCGGCGACAGCTCGCCGGCCACCGGCGGCGCGGCGATCTCGACGATGTTGGGACCGGCGTGCGGGATGGCGACGTCGACCGACCGCTCCTCGCCCGGCGCCATGACAATCGTGGCGACGGTGTCGCCGTCGCGGCGGACGCTGACCGGCACCGGCGCGGCATCGGCACCATGGCCGTCGTCGACGAGGCGGAAGGTCAGGCGCTGCGTCGAGCGGACGAGGGCGAATTTCGGGGCGGCGACCAGCTCGATGCGGCGGTCGTAGTCGCTAGGATCGCCGGTGACCAGAACGTGCACCGGGGCCGAGAAGCCGAGGCCGGCGACGTCCTTCGGCACGTCGTGGATCAGGCCGTCGGACACGGCGACGACGCCGCCGATCCGCTCGGCCGGCACGTCGGAGAGGGCGCGGGCGACGTCGGCGAACAGCAGCGTGCCGTCGGCGTTGTCGGCGGCGGCGGCCGGCACCTCGCGCAACTCGACGCCGGGCAGGCGGGCGAGGCGCTCCTTCAGCGCGGCATAGGCGGCGTCGGTGTCGGCCGGCCGGCCGGCCAGCGTCTGCGAGGCGCTGCGGTCGGCGACCAGCGCCACCACGGCCGGCAGGGCCTTGCGATCCTCGGCGACCAGCTCGGGCCGGGCGGCGGCCAGCATGAGCAGGGCGAGCGCCAGCGCCCGGAGGATCAGACCGGGCCGGCGGCGGAAAGCCATCAGGGCGAGGAGGGCGAGCGCGGCGAGGCCGGCGGCAATGAAGGCCGGCAGCGGCAGGAGCGGCGAAAAGGCGATCGACCAGATCATGGCCTCACTCTCCCAGCCGTTCCAGGAGGGCCGGCACATGCACCTGATCGGCCTTGTAGCTGCCGGTCAGCACGTACATGACGATGTTGACGCCGGCGCGGAAGGCGAATTCGCGCTGGCGCGGCGTGCCGGGCACCAGCGGGTGCAGGAAGGCGCCGCCCTCGTCGGCCGCCCAGGCGCCGGCCAGATCGTTGCCGGTGATCAGGATGGGCGACACGCCGTCGCCGGCCCTGACCGGCCGCGCCGTGCCGTCGCCCTGCTGTTCCTCGTCGCCGGGCGCCTCGACCCACAGCGGCGAGCCGTCGCTGCGGCCGACGAAGGCGCCGAGCAGGTAGAAGGACTTGGTCAGCACGTGGTCGGCTGGCACCGGCTCGAGCGGCGGCACGTCGATCAGCGCCAGCATGTCGCGCAGGCGGGCGGTGTTCGGCGAGCCGGCGGCGAAGTCGGCGTCGTCGCGGCTGTCGAACAGCACGGTGCCGCCGTCCTTCATGAAGGCCTCGATGCGGGCCATGGCGGCGGCCGTCGGCATCGGCGCCGCAGCGTCGACCGGCCAGTAGATCAGCGGGAACACCGACAATTCGTCGACGGCCGGATCGACGGCCATCGGCTCGCCGGGCTCCAGCGATGAATGGCTGGCCAGGAAGCGCGACAGCGTCGACAGGCCGGCGCGGCTGGTATCGTCGATATCGGTGACGCCGGTCTCGACATAGGCGAGGCGGGTGGCCGACAGCGCCTCCATCAAC
>LUYO01000111.1:0-5295 GCA_001603295.1 Rhodobacterales bacterium Alpha_02
CGCCCATTCCCAGCGTCATCATGAGGCAGCCCTGCGAAGAGATGAGCGGGGACCGGATCGCCGAGGTGGTCGAGTCCTTCGCCTCCGCGGCTGTGCGGGCTCAGCAGGCAGGCCTGGATGCCGTGGAGATCCACGGCGCCCACGGGTATCTCCTGACCCAGTTCCTGTCGCCCTTTTCCAATGTGCGGACGGACCGGTACGGAGGGTCCGAGGAGAACCGGATGCGCTTCGTTCTGGAGGTGGTCGCGGCGGTGAGGCGGGCCGTGGGGGACCGTTTTCCCGTTATCGTCCGAATCTCCGCGGATGAGCTGATCAAGGGCGGCTACGACCTGGAGTTCGCGAAACGGCTGGCGCCGCGCCTGGTATCCGCCGGTGCCGACGCCATCCACGCCTCGGTGGGCGTCTATTCCACACCGGGCAACCTGAGCATTGCCTCCATGGACACGGAGGCCGGGTTCAACCTCTTCCGCGCCCGGGAGATCCGGGAGCGGGTGGAGGTACCGGTCATCGCCGTGGGGCGGATCAACGACCCCCGGCTGGCCGACCGGGCCATCGCGGCGGGCGACGCCGACCTGGTGAGCTTCGGTCGCCAGCACCTGGCGGATCCGGATTTCCTCGCCAGGGCCCGGGAAGGACGGTGGGACGATATCCGCTGGTGCGTCTCCTGCAACCAGGGCTGCATCGAGCGGCTGATGTTCGAGATGCAGCCAGTTACCTGCACATTCAATCCCGAATGCGGAAACGAGCGCGAGCAGACGGCTCCTGACGCCCGGGGGCGGCGCCTCTGGGTGATCGGCGCCGGTCCGGCGGGACTTTCCGCCGCCCTGGCCGCGGCGGAGCGCGGGTTCAAGGTGGAGGTTTTCGAGAAGGAGGAGACCCCTGGAGGACAGGTCCTGCCGGCCAGCCGCCCGCCCCACAAGGAGGCCTTCCTGGACTGGGTGAACTGGGCGGTTCGCCGGGCGAGGGAACAGGGCGTGATCCTGCATTGCGGGCGGGAGGTCGACGCGGACCTCCTCAAGTCGGGACGTCCCGACGCGGTCGTCCTCGCCGCGGGCGCCACTCCGTCGGTGCCGAAGATCCCGGGCATCCACCGCTGCCATGTTCTTGATGCCCGGGACGTCCTGACGGGCAAGGCGACCCCGGTGGCGCACGCAGCCGTCCTCGGCGCAGGCTATGTCGGCATGGAGACGGCGGATTATCTGCTGGCCCGGGGCATGGACGTCACGGTCCTCGAGATGCAGGCCGCCTGTCCCGTGGGCAGGCACACCTCCCACGGATACTGGCTGCATCTTCGGCTGAAGGAGCGGGGCGCCCGGATCCTCCTCGGCGCGACGGTGACGGGGATCGGGGAGGATGCCGTTGCCTTCCGGCAGGGTGAGCAAGAGGGAACCGTCCCCGCGGCCTCGGTGATCACGGCCCTGGGGGCCGGGACGGAGAACGGTCTGGAAGAGGCACTGCGGGAGCTGGGCATTCCCTGGCGGACCGTCGGAGACGCGGCGGGACCGCGGCGCCTCCTGGAGGCCATTCACGAGGGCGACCGGGCGGGCCGGGAGGCCTGATCAGCGCAGGCAGACGCTCAGGATCTCGATGAGGTCGGTTTCTCCCTCCAGCACCTTCCGGATCCCGCTCTGGAGCAGCGTACTCATTCCCTCCGCCGACGCCGCCTTGCGGATGGCGGCGATGGACTTCCTGCTGATGATCATCTGCTTGATGCTGTCGCTGGCCACTAAGAGCTCGTAGATGCCCATCATCCCCCGGTAACCGGTGTCGTTGCATTCGGGACAGCCCTTCGCCCGGCTGATTTTCCGCTTGTCCGAAAATTCCATTCCCAGTGCCTCGAAGGCCTTCTCTCCGTACTGGTGTGCCATCTCGTCCCATTCCTCGCGGCTGATGGGGACGGATTCCCGGCAATGGGTGCAGAGGCGGCGGACGAGGCGCTGGGCCAGGACGCACAACAGCGAGTCGGCGAAGCCGAAAGGATCGATGCCCATGTCCAGGAGGCGGACGATGGTCTCCGGGGCGTTGTTCGTGTGCAGGGTGGAGAGGACGAGGTGGCCCGTTGTGGACGCCTCGACGCCCATCTTGGCCGTCTCGTAGTCCCGCATCTCCCCCACCATGATGATGTCCGGATCGGACCGCAAGAAGGCCCGCATGGCGGTGCTGAAGTCCAGGCCGATTTTGTGGTGCATCTGGACCTGGCGGATCCCCTTCTGGGTGATCTCGACGGGGTCTTCGGCGGTCCAGATCTTGGTGTTGGGGCGGTTCAGGCGGTGAAGGGCGGCGTGGGCCGTCGTGGTCTTGCCGGAACCGGTGGGGCCGACGATCAGGATCAGCCCGTAGGGCTTGTCGAGCTGCGAGATGAACCGGGCCAGGGTCTCCGGCGGCATCCCCAGTTCGTCCAGGGTCATGATCTTTCCCCGGGTCAGGATCCTGAGGACCACGTCCTCCACGTAGCCGTGGGTCGGCATGGTGGCCACGCGCAGCTCGATCTCTTCGCCGTTGGGCCTCGTGTGCCGGATCTTTCCGTCCTGGGGCAGGCGCCGCTCGGTGATGTCCAGGCTGGAGAGGATCTTGATGCGGGAGACGATCGCCGCCCGGTAATCGTAGGGCAGGGTCCGGTACGGAAAGCACTCTCCGTCGACTCGAAACCGCACGAGGACCTCCCTGTCCCGTATGTCCGGCTCGATGTGGATGTCCGAGGCGCGGCGCAGGCAGGCCTCGTTGATGATCTCGTTCACCAGGCGGACGATGGTTCCGTCCGTCTCGCTGACGGCCGCGAACTCCTCCCGCCGGTCGCCGTTTTCCGCCGCGCTCTCCTGGGCTCGGGCTTCCTTCAGGTAGCAGGTCCCGTAGAAATGGTCGATGAACTTCAGGATGTCTTCCCGCGATGCCAGGCAATACTCGATCTGCTTTGTCTTCAGCAGGTTTTCGATGCTGTCCCGCCGCGGCAGGTCGGCCGGGTTGTCCACCAGGACGGAGATTCGCCCCTCCCGCCGCTCCAGGGGAACCCAGCCCTCGCGGTGCAGGTATTCGTGCTTGAGGTTGGCAAGGAGGGTGCGGGGGACGGGAAACCGCTCGTCGAAGGATACCGAGCGGAGCGGAGCGGATTTCCCCGGAGCCCGGTCGGGCCGTCCCGTTTCCTCCCCGGTTCCGTTTTCGTTTGGCCGTACGGCCGGATGCCTCATGATTTCAATGCCCTCGCCGAATGTGTGCCCTGAAGCGGGCTCATTATAGGAGATGCGGCCATATTCTTCAACGGCTGATATTCCGCCGTCATGCCGATGCTGACCGGGAAGGCGATTCGTGTTATACAGGCATCATTCCCTGCCGGATCGAGCCCATGAAGCTTGTCTACCTTTCCGACGTCCACGATGCCTTTGACCGGGTGAAGGAACTCCTGGCCCGGACGGACGCCGATGTCTATGTCATTGCGGGCGATCTTATCGATCGTCCTTTCTATACGGAGGAAATGTCCGCCCGCTACCGGAAGAGGCAGGTTTCTTTTTCCGGGCTTCGACGCCGGCTCGGATACGGGGAGATCGACGTCGAGGATTTCATTTCCGATCTCCTGGAGCGGACCGGCGTGCCGGACGACGTCCGGCGGCAGGCGGCGGAGTTCCGGGAGGAGACCATCCGGGGCCGCCGGGTCATGCAGCAGAAGTACAAGATCCTCGAGAGCATCCTGCGTCTCAAGAAGAATGCCCGGATCCTCTGCCTGCCGGGGAACTACGACATGGACCTCCAGTACACCTCTCTCCATGAACGGGACCTGCACCGGCACTGGATTCAGGCCGGGGAGCTGAGGATCGCCGGCTACGGGGGGGCCGACATCATGACGCCCGGCATTCCCGAGCAGTACGCGGTGAAGTATCTGGCCGACCGGGGTGCCAGCGAGATGGCCCGGTTCTTCAGCGAGGCGCGGCCGGACATCGTGGCGACGCATAAGCCGGCCCACGGCGTGCTCGATCATCTCCCGTCGCGGGGAGAGAGCGGATCACCGGAACTGCGGCGTTACTGCGAAGAGAGCGGAGCCATCCTGTGCCTGACGGGCCACCTGCACGACCAGTGGGGATTCGAGGAAATCGACGGCACGGTGTACCTCAACCCCTCCAATTTCGGGGAGATCCATGAACCCGGCGGGAGGATCTCCGAAGGGGGGTTTTTCTACGCCGTCGAAACCGGGGATCGCCGTCCGGAGCGGATCATGCTCCGCAAACTGACCCGGCAGGGAGTCCATGACGTCGTCGCCTTCGAGCCCGGTGGAGATGGATGGATGAAGACCGTGCTGGACCGCGACCGGTATGGAGCCCTCCTGCTGGGAAAAACCGTCGACCGGGAGGAGCGTGCGGACAGCCGGGAACCGCGGAATCGTCTGGTCTCCCTCATGGCATGGTTCTTCCCCGGTCCCGGCGGGACGGCCGGCACGGGGCCGCTCAAGGGGCATGTCGTCGAGACCTGCGGGCGGGTCGGGGCGCGCCTCGGAGTGAGCGCGGGAGTGGATCTCGTGAGCGGCGGCGATCCCGTTCCATCCGGCTCGGTGCCGCATCTGGATCTGGTCGTCTATCTCCGCCGCAGCGATTCTCCGGAAAGAGAGAAGGACGGAGACGGGGCGGGGCGCTGGTTCGAAGAGGCGCTGGCGGCGCTCAGGCCGGATCTTGAGGCCTTTCCCGGAGCGGTCCTCGTCGACGGCATCGACCTGGAGCGGGTGAGTCGAAGCATCCGCGCGAAAGACTACGAGTGCGACGCGCTGCAGCGGTTCGCCGCCTACCGGTCCGTGGGATGCCTGCTCACGCCCGGCGACGCGTCCGCGGTGGAGGGACGGCTCGATGCGGATCGGGCATTCCGCGGAGAGATCGAGGGGACCGGCGGCACCTACATGGAAATTTTCCTCAACATCGCCGCTGTGGTCGGGACCATAAAGGAATTCGATACCGGCCTCAAGGAACTGGGAATCGTCGCGCCCGAGGCCTATCGAAAAAAAATCGAAGGAGTGCTCCATGGCCATCGCAAGGGATAAGGTGAAACGGCTGATCAAGATGGCGGATTTCCTCTCTGCCTCCTTCAACATGGAGGAGGCCTGCGGGGTTCTGGTCCGGGAGATGCCCCGGCTGTTCCCCGCCGGCGTCTTTTTCAGGCATCATGCCGCACGGGACCTGCTGGAAGCCGAGGCGTCCTGGGGGATGCCTCCCCGGGAAACCGTCTTCGCGCCTACGGACTGCCACGGAATCCGGAGAAACCGGCCCCACCTGGTGGCCGGAACCTCCAAGGGTCCGCCCTGCCGCCACGCCGAGGCGG
>LUYO01000112.1:0-5019 GCA_001603295.1 Rhodobacterales bacterium Alpha_02
ATGCTGAACCTGGCGTACCGGATGCTCGGCGACTACGACGAGGCCTGCGACGTCGTCCAGGAGTCTTTCCTGTCGGCGTGGCGGGGGCTTCCGAAGTTCCGGCGGGAGGCCCGGTTTTCCACCTGGCTGCACGAGATCGTCCTGAACGTGACGAGAAACCGCCTGAAGCAGGTGCAGGCCCGCTCCCGGCACGAGGCGCCCGCGGCGGACAACCATCGCGGAGAGGACGGGGAATGCCTCCCCTGCCGGGCCGTCTCTCCGCTGGAGCTGCCGAGCGAGCGGCTGGAGCGGAAGGAGCGGGAGGCCAAGGTCCAGGATTGCATCGGCACACTGGAGGGGGAATACCGGGAGGTCCTGGTTCTGCGGGACATCCAGGGCTTCTCCTACGAGGAGATCGGCGACATGCTCAAGGTTCCGGGCGGGACCGTCCGCTCCCGGCTCTTCCGGGCGCGGAGCGCCATGAAAGACTGTCTATCCCGTCTGCTGGGTGAAGAACGATGACGTGCAGGGAAATCGAAGAACGCCTGTCGGCTTATCTGGACGACGCCCTCCCCGCGGAGGAGCGGCGGAAGGTCGAGGAGCACCTTGCCTCGTGCCGGTCGTGCGCTCGCGCCCTGGCGGACCTGCGCAAGACCGTCGGCCTCGTCCGGGAACTCGAGGAGGTCGAGCCGCCGCCGTGGCTCCGGCAGAAAATCATGACCCGGGTCCGCGAAGAGGCGGCGCCGAAGAAGAAGGGGATCCTCCGGGCCCTGTTCTTCCCGCTGCACATCAAGGTGCCCGTTCAGGCCTTCGCCATGGTCCTCATCGCGGTCCTGGCCTTCCAGGTCTATCGGACGACCGAACCCGAGCGCCGGACCCTGGACCTGCCGCTTCCATCCGCCCGGGTCGAGCAGAAGGCGGCCGCTCCCGGCGCGGCCCCGGGGATCCCGGAGCCCGCCCCTGTGCCGGAGCGCAGGCGGGAGGAGGCAAAGGCGGAGCGTTCCGTGCGCAGTGCGGCCCCGTCCACGGCGGAGCCGTCCCGGCCGCGCCCCCAGGCGTCTGAAGAAAAGGGGCTCGGCTTCGCGCCCCCGCCGGACAGGGCGAAATCGGCCGTCCCGCCGGGAGCCGAGCGCAGGCTGGAGCCGGAAACCGGCGGCGCCCCCGCCCCCGTTGGCAGGAGCGCCGTCCGAGCCCCGGCGGCGGAATCCTCCCATGACACCGGATTCGCACCCCTGCGGGAAGCCGGGAAGGCCCGATCAGGCGCCGCCTATGAATCCAAACGGAAGGATCAGTCGGAATCCGCCGCCCTGGCGGCGAAGGAAGACCGGTCCGATGCGACGGCGATGCGGAAACAGGCGCCGGCGCCGAAACCCGTCTCGGATCTCCTGCTCCGCGTGCAGGACGTCTCCTCCGCTGCTTCCGCCGTCGAGCGGGAGCTGCGGGCTTTGAGCGCCGGGAACATCCGCCGCCGGGCCCAGGAGGGCGGGTTCGCGATCACGGCGGACCTCCCCGCGGCCGCCCTGCCCGGCCTGGCCGAGCGCCTCCGGGCGCTGGGCGACCTGCAGATGCCCGGATCCTCCGCCGGCACCCGCACCGGCACGACGACCGTCCGCATCCGGATCGTCACCGAAGAAAACCGGGACTGACAAACGGATCAGAAGAGAAACAGGTTCTTCGTGGCGAAGTTGGGCTCGCTCGTCAGGTTGACGCCGAGCCGCCGCAGGCCCGCCTCGTCGCCCGGCGTGGGCATGTGGGTCATGTGGACCTCGCAGTTCCGAAGCTCCCGGAGCTTCTCCAAGGCAAGATGGGCCGCCGGGTTGGTGGCGGCGCTGATTCCCAGGGCCACCAGCGTCTCCTGCAGGTCCATGCTGACGGACTTCTCCCCCAGGGCCTCCGTCCGGAGGCTGTGCACCGCGTCGGTGATGTAGGGCGGCAGCAGCTTGATCTTGGCGGGAATCGCCGCCAGGTGCTTGACGGCATGAATGACTAAGCTGGAGGCGGCGTGCATCAGGGGAGAATTGTTTCCCTTCACGATCGTTCCGTCCACCAGCTCGATCGCCGCGCCGCAGTAGATCCCCTCGTTGCCCTTCTCCTCTTCCTGAGCCTCCCGGGCAGCCTCCCAGGACGGCGCCACCACCTGCCGGTCTTCCGGCTTCAGGCGGAAATCCTTCATGAACAGCTCCACCCGCTGCACCGTCTCCCGGTCGGCGAATCCCATGGCGTATTCACAGCGGTAGCGGAAATAGCGCCGCAGGATCTCCTGCTTCGCCGCCTCCCGGGTCACGGCGTCGTCGATGATGGCGAAGCCGGCGCGGTTCACGCCCATGTCGGTGGGGGACTGGTAGAAGGACTCCGTCCCGGTGATCTTCTCCAGGATCCGCTTCAGGACGGGAAAGACCGCCACATCGCGGTTGTAGTTGACGGAGCTCTTCCCGTAGGCCTCCAGGTGGAAGGGGTCGATGAGGTTGAAGTCCCGGATGTCCGCCGTGGCCGCCTCGTAGGCCACGTTGACCGGGTGCTTCAGGGGGATGCTCCAGATGGGGAAGGTCTCGAACTTGGCGTAACCCGCCTTCACGCCGCGCCGGTACTCGTGGTAGAGTTGGGACAGGCAGGTGGCGAGCTTGCCGCTGCCCGGCCCCGGTCCCGTGACGATGACCAGGGGCTTCTCCGCGGGGATGTACTCGTTGGCGCCGTACCCCTCGTCGCTGACGATGGACTCGACGTCCGTCGGGTAACCCTTTGTGAACCGGTGGGTGAAGACCCGGACGCCGCGCCGTTCCAGCTTGTTCTTGAAGAGCGCCGCCGCCGGCTGGCCCTCGTAGCGGGTGATGACCACGCCGAGGACCTCGATGCCCCAGCCCCTCAGGTCGTCAATCAGCTTCATCGCGTCGGAGTCGTAGGTGATGCCGAAGTCGGCCCGGATCTTCTTCCGCTCGATGTCGCCGGCGTAGATGCACAGGAGGATGTCGGCGCTGCCCTTCAACTCCTGGATCAGGCGCATCTTGACGTTGGGGTCGTACCCGGGCAGGACGCGAGCGGCATGGTAGTCATACAGAAGCTTCCCGCCGAACTCCAGGTAGAGCTTGTTGTCGAACCGCTTGACCCGCTCGAGAATCTCCTCCGTCTGCTCCCGGATGTACTGCTCGTTGTCGAAACCGTTTCTCTCCCGCCCCGTCATCCCTTCCTCCCCTGAAAAATAGGTCAGATTTATTTTTGATGACCTCGTAAGAAGTCATGCGGCGCAGCGAGCGTAACCGGTCCGGGATTTCATTTTCGTGTGGGAGCAATCCGGGAATCGGTGCTCGTACCGCAGGAAACGCTCTTTGAAAATCGACCAACCGCGGCTGACGGCGATCAAGGCTGAATCAAGGCGGGTCCGGAAGGCCTGCAGGGCCCTCTTTACCCGGGTCGCCCGGAAGATGTTTACACCGATGGCCTTCAGCAGGACGCAGTACCCCACCGCGGCCAATCCCCGGACCCGGAGCCGCTTGATTCCCGTTGTCCGGTCCATCTCGGAGAAGGTCGCCTCGATCCCCGCACGCCAGCGGTACCTCTCCCGGAAGACCTCCGTCTGCTCCCGCGCCCGGCGACCGGCGTTCCGCAGGGCCTTGAGGGTCACGCGAAGATAATGGCGCTTCTTCCCCGGCCTGACGGGACACTGTTCCCGGAGGGGGCACATCACACAGTGCTCCGAGGCGAACGCGACACTCAGCTTGCCCTTCCCGCCCTGCTTGACCTTCACGGGCGCATGCCCCTGGGGGCAGGCAAGGATCTTTCCCTTCTCCGTCTGGGGAAACGAGGACAGCGGAAGGACCTTCCCCGGATGCATTCCCGGAACGGGAGCGATCACCTCCACCCCCATCGCCTCGGCCTTCTGATGGTTCTCGTCTCCCCCGTACAGGGAATCCGCCAGCACCGACTCCGGGGAAAGCCCCCGCTCCCGGGTGGATTCCAGGGCGGGAAGCAGGGCGTGGGCATCGCTCCGATGGGCCGGCTCCACCTCCACGTGGGTGATCAGGTTCAGCCTCTTCTCCCGGTCTTCCTCCCGGGCGGAATCGCAGTAGGTCTCCATCACCTGGACCTGGTACCCCTGCCCCTTGTGGGCGTCGTAGCCCGCCTCCGGGTCCGAGGGGTTCTGCAGGGAAGAAGGGAAAATCTCCCGGCTCTCCTTCAGGGTCACCCGGGGCTCCCCGTCGACCACCGACACCTCGCACTGCTCCTCCAGGATCCGCCGGAGAATCCCGAAACTGGCCAGGGAGGTGACTTGACGATCACCCCGGAACCGCTGCACCAGGGAGAATAGGTCCCGGCTCACTGACGCCAGCGTCGCCGCCGCTTCCGAGGGCTTCACGAGAGAAAAGCAGCCCAGGGCCTTCTTCGTCAGATAGCGATCCCTCAACTCCCCCTCCACCGTCTCGAAAACCAGGGGTCGCTTCCGACGCAGGTTCACCAGAAAGGCGTGGATGCCCTGGGAGAAGATGCCGATCCTCCCCAGCCGCCGCATGTTGGAACGGATGTGCACGGAATCCAGGCGCTGCCGGGAAGCGTCCACCCCGAACACCTTCGCCAGGGTCCCCGTGGTCGCATGAAACAGCTCCCGGTCCAGACCCCGCTCCGTCACCCGCTGCCTCAGGGTCCAGAGGGTCTTGGCGCACAGGTACTTGGACTCGTCCGACTCCCCGGGAATGTCCAGGGCGTAATGCCACTGGAGGTTGAAGGAAAACTGGGATACCGTCTCCTCGTCTGTCAGATCGTGCATCTGCTGGAGGATCAGCGCCCCCAGGGCGGCATAGATCTCCTTGCCGGGCCTCCCGAAGCCTTCGGTGTAACAGGATGCCAGCCGCTGAACGGGCAACCCGGGAAGGATGTGTTCCCGGAAGAGGCCGGCCCAGGACTCGTCCAGCCGCTTGCGCCGCTTGGGTCCCAGGTAGTCCCAGGGGTCGATCAGGTAGGCCGTCTGGTGATCGCGGGCATGAAACATGGAATCAACACCTATGTCCCCGATATTTTAAAGGAATCATAGAACAAACCGGCCCCGGC
>LUYO01000113.1:0-17037 GCA_001603295.1 Rhodobacterales bacterium Alpha_02
GAGCTGCTGCTGCCGCTGGCCGACCGGCTCGGCGCGGCGGTCGGCGCCAGCCGCGCCGCCGTCGACGCCGGCTACGCCCCCAACGACTGGCAGGTCGGCCAGACCGGCAAGGCGGTGTCGCCCGACCTCTATGTCGCCATCGGCATCTCCGGCGCCATCCAGCACGTCGCCGGTATGAAGGACGCCAAGGTGATCGTCGCCATCAACAAGGATCCCGAGGCGCCGATCTTCCAGATCGCCGACTACGGCCTCGTCGGCGACCTCAACGAGATCGTGCCGGAGCTGACGAAGGCGCTTGGTTGAGCTAGAATGACCTGATACGTGTCAAGAGGGGGCGCCGCCGGCCGGCGCCATCCGAGAGGGTCGAGGACTTCAATGATTGAAATCAAGTCGATCGGCGTCATGGGCGCGGGTCAGATGGGCTCCGGCATTGCGCATGTTTGCGCCCTCGCCGGTCTCGACGTGGCGCTCCACGACACGGCGCGCGACCGGCTCGAGGCCTGCCTCGAAGTCGTGTCCGCCAACCTCGGCCGGCAGGTGGCTTCCAAGAAGATCACCGAGGAGCAGCGGCGCGAGGCGCTGGCCCGCATCCGCCTGCTCGACGACCTCGACGGCTTCGCCGACACCGATCTGGTCATCGAGGCGGTGACCGAGAACGAGACCATCAAGCGCAAGGCGCTCAGCCGGCTCTGTCCGGAGCTGAAGCCCGAGGCGATGATCGGCACCAACACCTCGTCGATCTCCATCACCCGTCTCGCCGCTTCCACCGACCGGCCGGAACGCTTCATCGGCATCCACTTCATGAACCCGGTACCGGTGATGCAGTTGGTCGAGCTGGTGCGCGGCATCGCCACCGAGGACGAGACCTTCGAGGCGGCGCGGAACTTCGTCGCCAAGCTCGGCAAGACGGTCGCCGTCTCCGAGGACTTCCCGGCCTTCATGGTCAACCGCATCCTGCTGCCGATGATCAACGAGGCGATCTACGTGCTCTACGAGGGCGTCGGCACGGTCGATTCCATCGACACCGCCATGCGGCTCGGCGCCAACCATCCGATGGGACCGTTGCAACTCGCCGACTTCATCGGCCTCGATACCTGCCTCTCCATCATGCAGGTGCTGCACGACGGCCTCGCCGACAGCAAGTACCGCCCCTGCCCGCTCCTCGTGAAATACGTCGAGGCCGGCTGGCTCGGTCGCAAGACGCAGCGCGGTTTCTACGACTATCGCGGCCCGACGCCGGTGCCGACGCGCTGAGGCGGCGGCACCGGGTGATCCCTCACTCCTTGCGGACGACGATCTCGGCCGGCCGGTAGCTCGACCAGAGGTCGCGCACGACAAGGCCTTCGACCGGATCGACGTCGCCCGAGCGCGACGTCCAGGTGACGGTGACCGGCGCCTCCGGCGTCACCAGCACGGCATTGTCGGAGAAGACGCCGTAGGGCGTCGCTTCCAGCGCCACGTAGAAGGCCGGCGCCGCGGCGCTGATCGTGAAGCGCCATTGCCCCCCGATGCCCGTCTTCTGCGCCGACACCGTCAGGCCGGGGTCGACGAGGCGCAGCGCCTTGTAGGGCGTGACGGCGAGATGGTCGAGGTGGTCGCCGAAGGGATCGCTCCAGGCGAAGGCCAGCACCGCCTCGCGGCCGCCGTCGGCCGGCACGCTGAGGAGCGACACCGCCCGGTCGACCGGCACCGTCCGCATGAATTCGCCGGCCGGCCGGCGGCCGCCGTCCGTCGCCAGCCAGAAGGCCCGGCCGGACACCACCACCTCGGAGGGCGTGTCGTTGACGGCCACAAGCTCGACGCTGGCGCCGTCCGGCGAGGGGATCGCCACCACGTTGACGGCGGAGAAGAAGCGCCTGGCCATCGAGTGCAGCAGCTTCCAGCGGCCGCCGTATTCGATCGACGACCAGGAGGCCACCGGATAGGTGTCGTTGAGCTGCCAGTAGAGCGCGCCCATGCATTCGGGCTTGATCGACCGCCAGAAGTCGATGCCGGTCTTCATGGCCAGACCCTGCTGCACCTGGCTCAGATAGACGACGTTTTCAAAATTCTTCGGGAAGCGGAAGTAGCGCGAAATGGTCTCGACGATGCGGGCATTGCCGCCGGCGTTCTTCTGGTGCAGCTCCATGGCCGGCGAGGAGATGTCGAGGTCTTCCTCGGCGATGTAGCGGCGGAGCGTCGACAGCGACACGAAGGACTGGAAGCCGAACTCCGAGGCGAAGCGCGGCCGCACCTCGCGATAGGCCGAGAACGACTTGGCACCGTGCCAGACGTCCCACATGTGCTGATCGCCGGATCCTTCCGCCTTCCAGGCGTCGCCGAAGTCCAGCGGTCCCTTGGACGGCGACGACGGCCAGAACAGCCGGTCGGGATCGGCCCGGTGGGCGGCGCGCTCGATGGTGCGATTGAGCCGGTCGTAGGCGACGAGGTAGCGGTCGCGGTTCTGGCGCGCGATCTCGAACCAGGTCAGCGCGCCGATCACCTCGTTGTCGCCGCAGTAGAGGGCGATCGACGCATGGTGCGACAGCCGCCGCACCTGATGCTCGATCTCCCGGTCGACCTCGGCGAGGAACGGTTCGTCGGCCGGATAGAGGGCGCAGGCGAACATCATGTCCTGCCAGACGAGGATGCCGAGTTCGTCGCAGAGGTCGTAGAACCAGTCGGGCTCGTACTGGCCGCCGCCCCAGATGCGCAGCATGTTCATGCCGACGGCCACCGCGTCCTCGAGCTGCGGCCGCACCGCCTCCGGCGTGATGCGCGACGGCAGCGCGTCGGCGGGAATCCAGTTGGCGCCACGGCAGAACAGGTCGCGACCATTGACGCGCACGGTGAGCGGCACGCCGATGGCGTCGCGCTTGATCACCACCTCGATCTGACGCAGGCCGATGCGCTGGCGGACGACGCTGTCGCCGAGGCTCGCCTCGAGATCGTAGAGCGGCTGACCGCCCGAGCCGGCCGGCCACCAGAGGCGTGGTTCCTCGACCCGGAAGGCGGCGGTGACCACCGTGCTGCCGGCCGTATAGGCGACCGTGCGGGCGTGCCGCTGGCCGGCGAACTCGACGGTCAGCAACTCCTCGCCAGCCGAGGGCGCCTCGATCCTGACGTCGACCTCGACCAGGGCGGCGCCGCTCTCCTCGTCGTGGTACTGGCGATGCTGAACATAGGCGATCCGCGGCAGGTCGTCCCGTTCGAGGCGGATGTCGCCGTAGAGACCGAACGGCATCAGGGCAATGCCCCAGTCCCAACCGGCGTGGCACTGCACCTTGCGCAGAAGGTTGATGTGCGCGAAGGCCTGCATCTGGGCGCTGTAGGGCTGCTCGTAGGGCTGCGTCGCGGCGGCCGCCACGGCGGCGGCGGCGTTGGAGCGGAAGACGATCTCGATGGTGTTGTCGCCGGCCTCCAGCGCTTCGGCAAGCTCGGCCCGGTGCGGCCGGAACATGCTGGCCGCGAACAGCACCGCCCGGCCGTTGATCCTGATCTCGGCGACCGTGTCGAGACCGTCGACGCAGATCGCCCAAGGGTGGGACAGCGCCTCGGCGTCGATGAAGAAGGTCCGGCGGGCGATCCAGTCGCGCTCGGCCGGCCAGCGGGCGGCCAGCTCGTTCTCGCCGACATAGGGGTCGGGCAGCACGCCGGCGGCGATCAGCGCCGACAGCCCGTCGCCCGGCAGCGGCAAGGGCACGGAAATCGATTCATCCGCCGAGTGAAGCGTCCAGTTTCCCGCGAGGTCGGTCGCGGAAGCGCGATTGACGAGGTCAGCCATGGCAGTCCCGAAGAGGTCGGAGGCCGCTGCTCCTCCGGGATCGGCATCCCTTTCCCCACGGAGCGGCGGACGCGGGGAAACCACGGGAGCATAGCCCGGCGCTCCCGGCCGGGCAACTGAAACGATGCCGGAGCCATGACGAGGCGGAAACTACCGCTTGGCCGGCACGTGCATCTCGGCGACGGCCAGCTCCTGAAGCTGGGTGATATCGGTTTCACCCTCCAGCCGACGCAGCATCAGCCGGGTCAGCCGGCGGCCGGCCTCCTGCAGCGGGAAATAGAAGCTGACCGGCGACGGCTCGACATATTCGATCAGCCGCGTGGTGGTGGAGGCGCAGAAGCCGAAGTTGGCGGGATCGAGGCCGATGTCGCGCAGGCCGGTCATCATGCCCAGCGAGGTGATGTCGTTGACGCAGATGAAGGCGTCGGGCGGGCTGTCCTGCACCATCAGGTCCTTGACCGAGGCGCGCGTCCGCCGGGCGGTCAGGTCGAGGTCGAGGATCAGACGCGGGTCGATCTCGACGCCGGCCTCGGCCAGCGCCTTGCGATAGCCGCGCAGCCGGTACTGCGAGAACATGAACTCGGCCGGCGGGTTGATCAGGCAGATGCGGCGGTAGCCGCTGTCGAGAAGATGGTGCACGGCACGGAAGGTGGCGTCCTCGTCGTCGATGTCGAACCAGGCGTGCGGCGTGAACAGCTCGGTGCGGCCGAAGGTGACGAAGGGGAAGTCGCGCTCCAAGAGGAAGCGGACGCGCGGGTCCATCGGCAGCGTGTGGTCGAAGATCAGACCGTCGGCGCGACGGCCGTCGATGATGGTCTTCAGCGCGTCGATCGGATCGGCGCCCGGGGCGAGCGGCACGGCGGTGACGGCGTAGCCGGCCGCCTGCGCCACCTCGTGCACGCCCTGCAACAGGCCGACCGAGCCGGTATCGGCGATGTCATCAGGCGGCACCGCCGACATCAGCACGCAGATGGAATAGGAAAGGCCGGTGCGCAGCGTCAGACCGCCGAAGTCACGGACGTAGCCCAGCTCGGCCGCCGCCTTCTGGACACGCTCGATGGTCTCCTTGCGAACCTCCGGCCCATTGCGCAAGGCTCGACTGACGGTTGTGATCGACAGGTCGAGGTGGCGGGCCAGACTTTTCAGGTTGAGCCGAGCACGATCATCGCCCACGTTGGGTCAACTCCGGAGACTGTCAATTGCCTCAGTTCAATATCGATTCTGCCGGGCCTGTCGACAGTTTTCTTAATTCCGAACGCCTCCAGCATGCAGGTCTGCATCCTGGAAACCGCAGGCATCACATAGGTTTAAGTGGTAATACTTACCGTTGTTCACTACTTTTGGACTAGACCGGCACCTTTCTATGCCGAAGACCTCGCCCAGCCGGCCGGTGTCGCGTGGACATAGACCGCGTAGAGCGACCATTTGGCGGTGATATAGAGGCGGTTGCGCTTGGCGCCGCCGAAGCAGAGGTTGGAGACCGGACCGGGAATGTTGATGCGACCGAGCAGCGTGCCGTCGGCGGCGTAGACGCGGACGCCGTCGCCGCAGGACGTCCAGATATTGCCGGCGGTATCGACGCGGAAGCCGTCGAACAGATCGGCGTCGGCGATGGCGAAGGGGCGCCCGGTACCGGCCACGGCGCGGCCGTCGGCCGCCATGTCGAAGGCGTGGATCGCCCGGGGGTGGCCGGACACATGGGTGGCGCCGGTGTCGGAGACGTAGAGGATGCGCTCGTCGGGCGAGAAGGCGAGGCCGTTAGGCCGGGAGAGGCTGGTGATCGCCGCCGTCGTCTCGCCGCTCTCCGGGTCGTGACGGTAGACGTGGCAGGCGCCGATCTCGCTCGCCGCCGCGTGGCCCTCGTAGTCGCTGTCGATGCCGTAGCTCGGGTCGGAGAACCAGATGCTGCCGTCCGACTTCACCACCACGTCGTTGGGCGAATTGAGCCGCTTGCCCTCGAAGCGGTCGACGATGGTCTGCCAGCGGCCGTCGAAACCGAGGCGGGAAATGCGCCGGCCGCCATGCTCGCAGGCGACGATGCGGCCGAAGGCATCGAGCGTATGGCCGTTGTGGTAGCCGCAGGGGTGCTCGAACACCGAGACGGCGCCGCTCGTCTCGTCGTAGCGCATCAGCCGGTCCTCGGGGATGTCCGACCAGACGACGGCCTTGGCGGCCGGCACGTAGACCGGCCCCTCCACCCAGCGGCCGCCCGACCACAGTCGCTCGATGGCGGCGCTGCCGATGACCAGCGACCAGAAGCGGTCGTCGAAAGCGTCGTAGTCGGCCATGCTGTCCTCCCCGGCGCAGCCGCGGGCAATCCTCGCCCGTGTCGGCTTGCGCGACGACGGCACTATTGTCATACGAATGGAGGGCGTCAAGGATGCGGCAACCGCCTCGCGTGCCCTCGCCCGCCGTCCGCCGCCGGAGTCTGCCCCATGTCCGTCACCCCTTCGTCCCGCCCCGAGGTGCTGCTGCTGTCGCCGATGCCCGAATGGGATCTCGAGCCGATGCGCGCCGCCTACCGGCTGGTCGATCCGCCGGCCGACGGGCGGATGCCGGCGCTTTCCGGCGTACGGGCGCTGGTCGCCTCGGGTGGCCAGCGCGTCGATGCGGCGCTGATCGAGGCGCTGCCGGCGCTGGAGCTGATCGCCGTCTACGGCGTCGGCTACGACAAGGTCGACCTCGATGCGGCCCGTCGGCGCAACATCGCCGTCTCCAACACGCCCGACGTGCTCACCGCCGACGTCGCCGACCTCGCCCTGGCGCTGACGCTGGCGCTCGCCCGCCGCATCGTCGTGGGCGACGCCTTCGTCCGTTCGGGCGCCTGGGAGACCAGCACCCTGCCGCTCGCCACCGGCGGCGTCTCCGGCCGCAAGGTCGGCATCGTCGGGCTCGGCCGCATCGGCGAGGCGATCGCCCGCCGCTTCGCCGGCTTCGACACCGAGATCGGCTATTGGAACCGCTCGCCGAAGCCGGCCGCCCCCTGGCGGGCCTTCCCGACGCTGGAAGCGCTGGCCGCCTGGGCCGACATCCTGGTGGTGACGGTGGCCGGCGGCAACGGCACCGCCGGCCTGATCGACGCCGCCGTGCTCGCCGCCCTCGGCAAGGACGGCCTGTTCGTCAACATCTCGCGCGGCAGCACCGTCGACGAGGCAGCGCTGATCGCCGCGCTCGAAAGCGGCGCCATCGGCGGCGCCGGCCTCGACGTCTTCATGGGCGAGCCGAAGATCGACCGGCGCTTTGCCGGCTTCGACAACGTCGTGCTGTCACCCCACCAGGGCAGCGCCACGCTGGGCTCGCGCCAGGCAATGGGGGCGCTGGTGCGCGCCAACCTCGCGGCGCATTTCGCCGGCGACAAGCTGCCGAGCGCCGTGCTCGAACGGCGGCGATGAACGCCGCCGTCCGTTCTCCGTCTTGCCGCCGCTTCGGCGAAGCCGGCGGTCCGGCCTGCGGGAACGCCAGTCTTTATTGTTATTTTTTACATGGGTTAAACGGCAAGGCGGCCCGCCTATTGTTTGGAAAACTTTAACAGCGCTCCCCTATTATCGCTCGATACGCAAGGTCGCCCGCGGTTCGGCCTCGCGCCGCCGCATCTTGTCGCGGCCGGTGGCACGCGGGCCGGACGGTTTGCCGGCAATTCGGGGGAAGAAGCGATGGCGCGTCTGTTCAACAATCTGTCCATCGGTTCCAAGGTGTTCGTGGCCTTCGCGCTGATCATCGCGCTGCTGATCGCCTGTGCCGGCCTTTCTCTCTTTTCGCTCAGTTCCTTCGAACGCTCCTTCGCGCAGCACCGCCAGCGCGTCGACGAGGTGGAGCTGACGCGCGACATCGACTACGCCTTCCGCGATCTCAGCGCCAAGGTGGATACCTATGTCGTCTCCGGCAGCGAGACGGCGCTCTCCGACGCCAAGGCGGCGGCCGAAACGACGCGCGCCTCGATCGCCAGCGCCGTCGGTAAGATCGACAGCGGCGCCCGCAAGGACGACATGGCGGCCATCGCCTCGCTGTTCGAGGGTTACGGCGGCGTGCTGAACCGGCTCATCGACCTCAAGACCGGCCAGCAGAAGATCATCCGCGACAGCGTCGAGCCGCTCGGCGAGAAGCTGAAGAACGACATGCTGTTCTTCTCCTCCAAGGTCGACAAGCTCGGCAAGCCGGAGTTGCTGCCGATCGCCACCAAGGCCACCGAGCAGTACAATGCCGGCCGTCTGGCGGTCTACAAGCTGATGAACAGCGGCACCGCCGACGACCTCAAGGCGGCCGACGCCGGCTTCAACGGCCTGGTCCAGCGGCTCAACCTGGTGATCAAGGCGGTCGGCGAGGGCCAGGAGGCGGCGACGCTCGGCAAGGTGCTGAAGTCGGCCACCACCTATCAGGAGGCCTATCGTCAGGCCAACCAGATCGCCGCCGACCTCCGGACGCTGACCGCCAAGGACCTGCTCAACGCCTCGACGGCCATCGCCGACAAGGTGGCCGGCGTGCGCTCCGCCGCTTCCGTCGAATCGACGTCGATCGGCGTCGCCACCACCGGGCTGATCGAGACCATCCGCCGCATGCTGCTGATCGTCGCGGCCGTGTCGCTGTTCGGCGCCATCGCGCTGGCGCTGGTCATCGGCCGCTCGATCTCCCGGCCGGTGGTCGCCATCTCGCGCGCCATGGGACGGGTGTCGGACGGCGATCTCGCCACCGTGGTGCCGGGCCTCGGCCGCAAGGACGAGGTGGGCGCCATGGCCGAGGCGCTGGAGGTGTTCAAGACCGGCCTCGCCCAGGCTGCCGAGGCGCGCGCCACCCGCGAGGCAGACGCCGCCGCCCAGGCCGAACTGCGCCGCGCCGAGGTGCACCAGCTCGCCGACATGTTCGAGCAGACGGTCGGCGGCATCGCCTCGTCGCTGGCCGCCGCCGCCGGCCAGCTCAACGGTTCGGCCCAGACGCTGTCCCATTCCTCTGCCGACGTGACGCAGAAGGCGTCGACCGTCGCCACCGCCTCCGAGGCGGCATCGGCCGGCGTCGGCACGGTGGCCGCCGCCGCCGAGGAACTGGCCTCGTCGATCTCCGAGATCGGCCGTCAGGTCAACGAATCGACGGAAGTCGCCTCGCAGGCGGTGCGCGACGCCTCGGAGACGGCCGCCAAGGTGCGCGAGCTGTCGGAGGCGGCCAGGAAGATCGGCGCCGTCGTCGACCTGATCAATACCATCGCCGGCCAGACCAACCTGCTCGCCCTCAACGCCACCATCGAGGCGGCGCGGGCCGGCGAAGCCGGCAAGGGCTTCGCCGTCGTCGCGGCGGAAGTGAAGCAGCTCGCCGACCAGACCGCCAAGGCGACCAGCGAGATCGGCGCCCAGGTGGCGGCGATCCAGGCGTCGACCGCCGATTCCAGCGACGCCATCATGCGCATCACCGAGACCATCGGCCATATTTCCAAGGTGTCGAACATGGTGGCCGGCTCGGTGCGCGATCAGGGCATGGCGACGCAGGAGATCGCCGATTCCGTGCAGAAGGCGGCCGGCGGCACCAGCACGGTGGCCAGCAACATTGGCGAGGTCGGCGAGGCGGCAAGCCAGTCGGCCGCCGCTGCCCAGGAAGTGCTGCACGCCTCCGAGGCGCTGTCGGCTCAGGCCGAGCGGTTGCAGTCGGAGCTGCAGAGCTTCCTCGCCACCATCCGGGCAGCGTAACCCTTCGCTCCAGAGCAATTCCAGCAAAAGTGGGAACCGGTTTTGCGTCCGGAATTGCGTCTGAACAAAGAGATAGAGCATTTCCGGTGAACCGGATTTCACCGGAAATGCTCTAGTCGATGCCGTTCCTGAGCGCGGCGGCGGTGGCGATCGGCGAGATCGCCGCCGCCGCCAGCGTCATGGCAAGGGTGAGCAGGAAGGGCGTGCGGAAGGCGGCCATGTCGTAGACGACGGCCGTCGAGGCGGCGACGCCGAAGATCAGCACCGGCACGGCGAACGGCAGGATCAGGATCGGCAGCAACAGGCCGCCACGCCTGAGCGACACCGTCAGTCCGGCACCGATCGCTCCGAGCAGCGTCAGAGCCGGCGTGCCGACCAAGAGCGTCGCCACGGTGGCCAGCGTCACGTCGGCGGGCATGGCCAAAAGCAGCGACAGGAAGGGCGCGGCGATCACCAGCGGCAGACCGGTGGCCGTCCAGTGGGCCGTCGCCTTGACGATCACCAACAGCTCCAGCGACCGGCCGGAGATCACCATCAGGTCGAGCGTGCCGTCGTCGCGGTCGGCCTCGAACAGCCGGTCGAGGCCTAAGAGCGTCGACAGCAGCGCGCCGATCCACAGAATGGCCGGGCCGAGGCGGGACAAGAGGTTGAGGTCCGGACCGATGGCGAAGGGGAAGGTGGTCACCACGATCAGGTAGAACAACACGCCCATCAGCGCGCCGCCGCCGATGCGGACGGCGAGGCGCAGCTCGCGGACGAACAGGGCGGCAAGGCTTTGCATCAGACGGTCTCCCCGGCGACGAGGCGCAGAGAGCGGGCGGCGCCGATCCCGATGGCGAGATGGGTGGCGGCGACCACGGCGCCGCCGCTTGCCACGTGCTCGGCCATCAGGCCGGTCAGCCGCGCCTCCGAGGCGGCGTCGAGGGCGGCGGTCGGCTCGTCGAGCAGCCACAGCGGCCGACGCGCCGCGATCAGCCGGGCGATGGCCAGGCGCCGCCGCTGCCCGGCCGACAGATAGCCGGCCGGCAGGGCGGCAAGGTCGAGAAGACCGACGGTCTCCAGCGCCTCCTCCACCGCGACGCCGCCCTCGTCGCCGAGGAAGTCGCGCCAGAAGGCGAGGTTTTCGGCCACCGTCAGCGCCGGCTTCACCGCGTCGCGATGGCCGAGATAGTGGACGTGCCGGCCGACCTCGTCGGCGTCGTCGATGCCAGCAGCGAGGAAGCGAATCGTGCCGCCGGACGGTCGCACCAAGCCGGCGACGGCGCGAAGCAACGTCGACTTGCCGACGCCGTTGGGACCTGTGACCAGCACCGTCTCGCCGCTATTGACATCGAGATCGATGCCTTCGATCACCCGCCGGCCGCCGCGATCGACGCCGAGCCCGCGGACGGCGAGGCGGAAGGGCGGGAAGGGCTGACTCACGGGCATCCTCACGGGCATCTCGGGCGCGGACGGTTTGCTTCCCAATAGAGCATCGCGGCCGGCGGCGTAAGCCGCATTCGCGGCGCGGGGCCCTGCAACCTTGGCGTGGCGACCGGATCGGCCGCCATATGGTAGAATTTCGTACGCAAGGTCTGGTGAGCCGGCGCCATATTCTCTATAAGGCGCATGGAAGTCTCGGTCGCCATCATGACCATTACGTAAACGTCAAACAGCTCGCCGGTGGCGAGACCCTGCCCGAACGGATGCGCGGCGCGCCGTCGCCGTCTGTCGGCGCAAGGCGCCCCCGGCATGGAAAGGGGCCCCGCGCATGCCGTCGCTCGACAGCTTCAAGTCCAGGAGGGAACTTCAGGTCGGTTCGAAGACTTACGTCTACTACGACCTGAAGGCGGCGGAGGAGAACGGCCTCACCGGCGTCTCGCGCCTGCCGTTCTCGCTGAAGGTGATCCTCGAAAACCTGTTGCGCTTCGAGGACGGCCGCTCGGTGACCGAGGCCGACATCCGCGCCATGGCCGCCTGGCTGGACAACAAGGGCAAGGTCGACAAGGAAATCGCCTATCGCCCGGCCCGCGTGCTGATGCAGGACTTCACCGGCGTGCCGGCCGTCGTCGACCTCGCGGCGATGCGCGACGCCATGGTCGCCCTCGGCGGCGACCCGCGCAAGATCAACCCGCTGGTGCCGGTCGATCTGGTGATCGACCATTCGGTGGTGGTCGACTATTTCGGCACCGCCTCGTCCCTGGCCCAGAACGTCGCCCGCGAATACGAGCAGAACATCGAGCGCTACAATTTCCTGAAGTGGGGCCAGAACGCCTTCCATAACTTCCGCGTCGTGCCGCCGGGCACCGGCATCTGCCACCAGGTCAACCTCGAGTACCTCGCCCAGACGGTGTGGACCGCCGAGGAGGGCAACGCCACCCTCGCCTATCCCGACACCTGCGTCGGCACCGACAGCCACACCACCATGGTCAACGGCCTCGCCGTGCTCGGCTGGGGCGTCGGCGGCATCGAAGCCGAGGCGGCCATGCTCGGCCAGCCGGTATCGATGTTGATCCCCGAGGTGGTCGGCTTCAAGTTCATCGGCAAGGTGGCCGAGGGCGTCACCGCCACCGACGTCGTGCTGACCGTCACCGAGATGCTGCGCAAGAAGGGCGTGGTCGGCAAGTTCGTCGAGTATTTCGGCCCCGGCCTCGACAGCCTGACGCTGGCCGACCGCGCCACCATCGGCAACATGGGTCCGGAATACGGCGCCACCTGCGGCTTCTTCCCCGTCGATTCGGAGACCATCCGCTACCTGAAGTTCTCCGGCCGTGCCGACGACCGCATCGCGCTGGTCGACGCCTATGCCCGCGCCCAGGGCCTCTACCGCACCGCCGACACGCCCGACCCGGTGTTCACCGACGTCCTCGAACTCGACCTGTCCACCGTCGTGCCGTCGCTGGCCGGCCCCAAGCGGCCGGAGGGCCGGGTGTCGCTTTCCGGCGCCAAGGCCGGCTTTGCCGCCGCCATGCAGAGCGAGTATCGCAAGGCCGACGACATCGCCACCCGCTATCCGGTCGAGGGCGGCAACTTCGATCTCGGCCACGGCGACGTGGTGATTGCCGCCATCACCTCCTGCACCAACACCTCCAACCCGAGCGTGCTGGTCGCCGCCGGCCTGCTGGCCCGCAAGGCACGGCAGAAGGGGCTCGGCGTCAAGCCGTGGGTGAAGACCTCGCTCGCCCCCGGCAGCCAGGTGGTGGCCGAGTATCTCGGCAAGTCCGGCCTGCAGGAGGACCTCGACGCCCTCGGCTTCAACCTGGTCGGCTTCGGCTGTACCACCTGCATCGGCAACTCCGGCCCGCTGCCGCCGCCGATCTCCCGGTCGATCAACGACAACGGCATCGTCGCCGCCGCCGTGCTGTCGGGCAACCGCAACTTCGAGGGCCGCGTCAGCCCCGACGTGCAGGCCAACTACCTTGCCTCGCCGCCGCTGGTCGTCGCCTACGCGCTGGCCGGCACGGTGCAGAAGGACCTGTCCAGCGAACCGATCGGCCCCGGCGTCGATGGCGAGCCGGTCTATCTCAAGGACATCTGGCCGTCCGGCCGGGAGGTCAACGAGACGATCTCCACCTACATCACCGCCGAGATGTTCAAGGAGAAATACGCCGACGTGTTCAAGGGCGACGCCCGCTGGCGGGCCGTCGAGGCCGGCATCGGCCAGACCTACGGCTGGAACATGGGCTCCACATACGTGCAGAACCCGCCCTACTTCGCCGGCATCACCATGACGCCGCCGCCGGTCACCGACATCCTCGGGGCGCGCATCCTCGGCCTGTTCGGCGACAAGATCACCACCGACCACATCTCGCCGGCCGGCTCGATCAAGGCGGCCAGCCCGGCCGGCCAGTATCTCACCAGCCATCAGGTGCGGCCGGCCGACTTCAACCAGTACGGCACGCGGCGCGGCAACCACGAGGTGATGATGCGCGGCACCTTCGCCAATATCCGCATCAAGAACCACATGGTGAAGGACGAGAACGGCAACGTCGTCGAGGGCGGCTGGACCATCCACCACCCCTCGGGCGACCGCATGTACATCTACGATGCCGCGATGCGCTATCGTGAGGAGGGCGTGCCGCTGGTCATCTTCGCCGGCATCGAATACGGCAACGGCTCGTCGCGCGACTGGGCGGCCAAGGGCACCAACCTCCTGGGCGTCAAGGCGGTGATCGCCGAGAGCTTCGAGCGCATCCACCGCTCCAACCTGGTCGGCATGGGCATCGTGCCGCTGACCTTCGAGGACGGCACGAGCTGGCAGAGCCTCGGCCTTGCCGGCGACGAGACGGTGACCATCGAGGGCATCGCCCACGTCAAGCCGCGCCAGAAGCTGACGGCGAAGGTCACCCGCGCCGACGGCACGACCTTCGACCTGCCGCTGCTCTGCCGCATCGATACGCTCGATGAACTCGACTACTACAAGAACGGCGGCATCCTGCACTACGTGCTGCGCCAGCTCGCCGCCTGAGCCGGAGCCCCGCAAGACAAGACAAAAGGCCCAGCCTGATGGCTGGGCCTTTTCATTTCAGGACTGAAGACCGGCTCAGGCCCGCCGCACGCCTTGCAGGAAGCGGTCGACGGTGGAGCGCAGGCCGCCCGCCTCGCCGGACAGTGCCTTGGCCGAACTCAGCACCGCCTCGGCCGCCTTGCGCGTCTCCACCGAGGCGTGGGCAACGCCGCCGGTGTTGGCCGACACCTTGGAGCTGGCCGTCGATGCCTGCTGGATGTTGCTGGCGATGCCGGCGGTGGCGCGCGACTGCTCCTCGACCGCCGCGGCGATGACGCCGGCGATCTCGTTGATCTCGCCGATGCGCGTGGCGATGCCGCCGATGGCGCCGACCGCCTGAGTGGTGGCCGCCTGCACGGCGCCGATCTGGGCGCCGATTTCCTCGGTGGCGCGCGTCGTCTGGTTGGCGAGCGCCTTCACCTCCTGCGCCACCACGGCGAAGCCGCGCCCCGCCTCGCCGGCCCGCGCCGCCTCGATGGTGGCGTTGAGGGCCAGGAGATTGGTCTGGCTGGCGATGCCGTTGATCAGGCTGATCACCTCGCCGATCTTGGCCGAGCTTTCCGCAAGGCCCTTGACGATCTCGTTGGTGTGGCGCGCTTCCTCGTTGGCGACGCTCGAGATGCTGCTCGACTGATGCACCTGCCGGCCGATCTCGGCGATCGACGCCGACAGTTCGCCGGCCGATTCGGCGACGATGCAGACGGCCGCCGACACCTGCTCGGAGGCGGCGGCCAGCTCGGTGATCTGCCGGTTGGTCTGCTCGGCCGAGCCCGACATCGCCTGCGATGCCGATTCGAGCCGATCGGCCACCTCGCTCACCGTACCGAGCACCGCCGCCACGTCGTGGTCGAACTCGCTGGCCAGGCGTTGCAGCGTCGAGGCCTTGGCGCTGCGCGCCTCCTCCTCGCGCCGCGCCTCGCGCTCGCGCAGCGCCTCGGTGAGATCGGCGAGATTGGTGAGGACCACCGGCCGGCCGTCGACCTTGGACAGAATCAGCGTCACCAGCACCGGGAAGTCGCTGCCGTCGGCGCGCCGGTGCATCCATTCGAAGCGCTTGTAGCCTTGGGCCATCGCCTCGCCGATCAGCGCCTCGGCCTTGGCACCCGACGACTGGCCGTCGGGCTGGGTCGGCGGCGACATCCCGGCCGGCGTCATGGCCATCAGGGCGTCCCGCGACGAAGCGCCGAACATGCGGACGGCGGCGGCATTGCATTCGATGAACTTGCCGTCGGCCATGACCATGACGGCATCGGGCGTGCTGTCGAAGAAATTGATCTTGAGCTTCTCCGAAGAAGTCCTGCGTCCGAACATGCTCGCCTCACACTATATCTTGAAGTCTTCCCGCCAAGGGGAGTTGGCGGGAAATCTACAACCCA
Source organism: Rhodobacterales bacterium Alpha_02 (assembly GCA_001603295.1). Lineage (GTDB taxonomy): Bacteria > Pseudomonadota > Alphaproteobacteria > Rhizobiales > Pleomorphomonadaceae > Pleomorphomonas. The sequence goes on from LUYO01000113.1 coordinate 15,298, forward strand.
AGGGGTAAAGGATTGCTTTTCCCTCCACTTCAAACATGCGTCATCGGCCTAAGCAGGAACCCGCATTGAACGCCGTCCGGCGGTCCGATTGGTCTTGACCCGTCCCCGCCTTTCGGCCATAAAGCCCGACATTCGAGAGAGGAATGGTCCATGTCGTCCGCGAATGGTCTTCGTCGGTTTGCCAGTGCCCCGGGTTTCCGCCCGGCCGGCCTTGCCATGACGAAAACGGCGACGACGAAAACGACCACGACGTGATCGACGCTTCCTCGCCCCGCATCGTTCTCCCCGGGGTCCGGGGAGGCGGACGGCGGCCTCCTCGAATGTCTCCCTGACAGACTAGAGCGACCGGCCGCCAGACAAGACGGGGGACGGCTCTTTCGGCGTGAAGCCGCATTCAGAAGGTCAGTCCAACATGGGTTACAAGGTCGCTGTGGTCGGTGCCACCGGTAACGTGGGCCGCGAAATGCTTTCGATCCTCGCCGAACGCGGCTTCCCCGCCGATGAGGTGATTGCCGTCGCCTCGCGCCGGAGCCAAGGCACCGAGGTGTCGTTCGGCGACAAGACGCTGAAGGTGCAGGCGCTCGAGCATGTCGATTTCTCCGACGTCGACATCTGCGTCATGTCGGCCGGCGGCTCGATCTCCAAGGAATGGTCGCCGAAGATCGGCGCTCAGAAGTGCGTCGTCATCGACAACTCCTCGGCCTGGCGCTACGACGAGGACGTGCCGCTGGTGGTGCCGGAAGTCAACGCCGACGCCGCCGTCGGCTTCACCAAGAAATACATCATCGCCAATCCCAACTGCTCGACCGCCCAGCTGGTGGTGGCGCTGAAGCCGCTGCACGACAAGGCGTCGATCAAGCGCGTCGTCGTCTCGACCTACCAGTCGGTGTCGGGCGCCGGCAAGGACGCGATGGACGAGCTGTTCACCCAGACCCGTGCCATCTTCGTCTCCGATCCCGTGGAACCGAAGAAGTTCCCCAAGCGCATCGCCTTCAACCTCATTCCGCACATCGACGTCTTCATGGAGGACGGCTTCACCAAGGAAGAGTGGAAGATGACGGCGGAGACCAAGAAGATCCTCGACCCGAAGATCAAGCTGACCGCCACCTGCGTGCGCGTGCCGGTGTTCGTCGCCCATTCCGAGGTGGTCAACATCGAGTTCGAGCAGCCGATCACCGCCGACGAGGCACGTTCGATCCTGCGCGAGGCGCCCGGCTGCCTGGTCGTCGACAAGCACGAGCCCGGCGGCTACATCACCCCCTACGAGGCGGCCGGCGAGGACGCCACCTACATCTCGCGCATCCGCGAGGACATCACGGTGGAGAACGGCCTCACCATGTGGGTGGTCTCCGACAACCTCCGCAAGGGTGCCGCGCTCAACGCCGTGCAGATCGCCGAGGTGCTGGTCAATCGCGGCCTGCTGAAGCCGAAGAAGGCCGCCTGACGGTTTCTTCCACATGGGTTCCGGACCCGGCCGCCGCGATGAAAGTCGCGGCGGCCGTTCCGTTTCAATCGGGCGCCGAGGCGTCGCCCTCGCCGAGCGGCCGCTGCATCAGCACCTGGTCGAGCCAGCGGCCGAACTTGTAGCCGAGCGACGGCGCCACGCCGATCAGCCGGAAGCCCAGCGCGGCGTGCAGCTTGCGCGAGCCGACGTTGTCGCTGTCGCCGATCACCGCCACCATCTGCCGGAAACCGCGGCGGGCGCAGTCGTCGATCAGCGCCTGCAAAAGCCGCCTGCCG
>LUYO01000114.1:0-10033 GCA_001603295.1 Rhodobacterales bacterium Alpha_02
ATATTATATCAAGCCGTTACACTCGTTCCGGACTTTTTACGAGGTCATCATTTTTGCAGTGCAACATGAAAAATAAATCTGACCTATTTTTCAGTTCTTCATGGACGGCGGCTGGCCCGTCGATTCGAGGACGCGCATCCACAGGTTCCCCGCCGGGTCCACCTGTTTGCCCGACGTGACGGCCTTCAGGGGCAGGTGGACATATTCGTCCTTCATGAGCCCCACCAGCATGCCCGTCTTTCCCGCCATGCCGGCGTGGACGGCGTACTGGCCCAGGGCGCTGCAGTAGATGCTGTCGCTGGCCCCTGCCGGCACGCTCCGCAGGGTGTAGCTGGGATCGATGTATTTCAGGTTGATCTCCAGCCCCTGGGCCTGGAAGTGACGCTCGATCCGCTCCTTGAGGAACAGGCCGATGTCCAGGAGGCGGACGTTTCCCGAGGCGTCCGTCTCCGCATCTTTGCCGGTGTGGGGCATCAGGTCCTGTCCGGCCCCTTCGGCGACGAGGATGACGCAATGCTGCCGTTCCCGGAGCCGCTGTTCGAGGGCCTTCAAAAAACCCCTTTCTCCTTCGAGGTCGAAAGGCACTTCCGGAATGAGGACGAAATTGGCGTCGCTCTGGGCCAGGGCGGCCCCGACGGCGATGTGGCCGGAAAGGCGGCCCATGAGCTTCACCAGGCCGATTCCCAGAGGTGCTCCCTTGGATTCCACGTGGGCGCACTGGATGACCCGGACCGCCTCGGAGATGGCCGTGTCGTAGCCGAAGGTTTTCTGGATGAGGTTGAGGTCGTTGTCGATGGTCTTGGGGATGCCGATGACCCCGATGTTCAGCTTCCTGCTCATGATCTCGCGGGTGATCTGCTCCGTGGCCCGCATGGTTCCGTCGCCGCCGATGCAGAACAGCATGTCCACGTTCATGCGCCGCAGGGCGTTCACCATCTCGCCGATATCCTGGCGGCCCCGGGACGATGACAGGAGGCTCCCGCCGACGCCGTGGATGTCCTTGACGGTGTCCGGGTTCAACTCCAGAACGGGATGGCCGTACTTCGGTATCAGGCCCTGGAACCCGTAGCGGATGCCCTGGATGTTCCGGACGCCGTAGCGGTGATGGAGCTCCATGACGATGGCCCGGATGACGTCGTTGATGCCGGGGCATAGCCCTCCGCAGGTAACGATGGCGGCCTTGGTCTTCGAGGGATCGAAGAAGATTTTTCCCCGGGGGCCGGCGACTTCCACCGAGAGCGGGGCCCCGTCGGGGGTCTGTCGGTCGGCGAAGCGCTGGGAGTCGATGTTGAAAAGGATGCGCCGGCTGTCCGGGGTGTAGTAATTGACGACGACCGGGGAGGGAATCGTACATTCTCCCAGGCTTTCGATGATGAAGTCGAATTCCTTCTCGTTCATGGCGCTTCCTCCCTCGATATGATCTGAATCCCCCGCGGCCGTGCCGCCTTCAGAAGCGGGTCAGAGGCGGGTTGTGAAGCGCAGCGGCTCCGGTCTGCGGGTTGTCCGAGACCGTGACCCTTCTTCCCTCGACCCTGAGCCTTCCCTCGGCATACAGCTGGACGGCCTGCGGGTAAATCCGGTGCTCCTCCTTGAGGATCCTGGCCGCCAGGGTGTCTTCCGTGTCGTCGTCGAGGACGGGGACGACCGCCTGGATGATGATGGGTCCGGTGTCGACACCCTCGTCGGCGAAGTGAACCGTGCAGCCGGAAAACTTGACGCCGTGGAGAACCGCCTGCCGCTGCACGTGCAGTCCCGGAAAGGCCGGGAGCAGCGCCGGGTGGATGTTCATGATGCGCAGGGGGAATTCCCGGAGGAACCAGGAGGAAAGGATTCTCATGAAACCGGCCATGACAACCAGGTCCACGTCGTTGTCATGAAGGACCGCCGCCATTTTCCGGTCGAAGGATTCCCGATCCGGGTAGTCGGCATGCCGGATGACCGCCGTCTGAATTCCGTGCTTTTCGCAGCGCTGCAGGGCAAAGGCGTCCGGGTTGTTGCTGATGACGACCCGGATGCGGGCGTCCAGCGTTTCCTCTTCGATGCGGTCGATCAGGGACTGCAGGTTGGAGCCGCTTCCGGAAACCAGAACGCCGATGGGTACTTTCTTCATCTGGATTCACCGTTCATTCGCCTGGAGGAGCCGGGAAGCCCGGAATGCGGGCCGGTCTTGCCGGCGGAGAGAGCGGAGAGTCGCTTCAGGAGGAGACCATTTCCAGCGGGGGCTGATCGTCCTCCCGCCGGTCGATGTGGCCGATCGGCCACGCCGTCTCGCCGAGCTGGTGCAGCCGGTTGAGGATCTCCGGCGCGTCCTGCTCCGGCACGACGAGCATCATGCCGATGCCCATGTTGAAGACCCGGAACATTTCCCCCTCCTCAATCCGGCCCAGCTCCTGGAGAACCCGGAACACCGGGGGGACGACCCAGGAGTCGCGCCGGACGACGGCCCGGATGGAGCCGCGGACGATGCGGGGGATGTTGTCGTAGAAGCCGCCGCCGGTCACGTGGACGAGCCCGTGGACCGGAAAGTTCTTGAGGACGTTCAGGACCGACTTGACGTAGATCCGTGTCGGCTTCAGGAGCTCTTCGCCCACGCTTCCCTCGAGGCCGGCCACCCGGTCCTGGACCGACAGCCCCTGCCGGTCGAAGAAGACCTTGCGGGCCAGGGAATAGCCGTTGCTGTGGAGTCCCGTCGAGGCGATCCCGATAAGGACGTCGCCCACCCGGACTTCGGAGCCGTCGATCAGCCGGTCCTCCTCGACGACGCCGACGCAGAAACCCGCCAGGTCGTACTCGCCGTCGCCGTAAAAACCGGGCATCTCGGCGGTCTCGCCGCCGATGAGGGCGCATCCCGCGTCCTGGCATCCCCGGGCGATTCCTTCGACGACCTTCACGCTCGTTTCCACGTCGATCCGCCCCGTGGCCAGGTAATCCAGGAAAAACAGGGGCTCCGCGCCCTGTACGAGGACGTCGTTGACGGACATGGCCACCAGGTCGATGCCGATGGTGTCGTGCCGGTTCATCCAGTGCGCGACGCGGAGCTTGGTCCCGACCCCGTCGGTGGAGGACACGAGAATGGGCTTGCGCCAGCGGGTCATATCCATCCGGAAGAGCGCCCCGAATCCCCCGATGCCGCTCATGACCTCTTTCCGGAAGGTATTCCGGACGACGGGCTTGATCCTTTCGACGAAAAGGTTGGCCTTGTCGATGTCGACGCCGGCCTCCCGGTATGTTGCTGGACTGGTCATGCACACCCCCTGGAAATGCCGTCCTGTGTAGCGTGAAACCGCTGAAAAGTCAATCGGCCTGCATTCTCCCTTGAGGTGCGGTTCCCCTTTTGATATCCACGGGAATCATGGAATCGGTGGAAGAAATTCTCCAGCGCATGGAAAGCCCGCTCCGGTTCGCCTCCCGGGAGGGATACCGGCACATGTCCGTCCTGCGCGACCTGGAGCCGCTCATGGCGGGCCATGTCGCGGCGCTGAAGGGAAAGGACTGGGAGTCCGTCTCCCCCGGACAGCCGCCGCCGGCGGGCCTGCTGGACGATTTCGGGGAGACCTTTCGCGGGTACGACGCCCTGCCGGACGAAGAGAAGAAGGACCGCATCGTCCGGGCCATGCGGCTCCTCGACGAAATCCGGCGCTGGATTCCCCGCCGCACGGCCGCCGCCCCCGATGCGGCGCCCGCCCTGCCCGGGACGGAGGATGTCCGGCTGTCCCTCTACCAGTTGTCCACCCCCGCCCGCTATGTCCGGGGGGTCGGCCCCCGGATCTCGGCCCTCCTCGAAAAGAAGGGGCTCGTCACGGTGGAGGACCTGCTGTACTTCCTGCCGCGGCGATACGAGGACCGGCGGGAGATCCGCAAGATCGCCGCGGCGATCTTCGGCCGCCGGGAGACCGTGGTCGGGAGGGTCACCGCCGCCGGATTCCGCCAGTACGGACGCCGGCGCATCTTCGAGGCCGCCGTGGAAGACGGGACGGGGACGCTCCTGTGCAAGTGGTTCCAGGGCGGATCGGCCTACCTCAAGCGGGTTTTCCGGGAGGGGGGAACGGTCATTCTCACGGGCGAGATCCGCGGCTTTTTGGGGGGCAAGGAGATGATCCACCCGGACTACGAGGTCATCGACGAAGAGGAGGGGACGGACAGCCTCCATTTCCGGCGGATCGTCCCCGTCTATTCCGAGACGGAGGGGCTCTATCAGAAGGTCCTGCGGCGGATCCTGGCGGAGGTCCTGGAGGAGTACGCGGGCCACCTGATCAGCCCGATCCCGACTTTCATATTGAAAAACCGGCACCTCCCGGCGATGGCCGAGGCCGTCCGGGAGGTGCACTTCCCGGGGCCGGAATCCGACCCGGACGACCTGAACCGCTTTTCCTCCCCCGCCCATCGGCGCCTGATCTATGACGAATTCTTTTTCCTGCAGCTCGGAATGGCCCTGCGCCGGCGCGGCCAGGCCATCGAGGAGGGCATCGCCTTCCGGACCGGCGGTCCGCTGGTGAAGCGGTTCCTGAACGGTCTTCCGTTCCGCCTCACCATGGCCCAGAAACGGGTTCTGGGCGAGATCGCCGGGGACATGGAGCGGCCGCACCGGATGAACCGCCTGCTCCAGGGCGACGTCGGCTCCGGCAAGACCGTGGTCGCCTTCGCGGCCGTCGTGGCGGCCTGCGAGAACGGCTTCCAGGGCGCCTTCATGGCCCCGACGGAGATCCTCGCCCGGCAGCATTTCCGCAACATCGAGCGGTGGGCCGGCGACCTCGGCCTCCGGGCGGGCTTCCTCTCGGGCGGAAGGAAGGGAAACGACCGGAAGGAGACCCTGGAGGCGATCGCCCGGGGGGAGGTGCAGATCGTCGTCGGGACCCATGCCCTGATCCAGGAAGGCGTGGAGTACCGGCGGCTGGGCATGGTGGTGATCGACGAGCAGCACCGGTTCGGCGTCCTCCAGCGGGCCACCCTTCGGGACAAGGGGGGCAACCCGGACGTCCTGGTGATGACGGCCACCCCGATCCCCCGGACCCTGGCCATGACGGTCTACGGCGATCTCGACGTTTCGGTCCTGGACGAGATGCCGCCGGGGAAGAGGCCTGTTGACACCCGGGTTGTACAAGAGCATCACCGTGCCCGGGTTTACGATGCGATCCGGCGGGAGATCCGAAAGGGGAACCAGGCCTTCGTCGTCTATCCCCTCGTGGAGGAATCGGAGGCCCTGGACCTCAAGGACGCCACCCGCATGGCCGGGCACCTGCAGGCGGAGATCTTCCCGGAATACAGGGTGGGTCTGGTCACAGGGAGGATGAAGGGCCCCGACAAGGATGCCGTCATGGCGGATTTCGCCGCCGGGAGCATCCACATTCTCGTTTCCACGACGGTCATCGAGGTGGGGATCGACATCCCGGAAGCCTCGGTGATGGTGATCGAGCATGCCGAGCGCTTCGGCCTCTCCCAGCTTCATCAGCTTCGCGGCAGGGTGGGACGGGGGGAGGCGGCTTCGCTCTGCATCCTTCTGGCGGGACACGCCGGTTCCGCCGACGCCCGCCGCCGGCTCCGGGTGATGGAGGAGACCCAGGACGGATTCCGGATCGCCGAGGAGGACCTGGCGATCCGGGGGCCCGGCGAGTTCCTGGGGACGCGGCAGTCTGGCCTCCCGGACTTCCGGGTGGCCGACATCGTCCGAGACGGAAGGATTCTGGCGGAGGCGCGGGCCGACGCCTTTGCGCTGGCCGAACGGGATCCGGCGCTGGCGAGGCCGGAGCACGCCCTCCTGAAGGAGGTTCTCCTGAAGCGCTGGCACGGCCGGCTCGAACTGGCCCGGGTCGGATGATAACAATCACGAAAGGAAGGGGACCGATTTTCGCCGGTCCCCCTGCGGGAGAGAAATGCGGACCATGGAAGCGGACCTTTTGATTTTCGACCTGGACGGCACGCTCGTGTCTTCCGGGGGGGACATCGCGGCCTCGGTGAACGCCACCCTCCGGCGCCTGGGCCTGCCCGAGCGGCCCGTCGCGGAGATCCTCCGGTTCATCGGCGACGGGGTGCGCGTGCTGATCGAGCGCAGCCTGGGCGCAGTGGACGGCGGGCGTTTCAACGAGGCCCTGGAGATTTTTGGCGCCCATTACCGGGAGCACATGCTGGACACGACCCGCCCCTACCCCGGGATCGAGGCGGCGCTCCGCCACTTCGCGGGCAAGCGCAAGGTGATCCTGACGAACAAGCGCCATTCCTTCGCGCTCCCCATCGCCGACGCCCTGGGCCTGGCGGACCATTTCGACGAGGTGATCGGCGCCGACAGCACCCCCTTCATCAAGCCGGACCCTCGCCTGCTGGACATGGTGACCCGGCGGTTCGGCGTTTCCCCCGGCCGGACCGCGGTGATCGGGGACGGCGTCAACGACGTGCTCCTGGCTCGAAACGGCGGAGCCTTGAGCTGCGCGTACCTGAAGGGGCTCACGCCCCGGGAGACGCTCCTGGCTCTCCATCCCGACTGCACCTATGAAGATCCGGCGGAGCTCGTGACGCTGATCCGCTGAGGCTGCGGCGCCGGCGGCTATCCGCCGCCGCAAGGACAAGGCATGGACCCGTTTCTGCGCAAGATTGCCCGGACCATCGACCGCTTCTCCATGATCGGGGAAGGGGAGCGGGTCCTTGCGGCCGTCTCCGGCGGGGCCGATTCGGCGGCCCTCCTGGAGGCGCTCTGCCGCCTCGCCCCCTGCCGGAAGTGGGTCCTGTCGGCGGCCCACTTGAATCATGGTCTCCGGGGCGAGGAGGGGGACCGGGACGAGGCCTTCGTGAAATCCCTGGCGGACCGGATGCGCGTGCCCCTGGCCTGCCGCCGCCTGGATCATGGAGCCCTGCGGGACCGGGGGGGGAAGTCCCTCGAGGAGGCGGCCCGGGACGCCCGCTACGGTTTTCTCCGGGAAGCCGCCGAAGCGTCTGGCGCCGGCCGCATCGCCCTGGGCCACAACCGCGGGGACCAGGCGGAGACGGTGCTCATGAACGTGGTCCGGGGAACCGGCCTCGATGGCCTGAAGGGAATGCTGCCCGTCCGGGACGGCCTCTTCGTGCGTCCGCTTATTTATGCATCCCGGCGGGAGATCGCGGAGTTCCTGAACAGGGAGGGACTGCCCTTCCGGGAGGATGCGACGAACCGGGACCAGCGGTTTTTCCGGAACCGGGTCCGCCGGGACCTCCTGCCGCACCTGTCGTCCCGGTACAATCTCCGGGTGGAGGAGGGGCTGGCCCGGCTGGCGGACATCGCCCGCCGGGAGAACGATTTCCTGGAGGTAACCGTCCGCGAGGTTTTGAAGCGGCTTGTCCCGTTCCGGACGGAGTCCCGGATCGAGGTGCCCCTGGACGGCCTGGCGGGCCTGCACGAAGCGGTCCGGTTCCGGGTCGTGAAGACGCTCCTGGACTCCCTGGCCCCCGGCCGGAGGGTCGGGTCCGGGCACGCGGAGTCGGTCCTGGCCCTGGCGGCGGGAGACCGGCCCCAGGGGTTGCTCCACCTGCCCGGCGGGGTCACGGCCGTCAAGGAATACGGCCGGCTGATCCTCCTGACCCGGGTCCCGGAAGCCGCCGGCTATGAATATCCCGTGGCCGTGCCGGGACGAATCGCCATTCCCGGGGCGGGATGCCGCCTTCATGTATCCCTGGTCGAGCCTCCATGGGAGAAGACAACCGGCCGGGTCGTTCTGTTCGATGCGGAGAAGCTTTCTTTTCCGCTGACGGTCCGGCCGCCCCGTCCGGGGGACCGGATCCGCCCGTTCGGCCTGGGGGGGACGAAGAAGCTCCAGGACCTGTTCACCGACCGGAAGATTCCCCGGTCCCGGCGATCCGTCGTGCCGGTTCTTGAAGATCGAGGAGGGATCCTCTGGGTGGCGGGAGTCTGCCGCAGCGACGGGGCGCCCGTTACGGGGGATACGCTCCGCGCCCTCCGGGCGGAAATCGAGGAGACGCCCCGGGAGGAGGGGCCGTCGCAAAGTGTTTGAAATGGCGAAACGGTTATTGTAAGGAAGGGGCAAATTCAGGGATGTGTCCTCGCGGCGCATCCAACCTTTTCCCACGGCCGGAAACGGCCAGAGAGGAACGAACCCTTTGAATCCCCTGCAGAAAAACATCGCCCTCTGGCTCATCATCAGCCTCGTCTTCGTGCTGCTGTACCACATGTTCAGCCAGCCCAAGAGCGGCCAGGAGACGCTGATCTACAGCCGCTTCATCGCCCAGGTGGAAGCCGGCAACGTCTCCGAGGTGACCGTCCAGGGGGATAACATCACCGGCAAGTACAGGGACGGCAAGACGACCTTCAAGACCTTCGCGCCGAAGGACGAGAGCCTGATCCCCCGGCTCCAGGCAAAAGGGATCCAGATCGCGGCCAAACCGGTGGAGGACTCTCCCTGGTACATGACGATCCTGATCTCCTGGTTTCCCATGATCCTCCTCATCGGCGTGTGGATCTTCTTCATGCGCCAGATGCAGAGCGGCGGCGGCAAGGCCATGGCCTTCGGCAAGAGCCGGGCGCGTCTCGTGACGGACAAGACGAAAAAGGTCACCTTCGCCGACGTGGCCGGCATCGACGAGGCGAAGGAGGAGCTTACCGAGGTGATCTCTTTCCTGAAGGATCCCAAGAAGTTCACCCGATTGGGCGGCCGGATTCCCAAGGGCCTGCTCCTGGTGGGCTCCCCCGGGACGGGCAAGACCCTGCTGGCGAGGGCCATCGCCGGGGAGGCGGACGTGCCGTTCCTGAGCATCAGCGGTTCCGACTTCGTGGAGATGTTCGTCGGCGTCGGGGCCTCCCGGGTGCGGGACCTCTTCGACCAGGGAAAGAAGCACGCCCCCTGCATCATCTTCATCGACGAGATCGACGCCGTCGGGCGCCACCGCGGGGCGGGCCTCGGCGGCGGCCACGACGAGCGGGAGCAGACACTCAACCAGCTCCTGGTCGAGATGGACGGATTCGAGTCCAACGAGGGCGTCATCCTGGTCTCCGCCACGAACCGGCCCGACGTCCTGGACCCGGCCCTGCTCCGGCCGGGGCGGTTCGACCGGCAGGTCGTGGTGCCCCTCCCCGACATCAAGGGTCGGGAGATGATCCTGCAGGTGCATACCCGCAAGACCCCCATGGGCGACGACGTCGACTTCGCCGTCCTGGCCCGGGGAACCCCCGGCTTCTCCGGGGCGGACATCGAGAACCTGGTCAACGAGGCGGTGCTCCGGGCCGCCCGGCTGGACCAGGACAAGGTTTCCATGGCCGACTTCGAGTTCGCCAAGGACAAGGTCCTGATGGGCTCGGAGCGCAAGTCCATGGTCATCAGCGACTCGGAGAAGCGCATCACCGCCTACCACGAATCCGGGCATGCCCTGGTGGCGAGGCTCCTGCCGGGAACGGACCCGATCCACAAGGTGACCATCATTCCCCGGGGAAGGGCCCTCGGCCTCACCCAGCAGTTGCCTATCGACGAAAAGCACACCTATCCGCGGGGTTACCTGCTCAACAGCATCGCCATCCTGCTGGGGGGGCGTGCGGCGGAGGAACTCGTCCTCAAGGAGTTCACCACCGGTTCGGGGAACGACATCGAGCGGGCCACCAACCTGGCCCGGAAGATGGTCTGCGAATGGGGCATGAGCGATGTCATGGGGCCGCTGAGCTACGGCAAGAAGGAGGAGCAGATCTTCTTAGGCCGGGAGTTCGCCACCCACAAGGACTACAGCGAAGAAACCGCCCGGCGCATCGACGGCGAAGTGAACCGGATCGTCATGGACGGATACGATCAGACGCGGAAACTGCTCCAGGACCACCTGGACATCCTGCACCGCCTGGCCGCGGAACTGCTGGAAAAGGAAGTCCTGAACGCGGTCGAGATCGACGGCATCCTGACGGAATACGGCGTTTCCCTTCCCGAATCCGGTCAACCGGCATCCTGATCCCGTTCCGGCCGGACCCATGAAGCGAGGCGGCGGGCCTTCGCGCCCTCGCCGGAGCGGAGGCACCGCTCCATTGTGCGCCCAGCATGGGCGCACTCTAGCGGGTGCAAGTCCCGCCGTAAGT
>LUYO01000115.1:0-21678 GCA_001603295.1 Rhodobacterales bacterium Alpha_02
CCTTGTCGGGTAAGTTCCGACCTGCACGAATGGCGTAACGACTTCCCCGCTGTCTCCAGCACAGGCTCAGTGAAATTGAATTCCCCGTGAAGATGCGGGGTTCCTGCGGTCAGACGGAAAGACCCCGTGCACCTTTACTATAGCTTCACACTGGCATTCGTGTCGGCATGTGTAGGATAGGTGGTAGGCTATGAAGTGGGGGCGCCAGCTCTCATGGAGCCATCCTTGAAATACCACCCTTATCGTCATGACTGTCTAACCGCGACCCGTCATCCGGGTCCGGGACAGTGTGTGGTGGGTAGTTTGACTGGGGCGGTCGCCTCCCAAAGAGTAACGGAGGCGCGCGAAGGTAGGCTCAGACCGGTCGGAAATCGGTCGACGAGTGCAATGGCATAAGCCTGCCTGACTGCGAGACTGACACGTCGAGCAGAGTCGAAAGACGGCCATAGTGATCCGGTGGTCCCTCGTGGACGGGCCATCGCTCAACGGATAAAAGGTACGCCGGGGATAACAGGCTGATGATGCCCAAGAGTCCATATCGACGGCATCGTTTGGCACCTCGATGTCGACTCATCACATCCTGGGGCTGGAGAAGGTCCCAAGGGTTCGGCTGTTCGCCGATTAAAGTGGTACGTGAGTTGGGTTCAGAACGTCGTGAGACAGTTCGGTCCCTATCTGCCGTGGGTGTAGGAGCATTGAGAGGATCTGTCCCTAGTACGAGAGGACCGGGATGGACATACCTCTGGTGGACCTGTTGTGGCGCCAGCCGCATTGCAGGGTAGCTAAGTATGGACTCGATAACCGCTGAAGGCATCTAAGCGGGAAACGAACCTCAAAACGAGTGCTCCCTATCAGAGCCGTGGAAGACCACCACGTCGATAGGCCGGGTGTGGAAGCGCAGCAATGCGTGAAGCTTACCGGTACTAATAGCTCGATCGGCTTCATCGCTCTCATTATCCCTGTCCATCCCGAAAGGATGAACATCGGACAACACGACCAACACGATCCGGCGGGACAACAAGCCCGCCGCCAAAGACCTGATCTTACGCTCATGAGGAGGCCAACGCCTGCCATGAGCTCTTGCCCTTCGCCGGCCTGGTGGTCATGGCGGGGAGAAATGCACCCGATCCCATCCCGAACTCGGCCGTGAAACTCCCCAGCGCCAATGGTACTCCGTCTCAAGACGCGGGAGAGTAGGTCGCTGCCAGGCCTGCAAAGGACAAGACGCCAAGATCAAACACAATCAGATCACACGACAAAGCTCTTCAAAACAATACCAGACATACAACGCACGATCCCAACCCCCGCAGAGCAATCGGCGGGGGATTTATGGCTATCAAACGTAGATCGGTATACGAAAGGGACAAGGGAGAGAAGGGAAGAGGAGGGAAAAGGAAAGGAAGGAGAGACGCAGAACCTCGGAGATCGCGGAATTCCGCCAAAAACAGAGCGGAAAGGCCAAGCGGATCGGGCCTGAACAACGAGGACCCGGACATCGCCAAAGACAATCGACCGGGGGGCGGGGAGACGGGCCACGGCAGCCAAACAGTATGGAGCCCCTCCGCAAGCACGTCGCCGCCCTCTACGTCGCTCGCCTGAAGGTCTGGAGCAACGTGGTCAGCCGTTTGCGCGACCGATAATCCTGGAATAGCCCAAGCCGGCTATTCCCTCGCAGATCCGTCAGCAGCCCTGCCCGCAAGGAAGGTCAGCAACTCCTTCACGTTCCAGACCTTGTGAATCACCAGCGATCCCGCGAGATCCGGCGGCAGGAGATCCGATGCGGTCAGGCCGGTCGTGAACGCGAAGGGGATGTTCCGCCGCTTCAGTTCGCGGCCGACATCGAAGGACGCCTCGTTCAGGTAGACGTCGAGCAGCGCAGCCTGGGGATTCGTCCGGTCGAGGCTGTCGAGAGCATCGGTCGCGTTGGAGAACGGCCCGATGACCTTGAACCCGCGCGCGACCAGCAGATCTTCCAGATCCATGGCAATCAGCGGCTCGCCCTCCAGGACGAGAATTCGCATGCCGCCGATCATGTATCACCCCGCGATCTTCATGGTGCTTGAAATATTTCTGACTTTGATATTAAGGATATTAGTCACGAAGATCGTCCCTGTATGTTCAAAATTGAACATAGCAAGTTGATCTTTTGCGGCTTTTACATCCGTAGGAGAACGTATGGCGGCGATCGCGACGTTCGAGGGCCGGACCGGCAACACGCTTATCGATGCATTGCGCCCTCGGGAATGGAACCTTCTGGTTCCGCATTTGCAAACGTGGACCGGCGCCATCGGCCGAACGATGCAGGCGCCGGGCAGTCAGGTGGAATGGGCCTATTTCCCGATCGGCAAGGCGATGGCCTCCTATCGGATCAGCTTCGGCGACGGGCGCGAGGTGGAGACCGCCGTCATCGGTCGGGAGGGCGCCGTGGGCGGCATCGTCAGCCGCGGCCACCTGCCGGCCTTTGCGCTTGCCGTGGTGCTGTTCGGCGGCACGTTTGCCCGCATATCGATCAAGGACCTTGAGGCCCTGAAGGCCGAGGAGCCGGCCATCGCGGCGCTGTTCAACCGCTATGCCGACTGTCTCCTGGCCCAGGTATTCCAGTCGAACGCCTGCAATGCCTCCCATACGCTGGAGCAACGCGCCGCCCGCTGGCTGATTGCCGCCTGCGAGCGCACCGGCAGCGACGAACTGACCCTGACCCAGGAACAGCTCGCTGGGCTGCTTGGCGTCGGGCGCAGCTACACGACGCGCGTCATCGGACGGTTCAAGGCGGAAGGCGTGGTCGAGACGCAGCGGGGACGTCTGACGGTGGTCGATCCCGAGAATCTGGCGGCCATGGCTTGCGACTGCAACACCATCATCCGCAGCCATTTCGATACCGTGCTGAAAGGCGTCTATCCGCGGCCCATGGGCGTTCCGGAGGAGGTCCCCTCCTGAGGCCTACATCACCCTGAGGCCAAGCTCCTGCAACAGCATGGTCGCCTGGGCGCGGGAGATGACCGCACCGCGAAAGTGCGCGGCGTCGCCGAGCCGGATGCCGCCGAGATCGGCGCCGCGCAGGTCGGCGCCCTCGAAGCGGGCGCGCGCCAGTTGCGCATCGCGCAGACTGCAATCCTCGAATACCGCCCCTCGGAAATCGGCGCCTTCGAGCAGGGCGCCGGACAGGTCGACCCGCGTCAGACGCCGGTCGCGGAACGACACTTTCGGCAGGCGGGCGTCGATCGCCATCACCTCCTCGAAGGTCAGGTCGACGGTACGGGCGTCGGTGAAGTCGGCGCCGGTCAGCTTCACGCGGCGAAAGGCGGCTGAGGTGAGAACGGTCTGGCGGAAGACGGCGTTGTTGAAGTCCGAGGCGACGATCTCGGCATCGACCAGATCGGCGCGGCCGAAGTCGGCGAAGGCGGCCTTGCAGCCGGACCAGCGGGTCTCGGCCAGCCGCGTGCGGGCGAACTTGCAGCGGCCGACGTTGCAGGCCTCGAACTGCCAGCCGCCGAGGTCGACCTCGCCGAAGGCGAGGCCGGCGAGATCGGCGTGGGCGATGCGACGCGGCGCGCCGGCGGAGAGCAGGCGGTCGAGGGCGGCCTGATCGACGCTCTCGCCGGCAAGATCGAGGATCGGCAGGTCGGTCATGGCCATTCCCGTGGTCGCGGGGGCTTACGTCCCGTCACTCGCCCTCGAAGGCGATCAGCGTGCGGACGGAGACGTTGAGGGCACGGAGCCGGTCGGCGCCGCCGAGCGCCGGCAGGTCGACGATGAAGCAGGCCGCCTCCAGCTCGCCGCCCATCTGGCGGATCAGGTTGGCGGCGGCGCTGGCCGTGCCGCCGGTGGCGATCAGGTCGTCGACCAGCAGCACCCGCTCGCCCGGCAGGATGGCGTCCTTGTGCATCTCGATCTCGTCGATGCCGTATTCAAGGCTGTAGGCGATCGACACGGTCTCGTAGGGCAGCTTGCCCTTCTTGCGGATCGGCACGAAGCCGGCGCTAAGCTGGTGGGCGACGGCGCCGCCGAGAATGAAGCCGCGCGCCTCGATGCCGGCCACCTTGTCGATCTTGCCGCCGGCCCAGGGCTGCACCAGCTCGTCGACGGCGCGGCGAAAGGCGCGGGCGTTGCCGAGCAGCGTCGTGATGTCGCGGAAGACGATGCCCGGCTTGGGATAGTCGGGGATCGCGCGAATGGTATCGGCCAGATTCATGGAGAGGCGTCCTGGAGAAGTTACGGCCCGTTCTAGACAGCCAAGCCCCCGGCCGCAATATCTTCACGCGGGTCGGTGCTGCCTGAGGCGATTTTCTCCGGCGGTATTTCCCGGCGGACACGAAAAAGGGCCCGTCGCCGGGCCCTTTCACGAAGTTGCCATTGGCCGCAACGGTCAGTGCGGAACGCCGCGCCAGACCTGCCGCTTCACGAAGTAGAGAATGCCGGCAAAGACGATCAGATAGAGCATCACCTTGAGGCCCAGCGACTTGCGGGCGTCGAGATGCGGCTCGGCCGCCCACATCAGGAAGGCCGAGACGTCCTTGGCGTACTGCTCCTTGGTCTGCGGCGTGCCGTCGGTGTACTCGAGCAGGTCGTCGTCGATCGGCGGCGGCATGCGCAGCGAGATGCCGTTGATGAAATGCGGGTTGTAGTAGGTGCCCTCGGGCACCTCCACACCCTCCGGCGGCGGGTCCTGGTAGCCGGTGAGCAGGCTGGCGATGTAGTCCGGCCCCTGCTCCTGATAGGGCCAGAAGATGTCGAACACGAACTGCGGGAAGCCGCGGTGCACGGCGCGCGCCTTGGCGATCAGCGACAGATCGGGCGGTATGGCGCCGCCGTTGGAGAAGCTGGCGGCCTTGTCGTTGGGATAGGGCGAGGGGAAGGGATCGGACGGCAGGCGCGGCCGCTCGAACATCTCGCCTTCGTCGTTGGGGCCGTCCGTGATGGTGGATTCGGCGGCGAGCGCCTTCACCTGCTCCTCGGTGAAGCCCGGCCCGCCCTCGTCGGCGAGGTTGCGGAACTTGACCAGCTTCATCGAATGGCAGGAGGAGCAGACTTCCTTGTAGATGTGATAACCGCGCTGAAGCTGCGCCTGGTCGTACTGGCCGAAGAAGCCGGCGAACGACCACTCCTGGCGGGTGGGCTTCAGCAGCGGGAACTCGGTCGCCGTCTCCTCGGCGGCGGCGAACGAGGTGGAAAGCGCGATGCCGAGGCCGATCGCGGCGGCGGCCCAACGGATCATCTTGGCGGTCATGATTTCTCTCCGTCGGGCGTCAGTGGGCCGATCCCGCCGCCGATTTGGCGAGGATCGCATCGTTGATCGACAGGGGCAGCGGCTTCGGCTTCTCGATGTAGCCGAGCAGCGGCAGGATGATCAGGAAGTAGGCGAAGTAGTAGGCCGTCGACAACTGCGCCCAGCGCACCGCCTGCATGCCAAGGATAATGTCGTCGGTCTTCACCGAGCCCAGATAGCCGAGGAACAGCGCGTTGACGGCGAACACCCAGAAGGCCACCCTGAAGATCGGCCGGAAGTTGCCCGAGCGCACCTTGGAGGTGTCGAGCCAGGGCAGGAAGGCCAGGACGGCGATGGCGCCGAACATGGCCAGCACGCCGCCGAGCTTGGCGTCGATCGGCCCGATGTTGAAGTCGATGGCCCGGAGGATGGCGTAGAACGGCAGGAAATACCATTCCGGCACGATGTGGGCCGGCGTCGCCAGCGGGTTGGCCTCGATGTAGTTGTCGGGATGGCCGAGGTAGTTCGGCTGATAGAAGACGAACCAGCCGTAGAAGATCATGAACAGCACGATCCACAGCACGTCCTTCGACGTGGCGTAGGGCGTGAAGGGCACGGTGTCCTTGTCGCTCTTGACGTCGATGCCGAGCGGATTGTTCTGGCCGGCGACGTGCAGCGCCCAGATATGCAGCACCACCACGCCGGCGATCAGGAACGGGATCAGGTAGTGCAGCGAGAAGAAGCGGTTGAGCGTGGCATTGTCCACCGAGAAACCGCCGATCAGCAGCGTCTGGATCGGCTGGCCGATGATCGGGATGGCGGTGAAGAAGTTGGTGATGACGGTGGCGCCCCAGAAGGACATCTGGCCCCAGGGCAGCACGTAGCCCATGAAGCCGGCGGCCATCATCAGCAGGTAGATGATGACGCCGAGGATCCACAGGATCTCGCGCGGGGCCTTGTAGGAGCCGTAGTAGAGGCCGCGGAAGATGTGGATGTAGACGGCGATGAAGAACATCGACGCGCCGTTGGAATGGAGATAGCGGATCAGCCAGCCCCAATTGACGTCGCGCATGATGCCTTCCACCGACTGGAAGGCGACGCGGCTGTCGGCGGCGTAGTGCATTGCCAGCACGATGCCGGTGACGATCTGCACCACCAGCATGGCGGACAGGATGCCGCCGAAGGTCCAGAGTGCGTTGAGATTGCGCGGCGTCGGGTAGGAGACGGCGGTGTCGTGCAGGAGGCGGACGACGGGAAGACGCGCCTCGAACCACTTCCCAAGGGCGGTCTTGGGGACGTAGGTCGAATGACCGGACATGGATTACCTCGTCGGGAAGCGATCAGCCGATGCGGATCTTGGTGTCGGTGAGGAAGGCGTAGGGCGGGATCGGCAGGTTCTCCGGCGCCGGACCTTTCCGGATGCGGCCGGCCGTGTCGTAGACCGAGCCGTGGCAGGGGCAGAACCAGCCGCCGAACTCGCCGGACTCGTCGAGCGGAATGCAGCCGAGATGGGTGCAGACCTTGGTCATGACGAGGATGTTCTCCTTGCCGGCCGCGGCGCGGTTGGCATCGGAGGCGTCGGCATTGGCGTCGGCATTGGCGTTGCGGGCCAGCGGGTCCTTGAGATCCTCGAGCTTGACCGCCTTGCCTTCCTCGACTTCCTTTTCGGTGCGGTTGCGGATCACCACCGGCTTGCCGCGCCACATGATGGTGATGGCCTGTCCGGGCTCGACGCCGGCGATGTCCACCTCGACGGCCGCCAGGGCGCGGGTGGAGGCATCGGGGTTCATCTGGTCGATGAACGGCCAGGCCGCGGCGGCAACGCCGACCACGCCGAAAGCACCGGCGGCATGCAGGAGAAAGTCGCGGCGCGTGGGTTCTGCCGGGGTCTCAGCCAAGATCGCTTCCTTTCGCGTGGGGCGGCGGCCAGGCACTCGGCCGGCGGCCGTTTCGCCATCCCGCCGGCGCCACCCCGTCCGTGACGGTCGATGCGGGATTGAAGAGGAGTCCAACAACACATTCCAACCCGCCGCGGCCGGCGCGACTACGCCTTGCTACGGATGGCTGTCGGCCCTCTTTATGCATCAACGCGGAGCGTTGTCCAGTTGGTCCGCCTGAGAATTTGGTCTGATTTTTGGATTTATTCCAAAAAGGTGAGGGTGCCGTTGCCGGCGCCCGGCAGCCGGCGTCCCATCGTCCCGTTCAGCCCTCGTCTTCGTCGTCGAGATCGAGGAAGCCGCCCGTCTGGCGGCTCCACAGGCCGGCATAGAGGCCGCCGCTCGCCACCAGTTCGGCGTGGCTGCCCATCTCGACGATGCGGCCGCGATCCATCACCACCAGGCGGTCCATGCGGGCGATGGTGGACAGGCGATGGGCGATGGCGATCACCGTCTTGCCCTCCATCAGCACGCCGAGACTTTCCTGGATCGCCGCCTCGACGTCGGAATCGAGCGCCGAGGTCGCCTCGTCGAGGACGAGGATGGGAGCGTTCTTGAGGAGCACGCGGGCAATGGCGATCCTCTGTCGCTGGCCGCCGGAGAGCTTGACGCCGCGCTCGCCGACATAGGCGTCGTAGCCGAAGCGGCCCTTGCCGTCGACGAGGTCGGGGATGAATTCGTCGGCGTGGGCCATGCTGACGGCGGCGTACATCTCCTCATCGGTGGCGGTGGGGCGGCCGTATTTGATGTTGTCGCGGATCGAGCGGTGGAGAAGCGAGGTGTCCTGCGTGACGACGCCGACGGCGGCGCGCAGCGAGTTCTGCGTCACGCCGGCGATGTCCTGGCCGTCGATGCGGATGGCGCCATGATCGAGATCGTAGAGGCGCAACAGCAGGCTGACCAGCGTCGACTTGCCGGCGCCGGAGCGGCCGACCAGGCCGATGCGCTCGCCGGGCGCGATATCGAGCGTCAGGTCGTCGATGGCCCGCCGGCTGCCGTCGCGGCCGCCGCCGTAGCCGAAGCCGACGTGGTCGAATTCGACGCCGCCGCCCTTGACGGCGAGCGGCTTGGCGTCCGGCCGGTCGGTGACCAGCTGCGGCCGCGACAGCGAGCGCACCGTGTCGTCGAGCGTGCCGACGCTCTCGAACACGTCGGAGAGGCTCATGGTGGCGAGGCGGGAGAGCTGCTGGATCTGCAAGGTCATGGCGATCACCGAGGCAATGTCGCCTGGCGTCGCGAGGCCGTGGCTCCAGAGCAGCACGCCGACAAGGCCGCTGGCGGCCAAGAGCAGGCCGTTCAGGAAGGTGAGCAGGCTGGAGAGGCCGGTCAGGAGCCGCATCTGCTTGCCGGTGGCGGTGATGCCGCTTTCGAGCGCCTCGCGCACATAGGCGTCCTCGCGCGTCGAGGCGGTGAACAGGCGCACCGTCAGATAGTTGGAATAGCCGTCGACCAGCCGGCCGGAGAACACCGAGGCGGTGTCGGCCACCTCGCGGGCGGCGGCGCGGCTCTTCGGCACGTAGGCGTAGACGAGGATGGCATAGGCCACGGTCCAGACGATCAGCGGCGCGGCGAACAGCGGGTGCCGGATCAGCAGATAGCCGACGACGCCGGTCATGTAGAGCACGACGAACAGCAACTGGTCGGCGAACAGGCGGATCAGCGAGCGGATCGCCTGGCCGGTCTGGGTCACCTTGGTGGCGATGCGGCCGACGAAATCGTTCTGGAAGAAGGAGATGTCGGCGCGGGCGACGAACTCGTGGGTACGCCAGCGGACGAGCGTGCCGATGTTGCGCGACAGCACCTGGTTGCGGACGAGCTGGGCGAGGAAGGTGACCAGCGGCCGGGCGACCAGCAGCAGCAGGATGAACAGCACGACGATGCGCCAGTCGATGACGCGTACGCCGCTCTTGTCGGCTGCGGTCACCGCGTCGATCAGCCAGCCGATGCTGATCGGCAGCACCACCTCGATCAGCGACAGGAGCAGCGTCAGCACCGCCATGACGGCCAGCGGCCAGCCGGTCTCGCCGAGGAAGAAGCGCAGGATGCGCCACTTGGTGGTCGGCGGCGTCAGCGGGTGCAGGCCGGCGGTCGGCTTGAACGGGTCGATACGGCTTTCGAACCAGGCAAACAGGCGGGCGATGGGCGAGGGGAGCGACGGCATGAAGCGAATGTGGCTGTAACGGCAAGGCGCGCAAGGGGGAGCGACGGCATCGCGAGAAATTTCTCGTGATGCCGTCGTCCGTTCGGTCGCCGTCAGGCCTCGACGCTCTCGTCGACCAGGAAGCCACCGGTCTGGCGGCTCCAGAGGCCGGCGTAGAGGCCGCCGCGCGCCACCAGTTCGGCGTGGCTGCCCATCTCGACGATGCGGCCGTGGTCCATCACCACCAGCCGGTCCATGCGGGCGATGGTGGAGAGGCGGTGGGCGATGGCGATCACCGTCTTGCCTTCCATCAGCGCGCCGAGGCTCTCCTGGATCGCCGCCTCGACGTCGGAATCGAGCGCCGAGGTCGCCTCATCGAGCACCAGGATCGGCGCGTTCTTCAGGAGCACGCGGGCGATGGCGACGCGCTGTCGCTGGCCGCCGGAGAGCTTGACGCCGCGCTCGCCGACGTGGGCGTCGAAGCCGCTGCGGCCCCGGTTGTCGACGAGTTCGGGGATGAAGCCGTCGGCATGGGCCATGCGGGCGGCAGCCAGCATCTCCTCGTCACTGGCATCGGGGCGTCCGTACTTGATGTTGTCGCGGATCGACCGGTGGAGAAGCGAGGTGTCCTGAGTGACGACGCCGATCGCCGCGCGCAGCGAGTTCTGCGTCACGCCGGCGATGTCCTGGCCGTCGATGCGGATCGCGCCGCTCTCGATGTCGTAGAGACGCAGCAGCACGTTGACCAGCGTCGACTTGCCGGCGCCCGACGGGCCGACCAGGCCGATCTTCTCGCCCGGCGCGATGGACAGGCTGACGCCGTCGAGCGCGCCCTTCGCCTTGCCGTAGTGGAAGGCGACGCGGTCGAAGGCGATGCCGCCGCCGCTGACCGCCAGCGGCTGCGCGTCCTTGCGGTCGACCACCGTCTGCGGCCGGGAGATGGTGGTGATGCCGTCCTGCACCGTGCCGATGTTCTCGAAGATGCCGGTCAGCTCCCACATGATCCAGCCGGACATGTTGATGATGCGGACGATCAGGCCACCGACCAGCGCGATGGCGCCGGTAGTCACCGCGCCCTGCATGAACAGCCAGACCGACAGCACGCCGGTGACCACCATCAACAGGCTGTTGATGGTGGTCAGCGACATGGTCATGCCGGTGATAAGCCGCTGCTGGGCGTAGAACACGGCGGTGTGGTCCTCAAGCGCCTCGCGGGCGAAGTCGTCCTCGCGTTCGGCATGGGCGAACAGCTTCACGGTGTGGACGTTGGTGTAGCTGTCGACGACGCGGCCGGTCAGCAGCGAGCGTGCCTCCGACATCTCCTCCGACTTCCTGGCGATGCGCGGGATGAACCTGCGGAGCACCAGCACGTAGAAGACGATCCAGACGACGAGCGGCACGGCGAGGCGGACGTCGGCCTCGACGAACAGCACCAGCGCCGACACCGTGTAGATCAGCACGAACCAGATGGCGTCGGCCGCCTGCGTGGTGGATTCGCGCAAGGACGGGCCGGTCTGGATGATCTTGTTGGCGACACGGCCGGCGAAGTCGTTATTGAAGAAGGCGATCGACTGCCGGAGCACATAGCGGTGGTTCTGCCAGCGGATGAGGTTGGTCATCCCCGGCGCGATGGTCTGGTGGATCAAGAGGTCGTGCAGCGTCTGGAACAGCGGCCGGGCGATCAGGATCACCAGGGCCATGCCGAGGAATTCCCAGCCGTGGCGGGCCATCACCTCGGCGGGCGGCGTCGTGCCGAGATAGTCGACGATGTCGCCGATATAGCGGAAGATCGATACCTCGATCAGCGCCACGAAGAAGCCCACCACCATGACGGCGGCGAAGCTCGGCCAGACTTGCCGTAGATAGTGCCAGTAGAAGGCGGTGAGACGGTCGGGCGGCTGGCCGCCCGGCCCCTTGGCATAGGGGTCGATAAGGCGTTCAAAAAAGGCGAACATGATAGCACCGATAGAAGGCGGTGAGCCGGCGGCCGGATGACCGCGGCAAAGTGCTGGAGGTGGAAATCAGGGGGCGATGGAGGTTCGGGACGGCGCGCGCCAGGCGGGCACGGTCCGGAATTGACCAACGATGCGCGGGCCGGAAATTCGGCCGGGCCGGGTCAGGCTATGAGCAGAGAACCACCATTCGACGCTCCTCCTTGTGACTGGAGCGACGGCACGGTAGCAGAAGGCCGCTCGGGTGCAACAGGCCGGAGCCGGCGCGACAAAGACGATTCAAGGAGGGTGGCGGAAATGCCACTCTCCATCACGCCGATCGATCGATATCCATCGGAAACGCTGATGATAGACCTCGCCCTCTACCAGCCGGACATCGCCCAGAACACAGGCACGCTGATCCGGCTTGCCGCCTGCCTCGGCCGGCCGCTGCACGTCATCGGGCCGGCCGGCTTCGACCTTTCCGACCGCACCCTCCGGCGGGCCGGCATGGACTATGTCGAGCTTGCCACGGTGGTCCGGCATGTCGGCTGGACGGATTTCGAGCATCACGCGACGGCGGAAGGCCGCCGCCTGGTGCTGGCGACCACCGGCGGCGCGCTGTCCTATACCGATTTCGCCTTCGAGGCCGGCGACATCGTTCTGATGGGGCGGGAGTCGGCCGGCGTGCCGCCGGCGGTGCATGACCGCGCCGACGGCCGGGTGGCGATCCCGATGCAGCCGGGCCTGCGCTCGATCAACGTGGCGCTGGCCGCCGCCATGATCCTCGGCGAGGCGCTGCGGCAGACCCACAGCCTGCCGACGCTTCAGGCGCGGTGATCGGCGGCATCAGGCAAAAGCGTTGGACGAGCGGACGATTTCGGCCGATGCTGCCCTGAAAAGCATAGGGGAGAGACGACAATGAAGCTGCTCATCGCCAACAAGGGCTATTCCTCCTGGTCGCAGCGCGCCTGGCTGGTGCTCCGGCATTTCGGCATTCCCTTCGAGGAAACGGTGCAGCCGATGTATGTCGAGGGCTGGAAGGAGGCCATCCTGAAGTGGTCGCCGACCGGCAAGGTACCCTGCCTCGTCGACGGCGACATCACCGTCTGGGAAAGCCTCGCCATCATCGAGTATCTCGCCGAGACCTTCCCCGACCGCGGCATCTGGCCGGCCGACAAGGCGGCGCGGGCGCACGCACGGGCGATCGCGTCGGAGATGCACGCCGGCTTCCAGAATCTCCGCCGCGACTACACCTGCAACTGGCGCCGCACCTACGCCTGGAAGGTGCGCGGCGACGGTTCGGCACAGGATGACGTGAAGCGGATCGTCGCCCTCTGGAAGGAGGCACGGCAGCGCTTCGGTGCGGACGGGCCGTTCCTCTACGGCGCGTTCACGGCGGCCGACGCCATGTATGCGCCGGTGGTCGGCCGCCTCACCACCTATTCCTGGCCGGTCGACGCGGAGACGGATGCCTACATGGAGGCGGTGCGGCGGCTGCCGGCCTATGCCGAATGGGTGGCGGCCGGCCGGGCCGAGCCCTGGACAATCCCGCAGTATGAACTCGAGGCGTAACGGCAGGCATCGCGGGAACCGCTCGCGGGCGTGCTGAGTTGATGCATCATGTGCAATGCCGAGGAGGCTCCAACCATGATCAAGACCATTGCTGCCACCGCTCTTTCCGCCGTCATGGCGATCACCTCCGTCGTTCCCGTCGGAGCAATGCCGATTCCGGCGATCGGCAGCGGCTACACGACGCCGGTCGAGAATGTCCAGTTCGACAGGCGGCGAGGCTGGGATCGCCCCGGCTACTGGCACGGCCATCGCGGCTATCGCAATTATCGACCGGGCTATCGTCGCCATAACGATGGCTGGTGGTATCCGTTGGCCGCCTTCGGCCTTGGCGCGGCGATTATCGGCGGCATGGCCGCCCAGCAGGCGCCGCGGGCGGATCTCGGCGTCGCCCTGCCGGCCGCGCATGTGCGCTGGTGCCAGGCGCGCTATCGCTCCTATGATGCCTACAGCAACACCTTCCAGCCCAACCGCGGGCCGCGCCGGGCCTGCGTGTCGCCCTATTATCGCTGATCGGGCACCAGGACGGGACGGCGGCTCGGGCCGCCGTCTCGCCTCGGCGCTTGGCAAGGGACGGCGAAGCGCCTAAATCACGCTCCGTCAACCGGAGTGTCCGTCCATGCCGACCAGCGCCGCTTCCCTTGCGCCGACCGCGCTGCCGCCCGACCTCGACGGCAAGAAGGCGCTCGCCGCCGACTGGTTCGTCGAGCTGCGCGACCGCATCTGTGCCGTGTTCGAGGAGATCGAGGACGAGGGCGCGGCGGCGGCCGGCCTGGAGGCTGGACGCTTCGTGCGCACGCCGTGGCAGCGTGCCGACCATAGCGGCGCACCGGGCGGCGGCGGGGTGATGAGCCTGATGCGCGGCGCCGTGTTCGAGAAGGTGGGCGTCCACGTTTCCACGGTGCATGGCGAGTTCGCGCCGGAGTTCCGGGCGCAGATGCCAGGCGCCGACGAGGACCCGCGCTTCTGGGCGAGCGGCATTTCGCTGATCGCCCACACGCAGAACCCGCACGTTCCCTCCGTCCACATGAACACCCGCATGGTGGTGACCAGTCGCCAGTGGTTCGGCGGCGGTGCCGACCTGACGCCGATGCTCGACGCCCGCCGCACGCCGGAGGACGCCGACGCCGTCGCATTCCACGCGGCGATGCGGGCGGCCTGCGCCGCCCACCCGCACATCGACTATGCCGACTACAAGGCGTGGTGCGACGACTACTTCTTCCTGCCGCACCGCGGCGAGCCGCGCGGCGTCGGCGGCATCTTCTACGACTACCTGCATTCGGACGCCGGCTGGGCGGCGGACTTCGCCTTCGGCCGCGATGTCGGTCTCGCCTTCCTCGACATCTATCCGCGTCTGGTCCGTACCAACATGCGCACGCCATGGACGGCGGCCGAACGCGAGGAGCAACTGGCGCGGCGCGGCCGCTACGTCGAGTTCAACCTTCTCTACGATCGCGGCACCGTCTTTGGACTCAGGACGGGCGGCAACGTCGACAGCATCTTGTCTTCGATGCCGCCGGTGGCAAAATGGCCGTAAGCCGGCGACAGGCGGCGGGACCGACCCTCGGGAGCCGGCCGCGGCGCGCCGGCCGGGGGCGTCCATCATGAAACTCCTGATTCCGGCCCTGGCGGCGATGCTGGTTCTGACCGGCTCGGCCGCCGCCCAGCAGCTTCTCGAATCCTATCAGGCCCGTCTCGGCGTCGACGACCACTACAACTCGAACGGCGCGCAGCTGACCGATCCCGCCGCCATCATCCGGCAGGACCGGGCCAATTTCCACGAGTTCGGCATCCGCGATCCCGAGGACGAGGGCGACCGTTTCTTCGCCGTCAAGGCCAACCGGGCGCGCCTCGAGGCGATGCTGCGGGCCGGCCGCATGGACCGCTTCACCCGCAACGCCATCCGGCGCGGCACGCCGCTGGTGCTGGTCGAGGTCTACCGCAATTTCGTGGTGGTGACGGCGGCCCGCTGAACCCCGGATGGTCGCGAATATCCTGCATGAACGTGCATGATCGATGGCGTGTGCGCCATCAAGATTTATGTACCGATTCAAGAAACCCTCTTTCGCACGATGATGCCTGTTGTCGTTCTCGTTTGTGCACGATACAAGGGCGTATGCCCGATGAACTGCCGCTTGCCCGCCGTGATCTGATCGCCGCCCGTCTCGCCGAGGGACGGTCGGTGGCCTCGGTGCAACTCGCCGCCGAGTTCGGCGTATCCGAGGATGCCATCCGCCGCGATCTCCGGGCGCTGGCCGCCGAGGGGCGCTGCCGCCGCGTCTACGGCGGTGCGCTGCCGCTGCCTCTTTCGCCGATGTCGGCGCGGCTCGGCGAGGGGCTCGACGCCAAACAGGCGCTGGCGACGGTGGCGGCGACGCTGGTCCGGCGGGGCGAGCTGATCTTCCTCGATGCCGGCAGCACGCATGTGGCGCTGGTCGATACCCTGCCGGAGGATTTCGGGCTGACGGTGGCCACCAATTCGGTGGACGTCGCCGCCGCCGCGCTCAGGCGGCAGGATCTCGACCTCTTGGTGATCGGCGGGGCGGTCGATCCGGCGATCGGCGGCGCCGTCGATGCCGTCGCCGTCGACGGTCTGTCGCGCCTCTCCATCGATATCGGCTTCGTCGGCGTCTGCGGCGTGTCCGCCGAAGGCGTCGGCGCCCTGCATTTTCCCGACGCCACCTTCAAGCGCGCCCTGATGGCGCGCAGCCGGCGGACGGCGGCGCTGGTCACCACCGACAAGTTCGGCGCCCGCGGGCCTTACGACGTCGCACCGGCTGGCGCCTTTACGCATTTCGTCGTCGAAGACGACGCGCCGGAGCCGCTGGTCGCCGCGCTGACGGCGGCCGGCGCCGAGGTTCTGGCGGCCGGCGATCCATCATGACACTTCCGGAGTTCTCGTCCATGACATCCGCAGACCGGCCGGCCACCCGGCTCGCCACGCGCCTCGCCTTCCTGGTGGCCGGTTTCGGCGTCGCCTGCTGGGCGCCGCTGATCCCCTATGCCAAGGCGCGCCTTGCCGTCGACGACGGCGTGCTCGGCCTTTTGTTGCTCTGCCTCGGCATCGGTTCGGTGATCGCCATGCCGCTGACCGGCATGCTGAGCGCCCGCTACGGCAGCAAGCCGATCATCATTGCCGGCGCGATCGGCATGGCCGCCTTCCTGCCGTTACTGGCCGTGGCCTCGACGCCGCCGACCCTCGGCCTTGCCTTGTTCGTGTTCGGCGGCTCGCTCGGCTCGCTCGACGTTGCCATGAACATCCACGCCGTCGAGGTGGAGAAGGCGGCGAAGAAGCCGCTGATGTCCGGCTTCCACGGCCTCTACAGCGTCGGCGGCTTTATCGGCTCGCTGTTTGCCATCTTCCTGTTGTCGCTGGGCGTCGCGCCGCTGCCGGCCACGCTGGTCGCCGCCGGCCTGATGCTGGTTGCCACCGTGGTCATTGCCCCGCGCCTTCTCGTGGCGGTCCGGGCCGAGGGCGGGCCGCTGTTCGCCGTGCCGCGCGGCTTCGTGCTGCTGCTTGCCGTACTGACGGCCATCGTCTTCCTGGTCGAGGGGGCGGTGCTCGACTGGGGCGCCCTCTATCTCACCGGCGCCGGCCTGACGGCGGCGGCGCAGGGCGGCCTCGGCTACATGCTGTTCTCCGTCGCCATGACGGTGATGCGGCTCCTGGGCGACTCGGTGGTCGGCCGCATCGGCGACCGGGCGACGCTGCTCTGGGGCAGCCTGATCGGCATCGCCGGCTTTGCCATGGTGCTGCTGGCGCCGGTTGCCGTCGTCGCCATGGCCGGCTTCCTGCTGGTCGGCGTCGGCCTTGCCAACGTCGTGCCGGTGCTGTTCCGCCGCGCCGGCAACCAGACCGACATGCCGGTCGGTCTGGCCGTTGCCGCCGTCACCACGGCCGGCTATGCCGGCGTGCTGCTGGGGCCGGCCGGCATCGGCTTCCTCGCCAAGCTGACCAGCCTGCCGGCCGCCCTGTGGCTGCTGACGGCGCTGCTCGCCCTGGTGACGCTGACGGCCGGCCGCGTCGCGATGCGGCGAAGCTGAGGAGGAGCCGATGCGCCTCGCCCACGTTGCCCTCTGGACCCTCGACCTCGATGCGGCCGCCGCCTTCTGGCGCCGCACCTTCGGCGCCGAGGTCGGCGACCTCTATGAGAGTCGCAACCGGCCGGGCTTCCGCTCGCGCTTCGTGACGTTGCCAGGCGGCGGCCAGATCGAACTGATGGCCGGGCCGTGGGTCGAGGCGGCGCCACCGGCCGAGCGGGTCGGCTGGGATCATATCGCCATATCGCTGGGCGATGAGGCCGCCGTCGACGCGCTGGCCGGCCGCTGCCGGGCCGACGGCTGCCTCGTCTCGGAGCCGCGCACCACCGGTGACGGCTTCTACGAGGCGGTGATCTCCATGCCGGACGGCACGCGCATCGAGATCACGGCGTAGGCGATCAGACCGGCGCCCACACCACGTCGTCGATCGAGCGGGCGCCGCTCGCCAGCACCACCAGCCGCTCGAAGCCGAGGGCGATGCCCGACGCCTCCGGCATATGGGCGAGGGCATTGAGAAAGTCCTCGTCGAGCGGGTAGCGCTCGCCGTAGATCCGCTGCTTGATCTCCATTTCCTCCTGAAAGCGCCGGCGCTGCTCGGCCGCGTCGGTCAGCTCGCCGAAGGCGTTGGCCAGCTCGATGCCGCAGGCATAAAGCTCGAAGCGCTCGGCCAGCCGCGGATTGCGAGCGACCGGGCGCGACAGGGCAGCCTCGCAGGCGGGATACTCGTAGAAGATGGTCGGCCTGTTCATGCCGAGGTTCGGCTCGATGCTCTCGACGAGGATGCGGGAATAGATGTCGGTCCAGCTGTCGTCGGCGACGACGCGGTAGCCGCGCGCCCGCGCTTGTGTGGCCAGGCCATCGCGGTCGGGGGCTGCGGGATTGTCGATGAGCGTCGCCAGGAGGTCGATGCCGGCGTGGCGGGCGAAGGCGTCGGCGACGGTCAGCTTTTCCGGCTCGGCGAAGGGGTCGGCGGTGCGGCCGCGCCAGACGAAGGTGTCGCGCTTGAGCGTTGCGGCGGCGAGCCGCATCAGCGCCACGGCGTCGTCCATCAGCGTCTCGTAGGGCTCGCCCGCCCGATACCATTCGAGCAGCGTGAACTCGCTCGAATGCAGCGGCCCCTTCTCGCGGTTGCGGAAGACGCGGGCGAAATCGAAGATGCGCGTCTCGCCGGCGGCGATGAGCTTCTTGGCGGTGAATTCCGGCGAGGTATGGAGATAGCGCGCCTCTCGGCTGCCGTCCGGACCGATCTTTTCGGTGGCGAAGGCATGGAGATGCGCCTCGTTGCCGGGCGACACCTGAAGGGCAGGGCACTCGACTTCGGTGAAGCCGCGCGCCTCGAACCAGTCGCGCACCGCCCGCTTGATGCGGCTACGCGCCTCCAGGAACGGCCGGCGGGCCAGATGCCGCTCGACCGACCACCAGGGCGATTCTCCGGCGGTTCCTTGCATTCCGCCTCTTTCCTTTCCGCTCCAAAAATGTCAGGAGAGACGCGATCCGCGCCTGGGGCCACCGCTCCGAGGCCGCGCCACCCGTCTTCAGGATATCCGATACGTCATGGTCAAGGTCATCGCTAGCCAAATCCGCAAGGGCAACGTCGTCGAGCTGGATGACAAGCTCCACGTCGTCCTGCTGGCCGAGAATTTCCATCCCGGCAAGGGCACGCCCACCACGCAGATCGACATGCGCCGCATCAACGACGGCGTGAAGGTGTCGGTGCGCTACAAGACCACCGAGATGGTCGAGAAGGCGATGATCGACGAGCGGCCCTACACCTTCCTCTACGAGGAGGAGCACGGCTTCGCCTTCATGCAGATGGAGAGCTACGAGCAGATCTCGGTGCCCAAGGACGTGGTCGGCGACCGCGCCCCCTTCCTCGCCGAGAACATGGAGTGCCACATCGGCGTCTACAACGACGTGCCGGTGTCGATCGATCTGCCGCAGCGCGTGACGCTGGAAGTCGTCGAGACCGAGCCGGTGGTCAAGGGCCAGACCGCCGCCTCCTCCTACAAGCCGGCGCTGCTGTCGAACGGCGTTCGCTCGATGGTGCCGCCCTTCATCACCGCCGGTACCCGCATCGTGGTGATGACCGAGGACGCCTCCTACGTCGAGCGCGCCAAGGACTGAGTTGGCCCTCGGCCGCCGGCGATGTCCGGCGCCTTGACCCTGACGTCTCGCAAACATCGATCCCGCGCCCGGATGGCTCCGCCGTCCGGGCGTTTTTCTTGGCAGGGTGGAACCGGAAGTCGGCCTGCGCGTCTTTGGGGAAGGCCTGTCCGGCCGCGCTTCACCAGTAAACAGGAAAGGCTCTCCCATGTCCGCCAAGCCCGCCAAGTCCGCTCTCGCCATCAGCGCCGTCGTCCTCGCGGTCGTCGCCTTCGGCGGCTGCGCCAACACCATCCGCGGCGCCGGTCAGGATGCCGCCAATGCCGTCAACGCCACCCAGGACGCCGGCAACCGGGTCGGCAACGCCGCCGCCCGCTGAGCGTCCGCCGCCCGCCCGGCCATGGGACGACATGGGCGTGACCTCGTCCGCCTTCCGGAGGCCCCGCCGTTCGCGCGAACGGCAGGGCCTTGCCGTTTCGAGCCCCCGAGCCTTTTCCGGCACCCGGCGTCCGGCAATCCCTGCCGGCCGGCCTGCTTCTGCGCCGTGCCCGGCCGGCGCCGCCGGCGGTGGTGAACGACTTGTTAAGCCTAACGCCGCATAAATGCGGAGAGCCGTCCTAGAACGGTGCAAACGGCTTGGCTTTCGTTGACGCCCCACATGGTCCCATGCTATCCCAAATCATCCCGGCAATCAGGTGGTCCGAGCCAGATGTCTCGTCGATTTCGAGAGTCGCGCGGTCCCTCGATGCTGGGCGCGATCGGGGCATCGCATTGCAGAATGCAACAGTCGTCCCGGTCGCCGGTCGTGTCCGCGTCACGCGAGCCGCCAGGTCGGAGCGCTTCGGGAGAAGCGGGATCCCGGCCAACAGTTCTGGAGATGAGGCGCCGCTCGCGGCGGGCTGCGGGGATCGATGAACGGCTTCGTATCGCGCGTCACCAACAGGATCGACCGGAAGGGACGGGTGTCCGTCCCGGCGCCGTTCCGGCAGGTGCTGTCGCGCGACGGCTTCGAGGGGCTCTACTGCTATCCGTCGATCGACATGGAGGCGGTGGATTGCGGCGGCAACCTGCTGCTGGCCGAGATCGAGCGCAACCTTGCCCGCTACACGCCGTTTTCCGAGGACCACGACCTGTTGTCGACGGCCTTCTACGGTTCGTCGGTGCATCTTTCCATCGACAGCGAGGGGCGGATCGGCCTGACGCCGGCGCTTCTGGAGATCACCGGCATCGCCGACGAGGTGACCTTCGTCGGCCAGGGCTACAAGTTCCAGATCTGGGAGCCCCAGCGCTTTGCCGCCTACGAGCTTGCGGCGCGCGAGCGGGCGCGGGCGCTGAGGCGGTCGCCGAGGCCGGAGGCCGCGTCATGACCGCGCTCCTCGGCATTCCCGCTACGCCTCATATCCCGGTGCTGCTGGCCGAGGTGCTGGATGCACTGTCGCCGCTCGACGGCGCCACGGTGGTCGACGGCACCTTCGGCGCCGGCGGCTACAGCCGCGCCATTCTGGCCGCCGGTGCCGGCCGTGTGGTCGCCATCGACCGCGACCCTACCGCCATCGACGCCGGCGCCGCGCTGGTCGCCGAGAGCGGCGGCCGGCTGAGCCTTGTTCCCGGCACCTTCTCGGCGCTCGACCGTCTCGCCCTCGAAGCCGGCGCCGCGCCGGCCGACGCCGTGGTGCTCGACATCGGCGTCTCCTCCATGCAGCTCGACCGGGCCGAGCGCGGCTTCTCCTTCCGCGCCGACGGGCCGCTCGACATGCGCATGAGCCTTGTCGGTCCGACGGCGGCCGACGTCGTCAACACACTGCCGGTCAAGGACCTCGCCCGCCTGTTCTGGGTCTACGGCGAGGAGCGGCAGTCGGGGCGCATCGCCCGAGAGATCGTCGCCCGGCGGGCGGAAAAGCCGTTCAGCCGCACCGCCGAACTGGCCGCCGCCATCGAGAGCGTGCTCGGCGCCAAGCGCTTCGGCGAGATGCATCCGGCGACGCGCGCCTTCCAGGCGATCCGCATCCACGTCAACGGCGAGCTGGACGAGCTGACCGAGGCGCTGGCCGCCGCCGAGCGCCTCCTGAGACCCGGCGGCCGGCTGGTCGTCGTCACCTTCCATTCGCTCGAGGACCGCATCGT
The DNA here is from genome assembly GCA_001603295.1 of Rhodobacterales bacterium Alpha_02. GTDB lineage: Bacteria > Pseudomonadota > Alphaproteobacteria > Rhizobiales > Pleomorphomonadaceae > Pleomorphomonas. Next base: position 21,055 of record LUYO01000115.1, read on the forward strand.
CAAGCGCTTCTTCGCCGACCGCTCGCGCGAGCGGGCCGGCGGCTCGCGCCATCTGCCGGAGGCCGAGGTGCCGCCCGCCACCTTCCGCCTCTCCGGCCGCCAGCCGGTCGAGGCCGGCGCGGCGGAGCTTTCCGCCAACCCGCGCGCCCGCTCGGCCAAGCTGAGGGTTGGCATCCGCACCGACGCGCCGGCGCGCGCCATCGACCGGGCGGCGCTCGGCGTGCCGAGCCTTTCGGGGGGGAGGCCATGACCCGCTACATCAACGCCCTCCTGGTGTTCCTGATGGTGCTGTCCGCCGCCGCCGTCTACGACATGAAATACGAGGCGGAGATCGCCGCCGAGAACATCAACAAGAAGCAGGCGGCGATTGCCCAGGCGCGCGAGGACATCTCGCTGCTCAAGGCGGAATGGGCGTTGCTGACGCGCCCGGCCCGCATGCGCGACCTGCTCGAACGCCATCGGGACATCCTCGATCTCACGCCGATGACCTCCAACCACATCGGCACGCTCGCCGACATTCCGGCGAAGCCGGTGGTGCCGGCGGCGGTCCAGCCGGCCGAGCGCTCGGCCGACGGCTCGGCGACGCTGCCGCCAATCCAGGATCAGACGAGGCGGGTGCAATGA
>LUYO01000116.1:0-17332 GCA_001603295.1 Rhodobacterales bacterium Alpha_02
AACGGAGAGGGGGGCTTTCGGGCCTCCCTTTTTTTTTCCGCCCCTTCCGGGCATTCTAATTCCCTCAATCCGGCGTCCACCGAAGCCGGAGATTCCTGGTGACGATCCATGAAAGTCGGTATTTACGGAGCCAGCGGATACACGGGCCAGGAGCTTCTCCGGATCCTCCTGAACCATCCCCATGTGGAGGTCACGGCCGTTACGTCCCGGCAGTACAAGGGAATGGCGGTTTCCGATCTCTATCCCGTTTTTACGGACCGGACAAACCTGGTCTTTCTCGATGCCTCTCCGGAAGAGGTGGCCGAGGCGGCGGACTTTGTCTTCCTGGCCCTTCCGCACGGCGGGGCGATGAAGGTCGCTTCCCATTTTCTCGATGCCGGGAAGAAGGTCGTCGACCTGAGCGCCGACTTTCGCCTCCGGAAGGTGGAGGTCTTCGAGGCCTGGTACCAGAAGCACGGAGCTCCGGACCTGATCCGGGAAGCCGCCTACGGGCTTCCGGAGCTGTACCGGAGCGAAGTCCGGGCGGCCCGGTTCGTCGCCAACCCCGGCTGCTATCCCACCAGCATTATCCTCGGGTTTGCACCCCTCCTGAAAGAGGGCCTGATCGACACGGAGACGCTCATCGCAGACTCCAAGTCCGGCGTCAGCGGCGCCGGCCGGGAGGCACAGATCGGCTCGCTCTTCTGCGAGGTCAATGAGGGATTCAAGGCCTACAAGGTGGGCCAGCACCGGCATACGCCGGAGATCGAGCAGGAACTGGGCGTCCTGGCCGGCCGGGAGATCTTCCTCTCGTTCACCCCTCACCTGCTTCCGGTGAACCGGGGGATCCTGAGCACCCTTTACGCCCGCCTGACGAGGAGCATGTCCACCGCGGACCTGACGGAGCGGTTCCGCCGCTTCTACGAGCGGGAGCCCTTTGTCCGGGTCTACCCGGAAGGAAGCGTTCCCAACATCTCGTCGGTCAAGGGAACTAACTTCTGCGACATCGGCGTCGTGTCGGAAAAGCGGACGGGGCGGGTCATCGTGCTGTCCGCCATCGACAACCTGGTGAAGGGGGCCTCGGGGCAGGCCGTCCAGAACATGAACCTGATGTGCGGTTTCCCGGAGGACGCGGGGCTCGGCATGCTGTCCGTGTTCCCGTGAGGCCCGCCTGATATGCGGTGCGGCTCCCCCCGGATCGCAAGGACTGGCGGTTTCGATAATCCTGCAGGCGAAGCGTTGAAACGATTTCCTGACGGATCGCCCGCCTACGGAGGAGCTTTCATGTCCCTGAAACTCTACAACACCCTGACGAGACGGAAAGAGGAGTTCAAACCCATCACGCCCGGAAAGGTGGGCATGTACGTCTGCGGGATCACCGCCTACGACGTCTGCCACATCGGCCACGCCCGCTCCGCCGTCGTCTTCGACGTCATCAACCGCTACTTCCGCTATGCCGGCTTCGATGTCACCTACGTCAAGAACTTCACCGACGTGGACGACAAGATCATCGAGCGGGCCAACCGGGAGAAGACGACCATCGGAGACATCTCGGAACGCTTCATCGCCCGGCACAACGACGACATGGCCGCCCTCGGCATCGAGCCGCCGACGGTGACGCCCAAGGCAACGGAGAACATCGACGGCATGATCCGCCTCATCCGGACCCTGGAGGAAAAGGGGCTGGCCTATGCCATGGACGGGGACGTCTATTACTCCGTGGAGGGATTCAAAGGCTACGGGAAACTCTCCGGGCGCAACCTGGAAGACATGCTGGCGGGTGCCCGGGTGGACGTGAACGAGCGGAAAAGGAACCCCCTGGACTTCGCCCTCTGGAAGGCCAGCAAGGAAGGAGAGCCCTGGTGGGAGAGCCCCTGGGGGCCCGGCCGGCCGGGTTGGCATATCGAGTGCTCCGTCATGAGCCAGCGCTTTCTCGGCGAGACCTTCGACATCCACGGCGGCGGCGAGGACCTGATCTTCCCCCACCACGAGAACGAGATCGCCCAGTCCGAGGGCGCCTACGGGAAACCCTTCGCCAACTACTGGCTCCACAACGGCTTCGTTCGGATCAACTCGGAGAAGATGTCCAAGTCCCTGGGGAACTTCTTCACCATCGAGGAGATGCTCAAGCGCTTTGCGCCGGAGGTCCTGCGCTTCTTCATGCTCCAGAGCCATTACCGAAGCCCCGTCGACTTCTCCGAGGAGTCGCTGGCGGAGGCCCGGCAGGGCATGGACCGGTGCTACAGCACGTTCAAGGCGCTCCGGGACGCCCTGAAGGCGGGCGAGGGTACGGCGGAGGCCGCCCCATCATCGCTGGAAGGGAAGGAGAAGGACCTGGCGGAGGTCGTGTCCCGGCTGCCGGAGCGGTTCTCCGAGGCCATGAACGACGACTTCAACACGGCCCGGGCGCTGGGTTACGTCTTCGACGTGATCCGCCACCTGAACGGCTATCTCCTGGACAAGGCCTTCCGCGTCACGCCCGCCTCCATGGCGGTCCTGCGCCAGGCCCGGGAGACCCTCGACAGGATCGGACGGGTCTTCGGACTGTTCCTCGTGGATCCGGACCGCTACCTCCTGGAGGACCGGGAGCGGGAAGCGTCCAAGCGCGGACTGGACGTGGCGGAGATCGAGCGGCTCATTGCCGGGCGCCGGGAGGCCAGGACAAACAAGGACTGGCACAGGGCCGACGAGATCCGGAAGGAGCTGGAGGCCCGGCAGGTCGTGTTGAAGGACGGACCCTCCGGAACAACCTGGAGCATCCAGTAAGCGAGCCGGGTGGGAAAAAAAGACAAGGGCGCGGGTGAGTGACCGGAGGGTCATGGGCCCGCGCCCTTTTTTGTGGCTGTGGATGCAGGGATCGGACGATTCGTGCTTCGGCGGCGTCCGGTGCCTGTATCGACGGATTCAGGGCAGGCTCCAGGGGGCCCGCCTTCTTTCGTATTCACCCTCCGGCAGTTGAATCAGGACCGGCTGCGCATCCGGTTCGAGCCAGCGCAGGACCCGCTCCAGGTCCTCCGGCGACAGGGCCGTGCAGCCTTCTGTCGGCAAAGCCGGCCCCCGCTGCAGGTGAAGGAAGATGCACGAGCCGGCCCCCGGCAGGACGGGATCGGTATTGTGCTCGATGACGGCTCCCAGGCGGTAGAGCCCGTCCTCCCGGAGCATCGCCTCGCGGCTTTTCCAGTCCGGCACCATGCCCGCCCCGTTCAGGATGCGGTTGTAGGAGGGCGACACCGGGTCGTCGATGCAGAGCGTCTCCGTCGTGATCCGCCGGTAGGAGAGCCGGATCCAGGGGACTTCCTCCGGCACCGCGTACCCGAAGGCCCGGCGGAGCCTGAAAATCCCCGCCGGCGCTTTCCCGTCACCCTCCTGCTTCCGCGGCTTTTCCTCCTCCGTCAGGGGATGAATCCCCCGCCCCCAGGCGAGACCGTGCTTACCCAGCATGACCGGCAGGCCCCCGGGCGCGAAGCGCCAGGGCGAGCGCGGATCATCCCGGGAGCAGAGCCGGAGTGTGCCTTCCGTCGCGTTCCACCCCCCGGCCCTCACAACCAGGGCCTGCCGGCACTTCCACGGCCAGGCCTCCCCGAGACGCTCCATCTCCAGGCAGGCGGGGGTTTGGGGTAACGTCGATTCCATAGCTCCTCCGGCATTTACGGCACCGTTTTCTACCACAGGATGGAGGGATGTGCCTGGCCAAATAATAGTTCGGCCGGCCGCCTGCAGGCGGCGTTGATCCCGCCGGCTTCCTCCATGGATGTTGGATCCGAAAGATTCCGAGAAATGTTGATGCCTTCCCTCCAGGTCATGGGCATTTCGCATCATAGTGCTTTTCAGTGCAAGCCCGTTCATGCGATAAGGGGCCGGCGGACAGGGGCCATGCCTGTCCGGGAGAAAGGAGAGGCTCGATATGGCGGCAGAGCGCCGGAAGCCCGTTATCGAATATCCCTGCCAATGGGTCTACAAGGTCATCGGTCCCGACGAGGCGGCCCTCCGGGAGGCGGTGACGCAGGTGATCCAGGACCTTCCGCATTCCGTGACGCTCTCCAACACGAGCGCCACCGGCCGGTATTGCTGCCTGAACGTCGAGCTGACCGTGGCCGACGAAAACGTCCGGACGGGCCTCTACGAAATGCTGAAAAACCACCCGGCCGTCTGGATCGTTCTGTGAACGATTCGACCGGCCGGCAATGCCTGGTTTGAAAAGTGTCGATTCCAAGGGAGATCTCATGAATTCGAAGAAACCGGCACGGGGCACCGGCGGAACCCGTTCATTTCCCGGGACGACCCTGTTCCTGATCCTGCTTCTCTGCCTGACGGCCGTCTGTGCGCTTGCCGGCACGGCGGGCGCCCGTCCGTCCGTCGGGCTCACCATCCTTCACGTCAACGACACCCACGGACACATCCTGCCCGGCGTCGTCAAGACGGTGGACCCCGAGCGGCCCGTCGGCGGGGCCGCCTGGCTGGCGCAGATGATCGAGGAGGAGCGGGCGAAAAACCCGAAGGGGACGCTGCTCCTTTCGGGGGGCGACATGTTCCAGGGAACGGCGATCTCCAACGTCTTCCGGGGAGCCCCCGTGACGGAGATCATGAACGCGCTGGCCTTCGACGCCATGGCCGTGGGCAACCACGAATTCGACTGGGGGCTGGACACGCTGCAGAAGCTCCGGACGGCGGCCCGCACCCCCTGGCTCGCGGCGAACATCGTCGACGGGCAGGGAAAGGCGCTGCCGGGTGTGAAGCCCTGGATCATCGCGGAACGGAAGGGGATCCGGATCGCCGTCATCGGGATCACGACCCCCGAGACGGCCTGGACGACGAAGCCCCGGAATGTGGCGGGACTGACCTTCCGGGAGCCGAAGGACATCCTGACGGGGCTGATCCGGCAGGTCCGGGCGGAAGGCGCCCGCCTCGTCGTGGTCCTTTCCCATTGCGGACTCGACGCGGACCGGAAAACGGCCGGGGAGGTGGAAGGCATCGACGTCATCGTCGGCGGCCACAGCCACACCGCCGTCATGGATCCCGTCGTGGTGGGGAAGACGGTGATCGTCCAGGCGGGCTGTTACGGCCAGTACCTGGGTGTTCTCGAACTGCAGGTGGATCCGGAGGAGGGCCGGATCACCGGCTTCACACGGAAAAATGAATTGAAGGTTGTCCATTCGGGGCCGAAGGATGCCTTTGATTCGGCGACCGCCGCGATCGTCGCGTCCTACGACGACCGGATCCGGGACCGCTTCGCCGGCGTCGTCGGCTCGACGGAGGTCGACCTGACGCGGAATTACCGGGGCGAGTCGAACTTGGGCGACCTGGTCGCGGACGCCATGAGGGAGGCCGCCGGGGCCGACATCGCCCTGATGAACAGCGGAGGCATCCGGACGGACATCCCCCGGGGGGCCGTCACGCTGGAGCAGCTCTACACCCTCCTGCCCTTCGACAACCTCCTGGTCTCCATGGACCTGACGGGGCGGCAGGTGCTTCAGATCCTGGAGGAGAGCGCCCGCGGGAGCCACGGGTGCCTCCAGGTCTCGGGACTCCGGGTGACGGCCGATCTGACAAGGCCTGCCGGACAGCGGATTGTGGGCGTCGAGATCGGCGGCCGGCCCCTTGCGGCGGATAAGACGTACCGGGTTGTCACGAACGACTTCCTGGCGGCGGGGGGAGACGAGTTCACCGGGTTCCGGGGGGGGAAGAGCATCGTCTACGGAGACGACCTCCGGGACGTCGCGGCGGCCTACCTGAAAAAGAACTCCCCCGTCCGGCCCCGGGTTGAGGGGCGCATCGAGGTCCGGGGAATTTGAGCGGCTTCCGCCGTTCTTGATCGAAGCGCGCTGACCGAAGAAGGCGGCGGGGAGGGGAACGGATGGAAAAGGAGCGAATCGAGGTTTTTGTGAACGACCGGCCCGTGACAGTCTACCGGGGCCTGACGGTGAAGCACGCCCTGATCGCCGCCGGAGGCGACCAGTACCGGCCGGCGCTCGACGGCGACGCGGCGGTCCGGGACGAAAACGGATTCGTCCTCGGTCTGGAGGGCGCCCTCCACGACGGGGCCCGGCTCTATGTGACGCTGCCCGACCGGCCGTGACGGGGGCGATCCGCTGGAGCGCCTCGGTGTCCGACCCCCGGTGGCCCTCACCGGCGGCGTGTCGAAGAACCGGGGCGTCGTCCTGGCCCTGGAGAAGGAGCTCAAAACGGAGATCCGGATCGTGCACTCCTGCCAGTTCACCGGCGCCCTCGGGGCCGCCCTCCTCGCCCGGGAAGACCTGTCCAAAAAATAGGGACACTTCCCCCAATTCATTTTTTCTATCCCATCGGAAATCAGCGGGAGAAATCCGGCGGTCCATCGCCGGGAGGGAGGCCTGCGTCCGGCTCGGAGTTGACCCCCCAGCGCCGGTAGCGCAGGAGCAGGAGAAGCCCCGGAGCGGCCAGGAGGGCGCAGACGGTGAAGAAGGCGGGCCAGCCGACGGCGGCGGCGAGAAAGCCCGTCGGAGCGCCGGTCACGTAACGGCTTACGGCCATCAGGCTGCTCAGGAGTGCGTACTGGGTGGCGGTGAACCGGGTGTTGCACAGGCCCATCAGGAGGGCCGTATAGGCCGCCGTGCCCATGCCGCCGGTGACATTCTCGATCCCGATCACCGTTCCCAGGGCCCAGATCTGCCGGCCCGTGAACTCCAGCAGGATGAAGGACAGGGTCGAGACGCCCTGCAGGACGCCGAAGACGGCGAGGGACCGCAGCAGGGTCCAGCGGATCATCAGGGCTCCCCCGGCAAGGGTGCCGGCGATGGTGGCCACCATGCCGAGCCCCTTGTAGACGGCCCCCAGCTCGGTCCGGGAGAATCCCACGTGCTGAAGGATGAAGGGCGTCGTCATCTGGGCCGCCGCCACGTCGCCGATCTTGTAGAGAACGACGAAGAGCAGGATCTCCAGCGATCCGGGCCTGCGGAAAAACTCCACAAGGGGGTTCACCACCGCTTCCCGCAGGCTTGCGGGCGGGACGACAGCCCGCCCTTCCCGGTCTTCCGGCCGCGGCTCCGGGGCAATCAGCGTGGCGATGCAACCGATGGTCATGAGGCCGCCCATGAGGACGTAAACGGTCCGCCAGGGGAGGTGGTCCGAGAGGATGAGGGCCGCCGCGCCGCTGACCAGGAGGGCGATCCGGTATCCCATGATCCAGACGCCGGCGCCGGCGCCCCGCTCGGTCGGGGTCAGGTACTCCGTCCGGTAGGCATCCAGGACGATGTCCTGGCTGGCGCTGAAGAAGGCGATGGCCACCGCCAGGAGGGCGACCAGGGGCAGGTTCGACGAGGGGTTGAAGAAGCCCAGGGCGGCCAGCGTTACGACCAGGAGGATTTGGGTGACCAGCATCCAGCCCCGCCGGCGGCCCAGGAAGGGCGGGACGTACCGGTCCATCAGCGGGGACCAGAGGAACTTGAAGGCGTAGGGCAGGCCCGTCAGGGAAAAGACGCCGATGGTCCGGATGTCGATGCCCTCCGCCACCATCCAGGCCGTGAGTGTTCCCCCCGAGAGCGCCAGGGGCATCCCCGACGCAAACCCCAGGACAAGCATCAGGAGCATCCGGGGGGAGAAATAGATCTGGGCGATGCGGAGGCGGTTCATCATGGGACGCGACGTGTCTCCCGGCGTGTGAAGTTCCGCTGTCTGCCTGCGTGGACGGCTCCGGGCATGCTACCGCCCGTCCCGTGCCCGCATTTTCCGGGTCCGGGCCGCCGATACGAGGGCCTCGAAGAGCCGCCGCTGGGGCTCCTCGTCCCGCATCCGCTCCGGGTGCCACTGGACGCCGAGGACGAACCGTCCCGACCGCTTCCAGTCCGTGTCGGGGCCGGGCTCCACGGCCTCCACGACACCGTCCTCCGAAATCCCCGAAACGATAAGGTGTCGGGCCGGACGAGCCGGATCGGTCGCCTGGTGATGGAACGAGTTGGTCTCGACCCTGTTGCCGGGAGGATTCCCGACGCCGGCGGCGGCGAGGCTGTCCGGAGAGAGGAGAACGTCGTGGCGGTACAGGCCCGGATCGATCCCGGCACGGTCTTTTCCTGCGTGGGGAAACGGAGAACCGCCGCCGGGGACCGCCCATTCGGTCCGGATGTCCTGGACGAGGCCGCCCCCGCAGGCGATCCAGAGGAGCTGGCAGCCACCGCAAATTCCGAGGACAGGAAGGTCCGTGTCTGCCAGGACTCGCCGGGCCAGCTCCAGGTCGAAGCGGTCACGGCGGGGCGCGACGAGCTCCTCCGCCGGCTGCTCATGCCCTTTGTAATGCACGGGATCGTAGTCGGCGCCGCCGATGAAGAGAAATCCGTCCAGCATCGGCAGGACCTCCCGCAGGAAGGCCGGATCCTCCGCCGGCGGAAGGAGGATCGGCCGGCCGCCCGCGTCCGCGACGGCATCCGGATAGTCCAGGTGGACCCTGAGGACGTCCGCCCCTTCCTGCTTCAGGAGGGACATGGTGAGGCCGATGACAGGATTGGTCGTCATGGGTGTTCCTTGTTACGGCTGTTGAAAGGGCGTCTGCTGCGTTGCCCTTGTCTCGCGCGAATCAACGAAGAGAGAAAAATCTGTCCCTGCTGGATGTTTGCACCTTGGCGCGGGGGCTGTCACGGGGGATTCCGTTGTCGCGGAAGCTTTTCCGCGGATCGCCTGCCGGATATTCGATGCCGCAGGGATGGAAAAGCTTCCTGAATGCTCCTCTGGAACCCCCCGGCCGTGCCCCCGCGAATCGCGGTTAGAAGGGGTTCCCTGGATCCGGGGAGACGGCGGAAATCAACCGGATTTCAAATCCTATTTTATTTCCGTCGTCTCTTTCCGCCCCGGGACTGCCTCCTCTCGGTGGCCGCGTTTCTTATAGTTGATCGGGGACGATGCGTCCATTACATTTCCAGCCTTGACGGACCCGCAAAAAGACCCTAGTCTGCGTGACGCCGCATTCCGCCTGCGGCCGGAGCGGGGAGGCCACATGATCCGGATGGAACCCACCATAACTGTCGGCATCATCGACCGGGCGGAAACCGTAACCGGAGCCTTCCGGGAAACCGTTTCCGTGAACGGCCGCGATTTCCCGGCCGGTCCCTTCCGGGCGGTTGCGGATGGGGAAAACGTGATCTTGAGCGGCGAACGCGGCGGTAAGCCGATCGTCGCCCGCAGCATCCGTTGCCGGATTCCCGGCGGCTCCCCCTTCGTTCTCGCAGACGTGACCATCGGGGTCGCGTTCCACTGGGAGCGCACGCGGGAGCAGGCCTTCCGGGGCGACCTCGTCCTGGAGTGCAGGGACGGCCTTCTCTCTGCCGTCAATGAGATCCCTCTGGAGGCCTACCTGGAGAGCGTCGTCTCCTCGGAGATGAGCCCCACGGCCCCCCCGGAGTTTCTCAAGGCCCACGCGGTCCTCTCCCGGAGCTGGCTCCTGGCCATGCTGGAGCGGAAGGCGGGGCGGCACCGGGAATCTCCGCAGCGGAAAGCGGACGCGGCCGGCGGCGGTGACGATGCAGGGATCGCCGAGATCCGGCGCTGGTACGGCCGGGAGGACCACGAACACTTCGACGTCTGCGCCGACGACCACTGCCAGCGCTACCAAGGCGTCGGGGCCGTGACGGAGAAGGCCCGGGAGGCCGTGGCGGCGACCCGGGGCCGGGTTCTCACCTGGCAGGGAGAGATCTGCGACGCCCGCTACTCCAAGTGCTGCGGCGGCCGGACGGAGCGTTTCGAGAGCGCCTGGGAGGACGTCCCGGTCCCCTACCTCGTTTCGGTGGCGGACGGACCGGCCTCGTTCCCGGTCGTCTCGAACGAGGAGGAGGCGGAGCGCTGGATCCGCTCGGAGCCGGAGGCCTGCTGCCGGGTCCGCGATCCGGACATCCTGAAGAGCGTCCTTCCCGACTTCGACCGCGAGACGCCGGATTTCTTCCGCTGGAAGGTCGAGTACGGCCGGGAGGAGCTGCAGGCGATCCTGGAGGAAAAATCGGGACTGGATTTCGGGGATCTCCTGGACCTGGTTCCTCTCGAACGGGGGCCGTCGGGGCGAATTGTTCGCTTGCGTATCGAGGGCTCCCGGCGGACCGTGGTTGTGGGAAAGGAGCTGGAGATCCGCCGCTGGCTCTCCCGGAGCCATCTTTACAGCAGCGCCTTTGTCGTGGAAAAGAACGGTCCGCCGTCGGGCCTCCCGGAGCGTTTTGTCCTCCGCGGAGCCGGCTGGGGCCACGGGGTGGGCTTCTGCCAGATCGGCGCCGCAGTCATGGCCTTCCAGGGATTCCAGGCGAAGGAGATCCTGGCACGCTATTTCCCGGGGACGTCCCTGACGAGGCTTTATGACTGAGCGGCCCGCCGTCAAGACCGCATTCATCCTGGGCGCCGGGCTGGGAACCCGCCTCCGGCCCCTCACGGAGGACTGCCCGAAGCCCCTTCTTCCCCTGGGCGGAAGGCCGATCATCACGCACGCCATGGAGCACCTCCGAGCGGCGGGAGTAGAGCGGTTCATCGTCAACACGCACCACCGGGCGGAGGCATATGTCCGTGCCTTCCCGGAGGGGACCTGGCGGGGCCTTCCCGTTCTGTTCCGCCACGAGCCGGTGCTTCTGGACACCGCCGGGGGGCTGAAGAACATCGAGGACCTCCTGGACGAAGACGACAAAACGATCCTGGTCTACAACGGGGACGTGGTGAGCGACCTCGCCCTGGAGAGGCTCCTCGATGCCCATTTCCGGGGCCGCCGGGAGGCGACGCTGGTGCTCCGCAGCGACGGTGGCCTCCGGAACGTCAGCCTCGACGGGGAGGGGCGGATCTGCGACATGCGGGGGATCCTGGGAAATTCCGGGGTTCGACAGTGCCTGTTCACCGGGATCTACGCGGTGGAGCGGGCCTTCTTCGACCGCCTGGAGCCCGGGCGGATCGAGTCGGTGGTGCCCGTCTTCGTGGAGATGATCCGCCGGCGGCCGGGATCCGTCGGCTCGGTGGTCGTCGACGAGGGCTCGTGGCACGACATCGGCACGGTCGAGGCGTACAGACGGCTGGATGCGGAGTTTGCAGCCCGGGGTTCCGGGGCGTTCCGCAAATAATGCATGGTGCGATGGGGTGGACGGCCCTTCGTTCCGTTCGACCGGGCATGAAAGGTTTCCTGTAACGATGACGACGCTTTCCGTGGAAGTCGAATCCTGGCTGAGAGGGGTCCTGTCCATCAATGCGGGGGAGAGGGTCGAGCTGACGCTCCTGGCGGGCGGAGGATCGGACCGGTCCTTCCACCGGGTGGCGGGACCCGGCGGATCTTCGACCGTCCTGATGCAATACGGGCCGGAGGGCCGGGAAAACGCGATCTTTACGGCGACGGCCCGGTTCCTCCTGGGAATCGGCGTTCCCGTGCCGCGCATCCTCGCTGAAGACCCCAAGCAGGGGTTCGTTCTCCTGGAGGATGCCGGCGACGCCGATCTCTGGTCGTTCCGGGACGCCCCCTGGGAGATCCGCCGCCCCCTCTACGGGAAGGTCCTGGAGGCGGCGCACCGTCTCCACGGGTATCCGCGGCCGGAGGAGGCCGCGGGGAGGCTCAGCCTGATGGTGTCTTTCGGACCGGACCTGTACCGCTGGGAACGGGAGTATTTTCTCGAATCGTTCGTTTCCGCCGTCTGCGGAATCCGGCCGGGCGGCCGGGAGCGGGAGGCCCTGGAGGAGGAGTTGTCGGCCCTGGCGGAGCGGCTGCTTGCGGTCCCGCCCTGCCTCGTTCACCGGGATTTCCAGTCGAAGAACGTCATGATCCTCCGGGGAGAGCCGGTTCTGATCGACTTCCAGGGAATGCGACTCGGGAATCTTCTATACGACCTGGGATCGCTCCTGTACGACCCCTACGTGCCGCTGGCCGAGGAGGAGAGAATGGAGATGCTGTTCTGGTACGCCGGGCTCGGCGGGCTGCCGGAGATTGCAGAAGGTGATGCGACCCGTTTCCGGGAGACCTCGGTCCAGCGGCTCCTCCAGGCCATGGGGGCCTACGGGTTCCTCGGGCTCCGCAAGGGGAAGCGGGAGTTCCTGGACCATATCCCCCGGGGCTTCCTGAACCTTGCCGACGCGGCACGGCGGCACGGAGGCTTTCCCCGGCTGGAGGACCTGCTCTCGCGGTGCCGGGAGGCGCTGGCGGAAAGAGGGATCCATGCCGTCGCCTGAACCGGTGCTCCTCGTCTTCAACCTCGACGAATCCTGGGACGCCGGTGCGCGGGAGGAGGTCCTCCGGGAGACCCGGCGGCTTTCCGCCGCCCTGGAGGGCGAAGGCCACCGGGTCCGGGAGATTCCCATTCGGGGCGGGAACGATTTTGATGTCCTGTCGAGCCTGGACCCGGCCGGGTGGATTGTCTTCAACTGGTGCGAGGCCATCCCGGGGATCGAACGGAGCGAGGCCGAAGCGGCCCGGCGAATCGGCAGGGCGGGCTTCGTCTACACCGGTGCGGCGCCGGAGGCCCTTGTATTCTGCGAAGACAAGGGCCGCGTCCGGGATCTCCTGGGGGAGCGCGGCGTCCCCGTGCCCGAGGGTGCCCTGTTCGAGAAGCCGGAGCGGGGGCGCTGGAGGAGGTTCCCGGCCATCGTGAAGGCCCTCCGGGAGCACTGCAGCGCCGGGATCACCGCCGAGGCCGTCGTTGTGAACGAGAAGGAGCTGCTGGACCGGGTGGACTTCGTTGTTTCGACCTGGCGGCAGCCGGCCCTGGTGGAGGAGTTCATCGACGGCCGCGAGTTCCGGGCCGTCCTGTGGGGAAACGGTCCCGTGGAGATGCTGCCCGCCGTGGAGATGGACTACTCGGACATCGGCCGCCTCCAGGACCGCCTCTGCACCTTCGAGGCCAAGTTTGTCCCCGGCTCGTTCCACTACACGGCCATCCGGACCCTGCTCCCGGCGCCCCTCGATCCGGAGGAGCTGGAGAGCATGGCGGAGATTTCCCGGGAGGCCTACCGGGCGACGGGATGCCGGGACTACGCCCGGATCGACCTGCGCCTCCGGGACGGCGTTTTTTACGTCCTGGACGTGAACCCCAACGCCGACATCAGCGCCGACGCCAGCGTGGCCTGCTCCGCCGAGGCCGCGGGATATTCCTACGGCGCCTTGGGGAGCCGCATCGTGTCCTTTGCCGCGGCACGCCACCCGGTTTTCGGAGGCCGCTGACGGCGGGCCGGGATCGCAGCACGAGAGCATCGGGATCATGAACGGAATCACCGTCATTCTGCCGCAGGGGAGCAAGGAATCATCCAGCCGGATGATCGATGCCTTTTCCGCCGAGCCGGAGGTGGTGCGGATTCTCGTCCTCCACGGAGGGGGCCGCCCGCCGCTCAAACGGCGGGGCGTCGATTCCCTCCGAGTCGAGTCCCTCCATGCCGGCGGGACCTGGAACCGTATCCCCGATGCGGTCCGGACGGAGGAGGCCCTGGCGGTCCTCGATCCGGACGCGGCGGTCCTGCCGCTCCCGGGGGGCCTCGCGGCGCTGCGGAAGGCCCTGCGGCGGGCCGGGACCGGGATGACCTACGGCGGCTGCCGGGAGTCCGTCCCCGGCGGATGGGCGGACCATCCGGTGAACCCCTATTGGCCCGGGAGCATCCGGGAGGGATTCGATTTCGGCCCCGCCGTTCTCCTGTCCATGGCCGCCTGCCGGTACGCTCTCGGGAAGTACGGTCCCGTCCCGGGATTCCGGGCTGCCGGCTTCTACGACCTTCGGCTGAAGCTGTCCCTGGACCACCGGCTCCACCGGCTGGACGGACTATTCTTTTCCAGGAAAAAAATTCGGGATGCGGCGGTGGAGACCGGAGCGGCGGCGGAGCGGCACTTCGATTACGTCGATCCGAGGAACCGGGAGGCACAGCGGGAGTTCGAGGCGGCGGCGACGGACCACCTGAAACGGATCGGGGCCTACCTGCCGCCCATCTTCCGTCCGGTTCCCCGGTCCCGGGAGGTCTTTCCGGTCGATGCCAGCGTGGTCATCCCGGTGAAGAACCGGAAAGGCACGGTGGCGGAGGCCGCAGCCAGCGCCCTGGGCCAGGAGGCGGACTTTTCCTTCAACGTCCTGGTGGTGGACAACCACTCCACCGACGGCACGACGGAGGTCCTGGCGGGCCTGTCACGGCGGAACCGGGCGCTCCGGCACATCGTCCCGGTACGGACGGATCTGAGCATCGGCGGCTGCTGGAACGAGGCGATGCGCTCCCCTTTCTGCGGGCGCTATGCCGTCCAGCTCGATTCGGACGACCTGTACGAGGGGAAGGACGCGCTGCAGCGGATTGTGGACCTCCTCCGGGAGGGGCCGTATGCCATGGCGGTCGGCTCCTACCGGCTGGTGGACGAGCGGCTCCGGGAGATCCCTCCGGGACTCATCGATCACCGGGAGTGGACGGCCGGCAACGGACGGAACAACGCCCTCCGGATCAACGGACTGGGAGCACCCCGGGCATTCGACACGGCGGTGCTCCGGCGCTTCGGCTTTCCCGACGTGGGCTACGGGGAGGACTACGCCGTGGCCCTGCGGATCTCCCGGGATTACCAGATCGGGCGGATCTACGAATCCCTCTACCTGTGCCGGAGGTGGGGCGGAAACACCGATGCCGCGCTGTCCGTGGAGGCGGCAAACCGGAACGACGCCTACAAGGACCGGCTCCGGACCCTCGAAATCTCGGCCCGCCGGCGGAAGAACCGCTGGACCGCGGAAAGGTGAAAGGAAAGGAATTGATGGGACGAACGGACGACACGAACGGAACGATGGCCTACCCCGGGGACGGAGGCGGGGAATCCCTTCCCGACCTGTGCCTCCGCCTCCACGCTTCCCAGATGCTGACCTGGCAGCTTCTGGCCGAGAACACCGTGGCCCTGGCGAGCGTCTGGGAACGGGCATTCGATCTGGACGGCGGAACGGTGAATGTCGTCTTCAATCCCGGCCGGATCAACAGTACCAAAGCGGACACGGATCCCGCAGCCGTGGCCCGGCGACCCTGTTTCCTCTGTCCGGAGAACCGGCCGCGGGAGCAGGAGAGCATCCTGTACCTCGGCGAATGGTGGATCCTCTGCAACCCCTACCCGATTTTCCCCCGCCACCTGACCGTGGTGCACCGGGAGCACCGCCTCCAGGACGTCCGGGCGGTTCTCGGCGTCCTGCCGGGCCTTGCCCGGAGGCTCTCCCCGGTGTGGTCCGTGTTCTTCAACGGGCCGCTGTCGGGGGCCTCCGCTCCGGACCACCTGCACCTCCAGGCCGTTCCGTTGGGGGCGCTGCCCGTGGAGACGGCCTCCCCGTCCGTCTGGAACCTGAAGACGGTGCACGAGCGGGAGGGGATCGTCCTGTCTTTCGGGACCCACGCCGGCAGGACGATACTGACACTGGAGGGTGCCCGCGAAGAGCCGCTTTCGCGGATCCTCGCCGAGATCATCGACGCCCTGGACCGCGTCCCCCCGGCGCAGGGAAAGCCGATGATGAACATGCTCGGCCGCTTCCGCGACGGCCGCTGGACCCTGTTCCTGTTTCCCCGGCGGCAGGGCCGGCCGGAGGTCTATTTCCGGGAGGGAGAGGATCAGATCCTCGTCAGCCCCGGAACCGTGGAGATGGCGGGAACCATCGTCACGCCGCGGGAGACGGACTTCCTGCGGATGAACGAGACCCTGATCCGGCAGATCTATCGCGACGTGTCCGCCGATTCCGGGGCCGTGGAGAAGGTCCTGGATTCCTTCCGGGAGCATTACCTGTCGTCGGTTTCCTGCGCCGGGAAATGCCTGGGGAAGGACTGATGCGGGAAGAAAGCGGGCCGGCGGGCGTGATCGTGGACAGCGCCATGACGTTCGGCGAGGCCGTGGCGGGAACGGCCGCGCCGGAAGCGGTGCTGCGGAGCCTTCGCCTGCTGGAGGTGGAGTACCTCGGCCTGGACGGCCGGCTCCATCGGGGCCAGATGGTCGTCCACGAGACCCTGGAGGCGGAGATCCGGGACATATTCCGCCTCATGGAATCGCTCCGCTTCCCCGTCGGACGGGCCGTCCCCGTCGTCCGTTACGGCTGGTCCGACGATGCCTCCATGGCGGACAACAACTCCTCCGCCTTCAATTACCGAGTCGTCGAAGGGACGGACCGGCTCTCCAACCATGCCTTCGGCCGGGCCATCGACATCAATCCCTTCCTGAACCCCGTTCTCTACCGCGACGGCCGGATCAGCCCCCCCGGCGCGTCCTGGCGTCCGGAGACGCCGGGCACGCTCTCAGAGGGCCACCCCGTCGTCCGGGCCTTCCTGGAGCGGGGCTGGCGGTGGGGCGGGCATTTTAGAGACTGTGCGGATCTGCATCACTTCGACAAAATATAGTGGGCGGGCCGTTGAAAAACGCCCGTCTGCTTCGTTTCCCTCATCCCTCACCATTCGACGTACGAAAAAGTACGACTCATGGCTCGGGATTTCGGGGGCCTTGCATCCGGGCATTTTTGAACGGCCCTTGGGCAGGACAATAGGACAGAGTTCTTTCTGTGACCTATTTTTGGGGACCCGCCAGGCGGAAGGCCCGCTCCGTCCATTCACGGGGGAGAAGCGTCGTCTTCATCTGCTCCGTCAATTCCGGGACGACCATGAACTGGCCCGTGGCCGTCGCCACGGGCTCCGTACTTCCGTCGGGATGAACGGCTGCAGCACCGCCGGATGCCCAGAAGAGCATGCGCGAGGGGGATGTGCCCCGCACGCGGTCGCCCCGGGCCAGGAAAATGAGTTTTTCGCCGGCGCGGATCCGCCGCAGGAACGAAAACCGGATGCGGACCGTGACGCCTCCCTGGCCCGCCAGCATGAAACCGCCCCAGCCCAGGATTTCATCCAGGAGAGCCAGGGGGGCGACCGGGTGGAGGATCCCGTCCACCTGAAAGCGATCAAAACTCTCTTTGTCCCCCTCATCAGATCCGGCCCGTGTGATGACGGTTTTCACCGCGGGGGGCGGTGCCAGATAGAAACGCCGCTTGAGGCCGGGGAATTCCCTCTCCGTTCCGCAGACCAGGCAGTCCCGATAGAAGGGGAGGGGGATGCCGTCCCGTTCATGATCGGGAGATGACGAGGGAAGAAAAGATTGGAAAGCCGCCAGGGACTCCTGGTCGGTCCCCCGGCGCCGCAGGACGGCTGTCATATAGGGCGCGTCCGACGACGGAACGGTGACGGCGCCCTCCGCGCCCGTCTCCGTGGCTTCAACCTTCACATCGGCCCGATCTCCGCGCCGCAGGCTCGCCCCTCCCAGCCGGAACTCGGCCGTCCAGGGATCCGGGAATGAAGACGCCGATTCTCCCATGGCACGAAGCGCCAGCTCGACGAAGACGCCCATGGCAAAGCCGCCGTGAGGGATTCCGTTCCAGCCCTCCGCATGTCGGTCCGTCCGGAGGAGCGACGACAG
>LUYO01000117.1:0-16738 GCA_001603295.1 Rhodobacterales bacterium Alpha_02
GATCGAGAACACGTCCTCGATCGGCATCAGGAACGGCTGGTCGACCGGACGATCCGGCTGCGGGATGTAGGCGTCGACCTGGGTCATCAGCTCGAGGATCGAGTCATGGCCCAGCACCGGATCGCCGCCCTCGAGGGCAACGAGAGCCGAACCCTTGACGATCGGAATGTCGTCGCCGGGGAAGTCGTAGGACGACAGAAGCTCGCGCACTTCCATCTCGACCAGCTCGAGAAGCTCCGGATCGTCGACCATGTCGCACTTGTTGAGGTAGACGACGATGGCCGGAACGCCGACCTGACGGGCCAAGAGGATGTGCTCGCGGGTCTGCGGCATCGGGCCGTCGGCCGCCGAAACCACCAGGATCGCGCCGTCCATCTGGGCGGCGCCGGTGATCATGTTCTTCACGTAGTCGGCGTGGCCGGGGCAGTCGACGTGCGCGTAGTGACGGTTGGTCGTCTCGTACTCGACATGCGCCGTGTTGATCGTGATGCCGCGCGCCTTCTCTTCCGGAGCCGCGTCGATCTGGTCATAGGCCTTAAACGTCGCTCCGCCCGTCTCGGCCAGAACCTTGGTGATCGCCGCGGTCAGCGACGTCTTGCCGTGGTCGACGTGACCGATCGTGCCGATGTTGCAGTGCGGCTTCGTCCGCGAAAACTTTTCCTTGGCCATCGGATATCTTCCTTTGTCTCGTGTAGCGGGTTGAGGTCAGCGGTCGGGAACTCAGGCGTACTTGGCCTGGACTTCCTGGGCAACCGCCGCCGGAACCTGCTCGTAGTGGTCGAACTGCATGGTGTAGCTGGCGCGGCCCTGGCTCATCGAACGGAGCTGGTTCACGTAGCCGAACATGTTGGCGAGCGGCACGAAGGCCGTGATGACATTGGCGTTGCCGCGCATGTCCTGGCCCTGAATCTGGCCGCGGCGGGAGTTGACGTCGCCGATGACGGAACCGACGTACTCCTCGGGCGACACGATCTCGACCTTCATCACCGGCTCAAGCAGCACGGGCGAGGCCTTCTCGATGGCTTCGCGCAGAGCGGCGCGCGAGGCGATTTCGAAGGCGATGGCCGAGGAGTCCACCTCGTGGTAGGCGCCGTCGATCAGCGTCACCTTGACGTCGACCACCGGGAAGCCGGCGAGCGGACCGGAGGTCATCACCGAGTTCAGGCCCTTCTCGACGCCGGGGATGTATTCCTTGGGAACCACGCCGCCGATGATCTTGTTCTCGAAGGTGAAGCCCTTGGCGACTTCGTTCGGCTCGACGATGAACTTCACCTTGGCGAACTGACCGGTACCGCCGGTCTGCTTCTTGTGGGTGTAGTCGATCTCGGTCGCCTTGCGAATGGTCTCGCGATAGGCCACCTGCGGCGCGCCGACGTTCACCTTGATGTTGTGCGGGGCGCGACGCAGGATGTCGATCTTGATGTCGAGATGCAGCTCGCCCATGCCCTTGATGATCGTCTGGCCCGACTCCTGGTCGGTCGAAACGCGGAAGGACGGATCCTCCGAGGCCAGCTTGGCCAGAGCGATGGAGAGCTTCTCCTGCTCGCTCTTGGTGGCCGCCTCGACGGCCATCTCGATGACCGGCTCGGGGAATTCCATCTTCTCAAGGATGACCGGCTTCAGCGGATCGCAGAGCGTGTCACCGGTGCGGGTGTCCTTGAGACCGACGAAGGCGACGATGTCGCCGGCGCGGGCTTCCTCGACGTCCTCACGAGTGTCGGCGTGCATCTGCACCATACGGCCGATGCGCTCCTTCTTCTCGCGGGTCGAGTTGAGAACGGTCGAACCCTTGGTCAGCACGCCCGAGTAGACGCGGGCGAAGGTCAGCACGCCGTAGGGATCTTCGATGATCTTGAAGGCGAGCATGGAAAGCGGCTCGTCGTCGGACGACAGACGGACGGTCTCTTCCTCGGTCTTCGGATCGATGCCACGGGTCGGCGGCACGTCAACCGGCGACGGCAGGAAGTCGACGACGGCGTCGAGCAGCGTCTGCACGCCCTTGTTCTTGAAGGCCGAGCCGGCCAGCACCGGGAACCAGGCCGAGATCAGAACCGCCTTGCGGATCAGCTTCTTGAGGGTCGCCTCGTCGGGCTCGTTGCCCTCGAGGTAGGCCTCCATGGCGTCATCGTCCAGCTCGACGGCGGCTTCGATCAGCTCGCCACGCGCTTCCTTGACGCGCTCCAGCATGTCGGCCGGAATGTCTTCGTCGTGGAACTTGGCGCCGAGCTGCTCGTCTTCCCAGACCACCGCCTTCATGCGGATGAGATCGACGACGCCCTTGAAGTTGGCTTCCGAACCGATCGGCAGCTGCAGGGCGACCGGACGGGCGCCGAGACGGGTGCGGATGTCGGACAGGCACTGGTCGAAGTTGGCGCCGGTCTTGTCCATCTTGTTGCAGAAGACGATACGCGGCACGTTGTACTTGTCGCCCTGGCGCCATACCGTCTCGGTCTGCGGCTCGACGCCCTGGTTGGAGTCCAGCACGCAGACGGCACCGTCCAGCACGCGCAGCGAACGCTCGACTTCGATGGTGAAGTCGACGTGGCCGGGAGTGTCGATGATGTTCAGGCGCTTGCCGTTCCAGAAGGTGGTGGTGGCAGCCGACGTGATGGTGATGCCACGCTCCTGCTCCTGCTCCATGTAGTCCATGGTGGCAGCGCCGTCGTGCACTTCGCCGAGCTTGTGGGACTTGCCCGAGTAAAAGAGGACCCGCTCCGTCGTCGTCGTCTTGCCCGCGTCGATGTGGGCCATGATGCCGAAGTTGCGGTAGTCCTCGAGCTTATGCGTACGAGCCATGTTCGTCTCCGCCTGTCCGGCTTACCAGCGATAATGCGAGAAGGCGCGGTTGGCCTCGGCCATCCGGTGGGTGTCTTCACGCTTCTTGACGGCGGTGCCGCGGTTGTTGGCGGCGTCCATCAGCTCGCCCGACAGACGATCGATCATCGTCTTCTCGTTGCGGCCGCGAGCGGCCGAGATCAGCCAGCGGATGGCCAGCGCCTGACGACGCTCGGTCCGAACCTCGACCGGAACCTGGTAGGTGGCACCACCGACGCGGCGCGAACGAACCTCGATCTGCGGCATCACGTTGTGGAGCGCCTGATGGAAGGTCTGCACGGCGCTCTGGCGAGTGCGGGTCTCGATGCTGTCGAAGGCACCATAGACGATCGCCTCGGCGACCGACTTCTTGCCGTCCTGCATGATCGAGTTCATGAACTTGGAAACGACGATATCACCGAACTTCGGATCGGGATTGATCTCGCGCTTCTCTGCACTGTGACGACGGGACATACTTCGTCTCCGAGTATAGCAAAACAAGACCGACCGGACCCGGCTTCACGCGCGGATCCGGCCAGGGATCACTTCGGACGCTTGGCGCCGTACTTGGAACGGCGCTGCTTGCGGTTCTTGACGCCCTGCGTGTCGAGCACGCCGCGGAGGATGTGGTAGCGCACGCCCGGAAGGTCCTTGACGCGGCCGCCACGGATCATGACCACCGAGTGCTCCTGAAGGTTGTGACCTTCGCCGGGAATGTAGCCGATGACCTCGTAACCGTTGGTCAGACGGACCTTGGCGACCTTACGGAGAGCCGAGTTCGGCTTCTTCGGGGTCGTCGTATAGACGCGCGTGCAGACGCCACGCTTCTGAGGGCAAGCCTCGAGATGGCGGGCCTTCTCACGGTAAACCGGCGCGACGCGCGGGTTACGGATCAGCTGATTGATCGTCGGCATCCTTCACCTTCAATCCAAACGTCCGGATCTACAGCAAGACCGGAACTTCACTTCCTTACAGAACCAACCGCCGCCAGAACCAAGACGACAGGCCAGCTCCCTGACCGAATTTGCAGCTCTCCGCACCCCGCCCGCACAAAACGAAGCGCGCCGATAACGTGAAATCTCACGTCCGGCGCGGCGGAAAGCAGAGGAACAATGCCGATCGGCACCGTTCGTGCGTACAACAGCTTTCACCACCAGTGGAGCGAATTGCGTTTAACGATGCTTGATCAAAGGCTTAAGGACCAGTGATCGATCACTCGTTACAGACCAACTCTTTAAGTGGGCGGACACTACTCAAACTATCCCCGACCGTCAAGCCGGACGCGCAAAAAAGGCGGAAACCTCGGCCTCCCGGCTGTCAGCGCACTCCACGCCGGCATAAAGCGATAATTTCCGTACGATCCGGCGCAACAAATGCAATACGCATATCGTCTATCGCCGGGCCGAGCGGTCGGAATGGCGAATCCGCTTCCACATCGGCGGACCGAAGCCGCTGCCCGGATGCCCCTAGCGAATCCTTGCCCGCGAATCCTTGGGTCGCCCACGAATCCGTAAAGCGGAAGGCATTCCGCATTTTCGCGACTCTCGGCGAATTTGGGCAAAGTCCGATTTCGCCGCCGGATGCGCATAGTTGAATCCGATGACAAACGTCAGGCCATATCGGAGCAAGAACCCATTCCTCCAAATGAAAGGCGCGGCGCCCTTCCGGAGCGCCGCGCCCTTTTTGTCTCGCTACGGTCCAGGCGATCAGACGGCGGTGCCGATCCGATCGACTTCGCCAACCGTCACCTCGACGCCCTCGCCGAGGGCGTCCTTGCGGCGCTCCTCGAGGATCAGCTCGTCGCGGCGCGTCGCCACCTGGCGGATGCGGCTCATCAGCGAGCCGGTACCGGCCGGGATCAGGCGGCCGACGATGACGTTCTCCTTGAGGCCTTCCAGCGTGTCGACCTTGCCGTTGACCGCCGCCTCGGTGAGGACGCGGGTGGTCTCCTGGAAGGACGCCGCCGAGATGAAGGAGCGGGTCTGCAGGCTGGCCTTGGTGATGCCGAGGAGGATCGGATGGGCGATGGCCGGCCGCTTGCCGTCGGACGTCGCCTTCTCGTTGATCTGCTCGAACTCCAGCTTGTCGACCTGATCGCCGCCCATCAGGTCGGTGTCGCCGCCCTCGGTGACCTCGACCTTCTGCAGCATCTGGCGAACGATCACCTCGATGTGCTTGTCGTTGATGACCACGCCCTGCAACCGGTAGACTTCCTGGATCTCGTTGACGAGGTAGGCGGCCAGCGCCTCGACGCCCTTGATCGCCAGGATGTCGTGCGGCGCCGGATTGCCGTCGACGATGTAATCGCCCTTCTCGACCACGTCGCCTTCCTGGAGATGGAAGTTCTTGGTCTTGGGGATCAGGTACTCGCGCGGCTCGAGGCTCTGGTCGTGCGGCTCGATCAGCACGCGACGCTTGTTCTTGTAGTCGCGGCCGAAGCGGATGGTGCCGTCGATCTCGGCGATGATGGCATGATCCTTCGGACGACGAGCCTCGAACAGCTCGGCAACGCGCGGCAGACCGCCGGTGATGTCGCGCGTCTTGGCGCTTTCCAGCGGGATACGGGCCAGCACGTCGCCGGCATGCACCCGCGAGCCCGGCTCGACCGACAGGATGGCGTCGGGGCTGAGCAGATAGCGGGCATCGCCGCCCTTCTGCGGCTTGCCGATCTTGCCGTTGGCGTCCTTGATGATGATGGCCGGCTTGAGGTCCGACGTACGGGCCGAGCCGCGCCAGTCGATGACGACGCGCTTGGTGATGCCGGTCGCCTCGTCGGTGGTCTCCGACACCGAGGCGCCTTCGACCAGATCCTCGTAGCCGACGACGCCGTCGACGTCGGTCAGCACCGGGCGGGTGTAGGGATCCCACTCGGCGAGACGCTGGCCGCGTTTGATCTTGTCGCCATCATCGACATGCAGGCGCGAGCCGTAGACCACGCGATGGGTCGAGCGCTCGTTGCCGGCCTCGTCGACCAGCACCACGGCGAGGTTACGGCCCATGGCGATCAGCTTGCCCTCGCTGTCGCGCACGACGTTGCGGTTGCGGATCTTGACCGTGCCCTCGATGGTCGACTCGATGAACGACGAGTCCACCACCTGCGCCGTACCACCGATGTGGAAGGTGCGCATGGTGAGCTGGGTACCCGGCTCGCCGATCGATTGGGCGGCGATGACGCCGACGGCCTCGCCCATGTTGACGGGCGTGCCGCGAGCGAGATCGCGACCGTAGCACTTGGCGCAGACGCCGATCTTGGTGGCGCAGGTCAGCACCGAGCGGATCTTCACCGACTGGATGCCGGACTTCTCGATGCGCTCGACGTCGCGCTCCTCGATCAGCTTGCCCTTCTCAACCAGCACCTCGCCGGTGGCCGCCACCGTGATGTCCTCGGCGGCGGTACGGCCGAGGATGCGGGCGCCGAGCGTCGCCACCACCTGACCGGCGTCGACGATCGCCTGCATGCGCAGACCCTGGTCCTCGGCGCCGCAGTCGGTCTCGGTGATGATGCAGTCCTGCGCCACGTCGACGAGGCGACGGGTGAGGTAGCCCGAGTTGGCCGTCTTCAGCGCCGTGTCGGCCAGACCCTTGCGGGCGCCGTGCGTGGAGTTGAAGTACTCCATCACCGACAGGCCTTCCTTGAAGTTCGAGATGATCGGCGTCTCGATGATCTCGCCCGACGGCTTGGCCATCAGGCCGCGCATGCCGGCGAGCTGCTTCATCTGGGCCGGCGAACCACGGGCGCCCGAATGGCTCATCATGTAGATGGAGTTCATCGGCTTGGTGCGGCCGACGTCGTCCTTCTGCACGGCGGAGATGCGCTTCATCATCTCCTCGGCCACCTTGTCGGTGCACTTGGCCCAGGCGTCGACCACCTTGTTGTACTTCTCGCCCTGGGTGATCAGGCCGTCGGAGTACTGCTGCTCGTAGTCGTTGACCAGCGCCAGCGTCTCGCCGACCAGATCGGCCTTGGTCTCCGGGATGACCATGTCGTCCTTGCCGAAGGAGATGCCGGCGTTGCAGGCCTCCTTGAAGCCGAGGGCCATGATCTTGTCGCAGAAGATCACCGACTCCTTCTGACCGCAATGGCGGTAGACGGCGTCGATCATCGCCGAGATCTTCTTCTTGGTCATCAGCTCGTTGCAGAGATCGTACGGCACGTTGTGCTGCTTGGGCAGCAACTGGCCGATCATCATGCGGCCCGGCGTGGTCTCGTAGATCTTGGAAACCGGGTTGCCGTCCTTGTCGACCGTCTTGAAGCGGCCGCGCACCTTGGAGTGCAGCGTCACGGCGCCGGTGTCGAGCGCGTGCTGGAGTTCGCCGAAGTCGGCAAAGGCCATGCCCTCGCCCGGCTCGCCCTCGTTCATGATCGACAGGTAGTAGAGGCCGAGCACGATATCCTGCGACGGCACGATGATCGGCGCGCCGTTGGCGGGGTGCAGGATGTTGTTGGTCGACATCATCAGCACGCGCGCTTCGAGCTGCGCTTCAAGCGACAGCGGCACATGCACGGCCATCTGGTCGCCGTCGAAGTCGGCGTTGAAGGCCGAGCAGACCAGCGGATGCAGCTGGATGGCCTTGCCCTCGATCAGAATCGGCTCGAAGGCCTGGATGCCGAGGCGGTGCAGCGTCGGGGCGCGGTTCAGCATCACCGGATGCTCGCGGATCACCTCGTCGAGGATGTCCCAGACCTCCGGACGCTCCTTCTCCACCAGCTTCTTGGCCTGCTTCACCGTCGAGGAGAAGCCCTTGGCATCGAGGCGGGAGTAGATGAACGGCTTGAACAGCTCCAGCGCCATCTTCTTCGGCAGGCCGCACTGATGCAGCTTCATCTCCGGGCCGACCACGATGACCGACCGGCCGGAGTAGTCGACGCGCTTGCCGAGGAGGTTCTGGCGGAAGCGGCCCTGCTTGCCCTTCAGCATGTCGGAGAGCGACTTCAGCGGCCGCTTGTTGGCGCCGGTGATGACGCGGCCGCGACGGCCGTTGTCGAACAGCGCATCGACCGACTCCTGAAGCATGCGCTTCTCGTTGCGGATGATGATGTCCGGCGCGCGCAGCTCGATCAGCCGCTTCAGGCGGTTGTTGCGGTTGATGACGCGGCGGTAGAGGTCGTTGAGGTCGGAGGTGGCGAAGCGGCCGCCGTCGAGCGGCACCAGCGGACGCAGGTCCGGCGGGATGACCGGGATGACGCTCATCACCATCCACTCGGGCTTGTTGCCCGACTGGATGAACGCCTCGATGATGTTGACGCGCTTGGCGAGCTTCTTGGGCTTCAGCTCGGAGGTCGACTCGGCGATCTCCTGGCGCAGCTTCTCGGCGAGCTTGGCGAGGTCGAGCGACTGAAGAAGCTCGCGGATGGCCTCGGCGCCGATCAGCGCGGTGAAGGTGTCCTCGCCGTACTCCTCCTGGGCGCGCATATAGTCCTCTTCGGTGAGGAGCTGATGCTGCTTGAGGGGCGTCAGGCCGGGCTCGGTGACGACGTAGTTTTCGAAGTAGAGGATGCGCTCGAGGTCCTTGAGCGGCATGTCGAGCAGCAGGCCGATGCGGCTCGGCAGCGACTTCAGGAACCAGATGTGGGCGACGGGAGCGGCCAGCTCGATATGGCCCATGCGCTCGCGGCGAACGCGCGACAGCGTCACCTCGACGCCGCACTTCTCGCAGATGACGCCCTTGTACTTCATGCGCTTGTACTTGCCGCACAAGCACTCGTAGTCCTTGATCGGCCCGAAGATGCGGGCGCAGAACAGGCCGTCGCGCTCGGGCTTGAAGGTACGGTAGTTGATGGTTTCCGGCTTCTTGATCTCGCCGTAGGACCAGCTGAGGATCTTCTCGGGGGAAGCGAGTGAGATCTTGATCTGGTCGAAGACCTGCACGGGAGCCTGTGCGTTGAAAAGGTTCATGACCTCTTGGTTCATCGGCTCGTTCTCCTGTGATGCCGCCCGACCGCCGTCTGTCCGCCTCGCCGGCGGGGGCCGCATGAAAAATTCCGAAGGCGCCGCTGGCGCCGGTTTCCGGACGCACCGAACTGCCGGCGCGCTTCGCGCCGACAGCTCAAGGTCGCTCCGTCAGTTGGCGACGCGCCGGATCACTCCGCCGCGTCCTGGGGCCGCTCGTCCCCGAGGACGGCGTGTTCCTTGGAGTTGATCAGCTCGACGTTGAGGCCGAGCGAACGCATTTCCTTGACCAGCACGTTGAAGCTCTCGGGAATGCCGGACTCGAAGGCTTCGTCGCCGCGGACGATCGCCTCGTAGACCTTGGTGCGTCCGGCCACGTCGTCCGACTTCACCGTCAGCATCTCCTGCAAGGTGTAGGCGGCGCCGTAGGCTTCGAGCGCCCACACCTCCATCTCGCCGAAGCGCTGGCCGCCGAACTGCGCCTTGCCGCCCAGCGGCTGCTGGGTAACCAGGCTGTAGGGGCCGATCGAACGGGCGTGGATCTTGTCGTCCACGAGGTGGTGGAGCTTCAGCATGTAGATGTAGCCGACGGTGACCTTGCGGTCGAACGGCTCGCCGGTACGGCCATCGTAGAGCACCGACTGGCCGGAGGTGTTCACCCCCGCCTTGGCCAGCAGCTCGTTGATGTCCGGCTCGCGGGCGCCGTCGAACACCGGCGTGGCGATCGAAATGCCCTTCTTCACCTGATTGGCGAGCAGCACCACCTCGTCGTCGGTATAGGCGGAGATGTCCTCCGTCTTCGGCGAACCGAGGTAGGTGTCGACCACCAGTTCGCGCAGCGGCTGGATCTCGTGGCTGTGCCGGTATGCTTCCAGCATCTCGCCGATCTTGCGGCCCATGCCGGCGCAGGCCCAACCGAGATGCGTCTCCAGGATCTGGCCGACGTTCATGCGCGAGGGCACGCCGAGCGGGTTGAGCACGATGTCGACGTGGGTGCCGTCCTCGAGGAACGGCATGTCCTCCACCGGCACGATGCGAGAGACGACGCCCTTGTTGCCATGACGGCCGGCCATCTTGTCGCCCGGCTGGATCTTGCGCTTCACGGCGACGAAGATCTTGACCATCTTCATGACGCCCGGCGGCAGTTCGTCGCCGCGCTGCAGCTTCTCCACCTTGTCGATGAAGCGCTGCTCCAGCCGCTTGCGGCTCTCGTCATACTGCTTGCGCAGGGCCTCGATCTCGCCCATGGCCTGCTCGCTCTCGAGGGCGAACTGCCACCACTGGGAACGCGGGAACTCTTCCAGCTTCTCCTGGTCGAGGAGCTGATCCTTCTTGAAGCCCTTGGGGCCGCCGACGCCGGTCTTGCCGATCAGCATGTCCATCAGGCGGCCGTAGACGTTGCGGTCGAGAATGGCCTGCTCGTCGTCACGGTCTTTCGCGAGGCGTTCGATCTCCTCGCGCTCGATCGCCATGGCGCGCTCGTCCTTCTCGACGCCGTGGCGGTTGAAGACGCGCACTTCGACGATGGTGCCGGTGACGCCCGGCGGCACGCGCAGCGACGTGTCGCGCACGTCGGACGCCTTCTCGCCGAAGATGGCGCGCAGGAGCTTCTCTTCCGGCGTCATCGGGCTTTCGCCCTTCGGCGTGATCTTGCCGACCAGGATGTCGCCAGCCTGCACCTCGGCGCCGATGTAGACGATACCGGCTTCGTCGAGGTTCTTAAGCGCTTCTTCCGACACGTTCGGGATGTCGCGGGTGATTTCTTCGGGGCCTAGCTTGGTATCGCGGGCCATCACCTCGAACTCCTCGATGTGGATCGAGGTGAACACGTCCTCGGCGACGATCTTCTCGGAGAGAAGGATCGAGTCCTCGTAGTTGTAGCCGTTCCACGGCATGAAGGCGACCAGCACGTTGCGGCCGAGCGCCAGATCGCCGAGGTCGGTCGACGGACCGTCGGCGATGATGTCGCCCTTGGCCACCACGTCGCCGACGCGCACCAGCGGACGCTGGTTGATGCAGGTCGACTGGTTGGAGCGCTGGAACTTCATCAGACGGTAGATGTCGACGCCGGACTTCGACGGGTCGAGGTCCTCGGTGGCGCGGATGACGATACGGGTGGCGTCCACCTGGTCGATGACGCCGCCGCGACGGGCGGCGATGGCGGCACCGGAGTCACGGGCGACGATCGGCTCCATGCCGGTGCCGACGAACGGCGCCTCGGCGCGCACCAGCGGCACGGCCTGACGCTGCATGTTCGAGCCCATCAGGGCGCGGTTGGCGTCGTCGTTCTCCAGGAACGGGATCAGCGCCGCGGCGACCGACACAACCTGCTTGGGCGACACGTCCATCAGGTCGACGCGTTCCTTCGCCACCTGCGCCGTCTCGCCGGCGTGGCGGGAGATGACCAGGTCGTTGACGAAGCGGCCCTCGTCATCAAGCTCGGCGTTGGCCTGGGCGACCGTGTACTTGCTCTCCTCCATGGCCGAGAGGTAGACGACCTTGTCGGTCACCCGGCCGTCCTCGACAATACGGTACGGGCTCTCGATGAAGCCGTATTTGTTGACGCGGGCGAAGGTGGCGAGCGAGTTGATCAGGCCGATGTTCGGGCCTTCCGGCGTCTCGATCGGGCAGATGCGGCCATAGTGGGTGGTGTGAACGTCGCGCACTTCGAAACCGGCGCGCTCGCGGGTGAGACCGCCCGGACCAAGCGCCGACAGGCGACGCTTGTGGGTGATCTCGCTGAGCGGATTGGTCTGGTCCATGAACTGCGACAGCTGCGACGAGCCGAAGAACTCGCGCACCGCCGCCGCCGCCGGCTTGGCGTTGATCAGGTCCTGCGGCATCACCGTGTCGATGTCGACCGAGCTCATGCGCTCCTTGATGGCGCGCTCCATGCGCAAGAGGCCGACGCGATACTGGTTCTCCATCAGCTCGCCGACCGAACGGACGCGGCGGTTGCCGAGGTTGTCGATGTCGTCGATCTCGCCCTTGCCGTCGCGCAGCTCGACCAGCGTCTTGATGACGGCGAGGATGTCCTCCTTGCGGAGAATGCGCACGGTATCCGGGCACTGGAGGTCGAGACGCATGTTCATCTTGACGCGGCCGACGGCGCTGAGGTCGTAGCGCTCGGCGTCGAAGAACAGCGACTTGAACATCGCCTCGGCGGTGTCGATGGTCGGCGGCTCGCCCGGACGCATGACGCGGTAGATGTCGAACAGCGCACCCTCGCGCGACTCATTCTTGTCGACGGCCAGCGTGTTGCGGATGTAGGCACCGGTGTTGACGTGGTCGATGTCGAGCAGCGGCAACTCGTCGATGCCGAGTTCGGTCAGCATCGCCATCATCTTCGGGGTGATCTCGTCGCCGGCCTCGGCGTAGATCTCGCCCGTCTGCATGTTGACGACGTCTTCGGCGATGTAGAGCCCTTCCAGCTCCTCGTCGGTGACCTTCAGCGCCTTGAGGCCCTTCTCGGCCAGCTGGCGGGCGGCGCGAGCGGTGAGCTTGCGGCCGGCGCCGACAACCACTTCGCCGGTGTCGGCGTCGATCAGGTCGGCAACCGCCTTCATGCCCTTCATGCGGCCCGCGTCATAGGGCATGCGCCAGCCGTCCTTGGCGCGCTCGTAGATAATCTTGTTGTAGAAGGTGTCGAGGATTTCCTCGCCGTCGAGGCCGAGGGCGAACATCAGGCTGGTCACCGGGATCTTGCGGCGACGGTCGATGCGCGCGTAGACGATGTCCTTGGCGTCGAACTCGATGTCCAGCCAGGAACCGCGGTAGGGGATGATGCGGGCGGCGAACAGCAGCTTGCCCGACGAGTGGCTCTTGCCCTTGTCATGGTCGAAGAACACGCCCGGCGAGCGGTGCATCTGCGAGACGATGACGCGCTCGGTGCCGTTGACGATGAAGGTGCCGTTGTCGGTCATGAGCGGCATGTCGCCCATGTAGACGTCCTGCTCCTTGATGTCTTTGACCGACTTGGCGCCGGTATCCTCGTCGACATCGAAGACGATCAGGCGCAGCGTCACCTTGAGCGGGGCGGCAAAGGTCATGCCGCGCTGGCGGCACTCGTCGACATCATACTTCGGCGCCTCGAACTCGTAACGGACGAATTCGAGAAAAGCCGTGCCGGCGAAGTCGGAAATCGGGAAAACGGACTTGAAAACGGCCTGCAGCCCCTCTTCCGGCCGACCACCCTTCGGCTCATCGACCATCAGGAACTGGTCGTAGGACGCCTTCTGGACTTCGATCAGGTTCGGCATCTCGGCAACTTCCCGGATGTCTCCGAAGAACTTGCGGACACGCCTGCGGCCGTTGAACGTTTGCGCCATTGCTTCCCTCGTACACCGTGATCGGCAGACCGGAACCCTTTGATGCGCAACGTTCTCGACGTTGCCGAAGGGCTCGGGACAAACCGACCGCCGACCGAACGGCCAAGTCTTTAGCCAATTCGATCCGATTCGGGCCAAATAAAGGCCATCTCAAAAACAACCGTTGGGCGGCCCGATTTTGTCGAGCCGCCCACCGTCAGAATTGCAAGGTCGATTACTTGACGTCGACCTTGGCGCCAGCCTCTTCGAGCTGCTTCTTGATCTTGGCGGCCTCGTCCTTGGACACGGCCTCCTTGACCGGCTTCGGAGCGCCTTCGACCAGGTCCTTGGCTTCCTTGAGGCCGAGGCCGGTGATGGCACGGACTTCCTTGATCACGTTGATCTTCTTGTCGCCGGCGTCGACGAGGATGACGTCGAACTCGGTCTTCTCTTCCTCGACGGCAGCCGGGGCGGCAGCGCCGCCGACAGCGGCGACGGCCACCGGAGCGGCGGCCGAAACGCCCCACTTCTCCTCGAGGAGCTTCGACAGCTCGGCGGCTTCCAGGACGGTCAGGGCCGACAGCTCGTCGACCAGCTTGGCAAGATCAGCCATTTCACTTCTTCCTTCAGTAACGGTTCGGACCAGATTTTTGTTCCAGGTCGAACGGCCTCACGCCGCTTCGTCCTTCTTGGCATAAGCCCCGAACACGCGGGCCAGCTGGCCCGCGGGCGCCTGCAGGACGCCTGCGATGCGGGTGGCCGGGGTATTGATCATACCCAGCAGCTTCGCGCGCAGTTCGTCCAGCGACGGCAGGCTCGCGAGAGCCTTGACGCCGTTGGCATCGAGGTTGGTCTTGCCCATCGCGCCGCCGAGAACAACGAGCTTGTCGTTGGTCTTGGCGTAATCGACGGTGACCTTGGACGCCGCGACCGGATCCGCCGAATAGGCGATGACGGTCGGACCTGTGAACAGGTCAGTGATGTGCTCGGCGTCGGTGCCTTGAAGAGCCAGCTTGGCGAGGCGGTTCTTGGCGACCTTGACCTTGCCGCCGGCTTCCCTCATGCGGGCGCGATACGCCTGCAGGTCGGCGACGGTGAGGCCTTGGTAGTGGGACACGACGATGACGCCAGCGCCCTTGAACGAGGCGTTGAGTGCGTCGATCAGTTCCCGCTTTTCCGCTCTATCCACGGCCAGTCTCCAGATGAACGACAAGGCTTGCGCCCCATCGTCAGTTGCTGTTGCCGCGCGTCCGCCTTGCGGCTCGCACGCGACGTTCGCGGCCTGTCCGCCAACCCGTCCCGGAAGTCCGGCGCGGCTGGAGGGAAGAGTCAGAACCGTTACTCGTCCAGGGAAGGACGGCGGACCGCCCTTCGGATGCAATTACGGGTCTCACTCCCGTCTCATGCAGGCCCCGACGTCACCCGGAAAACCAGGATCGGTCCGCATGGCTTAGGTCACGGCACAAGGCCGGACACCCGCAATCTCGGACAGGGCGGCCGNNCCCGCCGGCCGGAGCCGGCGGGAAGCTCGTTGCCCCTCGCGGGGCGACCGGCCCAGGCGGGCCGGAAATCGCGTCAGGAGGCGGCGCCCACGGAGCCGACTTCGACCTTTACGCCGGGGCCCATGGTCGAGGACACCGACAGACGCTGCAGGTAGGTACCCTTGGCGCCCGACGGCTTGGCCTTCTGGACGGCGTCGACCAGGGCGCGCACGTTGTCGAGCAGCGCCTCGGCGGTGAACGACGCCTTGCCGACGCCGGCATGGACGATACCCGCCTTCTCGACGCGGAACTCGACGGCACCACCCTTCGACGCCTTGACGGCGGCGGCGACGTCCTGCGTCACCGTGCCGACCTTCGGGTTCGGCATCAGGCCGCGCGGGCCGAGCACCTTGCCGAGACGGCCGACCAGCGGCATCATGTCCGGCGTGGCGATGCAGCGATCGAAGGCGATCTCGCCCTTCTGGATGGTCTCGACCAGATCCTCGGCGCCGACGATGTCGGCTCCGGCGGCGGTCGCCTCGTCGGCCTTGAGGCCGCGGGCGAACACGGCGACGCGGACGGTCTTGCCGGTGCCGTGCGGCAGCTGCACGACGCCGCGCACCATCTGGTCGGCATGACGGGGGTCGACGCCGAGATTGATGGCGACCTCGACGGTCTCGTCGAACTTCGCGGTGGCCCGCTGCTTGATCAGGCCGAGGGCCTCGGTCAGCGGATAGAACTTCTTGCGATCGATGCCTTCGCGGGTGGCGACGATGCGCTTGGCAAGCTTGGCCATGTCGGTCACTCCGCGATCTGGAAGCCCATGGAGCGGGCAGAGCCCTCGACCATGAGCATGGCGGCGTCGATGGAAGTGGCGTTCATGTCGACGAGCTTCTTCTCGGCGATTTCACGCAACTGCGCCTTGGTGATGGAACCCGCCGCGCCGGTGCCCGGCGTCTTCGAGCCCTTGTCGATACCGGCGGCCTTCTTCAGGAAGTAGGAGACCGGCGGCGTGCGCAGCTTGAAGGTGAACGAACGGTCGGCAAAGATGGTGAAGAGCACCGGGATCGGCATGCCCTTTTCCATACCCTGCGTCTGCGCGTTGAACGCCTTGCAGAATTCCATGATGTTGAGACCGCGCTGACCGAGCGCGGGGCCGATCGGGGGCGACGGGGTCGCCGAACCGGCCGCCACCTGAAGCTTCAGGTAGCCGGTGATTTTCTTCGCCATTTTCTTCTCCTCGTCGGCGTATCCGGCATGGCCGGCCCGCCTTCAGGTTCGTGGTCGGAGGGCCATGTCCCGGCGGCGATGGCCGGGGCCCCTCTCCCACGGGGTGATGCCGACCGGCACGCCGGGCGGCGGACGCGGGCGCCGGCAAGCCGGCAACCGCAAAACTCGACGTCAGACCTTCTCGACCTGACCGTATTCCAGCTCGACCGGCGTGGCTCTGCCGAAGATCGACACCGCCACCTTGAGGCGGCTGCGCTCCTCGTCCACCTCTTCGACAAGGCCGGAGAACGAGGCGAACGGGCCGTCGGACACCTTGACCTGCTCGCCGATCTCGAAGCTGACGGAGGGCTTGGGCCGCTCGACGCCGACTTCGACCTGATTGATGATCCGCTCAGCCTCGCGGTCGGGAATCGGCACCGGCTTGTTGTCGGAGCCGAGGAAGCCCGTCACCTTGGGCGTGTTCTTGATGAGGTGATAGGCATCGTCGGTCATGTCCATGCGGACGAGGACGTAGCCCGGAAAGAACTTGCGCTCAGCCGCCACCTTGCGGCCGCGGCGCACCTCGGTGATGCTCTCGGTCGGCACCAGAACCTGCTCGAAGAGGTGCGCGAGACCGCGCTGCTGTGCCTGCTCCTTGATGGAGTCGGCCACCTTCTTCTCGAAATTCGAGTAGGCGTGCACGATGTACCAGCGTTTTGCCATGTCGTCGTTCCCCTCGGCGGTCGTTCGTCAGCCGCTGAGGCCGAGCAGCAACCCGACACCCCAGTTCATGATCATGTCGGCGACGAGGAAGAAGATCGCCGCAAGGATGGCCATGATGAACACCATGGTCGTCGTGATCGCGGTTTCGCGCCGGGTCGGCCACGTGACCTTGCTGGCCTCGGTCCGAACCTGCTGCAGAAACTCAAGGGGGCTGGTCTTGGCCATACATCCACTCATGACGGTCGGGCGCGCGCAACGGCAGTTCCGCGCGCCACGAGATGGGAACCGTTATCTATAGCGTTCGGCGTATCCG